>CALWSC010000026.1 GCA_944384105.1 uncultured Lachnospiraceae bacterium | reverse complement strand
ATAAGGAAACAGAAAAGGATGAGACCGCCCAGAGGAAATCCGTGGCTTAGAAAAAGCCAGGATTTTACTGGATTGTCTCATCCTTATGCGTTAGGGGCTAAAAATCGGCATTAACCGACAACCCCTTAAATGCTGTCCGAATTTCGTATGATGGTATAAATTGATGCGTCAGATATAAGGGATATTATATTTTATGAAAGCTGAGCTGTTACATCTATTGACGAGAACAAATGACCTTGCTATTATGAAAAAAACAGAAAATCTCTGTCCGAGTTATAAAAGAATGAAATAGGATGTTGGAAAGGCAAGAAAGTGAGAACCTTATGGAGATAAAAAAAATCACATCGTCGGATGATTTATGGAACAAATTAAAAAAATACGCTGAAAACTGTTCGTGGAGAGCAGGTAAATCATTGGCGAAGAATATAGGGGACATAGATTAAGTCAAAAGCTTGTTCAGTATGCAATGGCTTATTTAAAGTCAATTCATTTTGAAAAAGTATATATTGTTAGTGATCATGAAAATTTATATGAAAAATATGGATTTAATGTAATAGACCGCAAAATGGCTCCGTGGGGTTCAGAAGAAAAGATATATGTGCAAAGATTGTGATTTGAGGGAATAATGTTGCCTATTCCTTGTTTCTATAAACATTTGCATGAAGTTATAAAACGATTTTCGCCTATAAAAGCAATAAAAATAAGACAGCCGCTGCCGGCGATAAATTTCCGGCGGCGGTTCTTTTTTATTTAAAAATATGCTATACTGGGGAAAAGGATGATGGAGGAAGAACATGATTCGTATCAAAGATATAGCGCAGCGGGCGGGCGTCAGCGCGACGACCGTATCGAATGTGATTCATGGGAACACCAGGAAGGTGTCCCAGGCGACAATAGATAAGATCAACCGGATTATCGAGGAGACGAACTATGTGCCGAGCATGGGAGCGCGGCTTTTGGCGGGAAACGGCTCCAGGATCATCGGAGTGATCGTGGGAACTGAGGAAAGATTCCGGGAGGAGAAGCTCCAGGATCCGTTTACGGGGAGTATCCTGGGAAAGATAGAGACAGAGCTGTCACGCAGGGGCTACTATATGATGTTCCATATGTCCAGCGGCATGGAAGAGAACTGTCAGCTTGCAAGTGCCTGGAACGTGGAAGGGCTTTTGACTATAGGTATTTCTGCGGAGGACAATCTTGAGATCCGGCGCATGGCGCGGGCTCCGGTAGTCTCTATTGACGTCTATTATGGAAAGCATGCGATACCGAATGTCGGGCTCGATGATTTTGCCGGAGGATATGAGATGGCAAAGTATCTGCTGCAGCGCGGACACAGGAAGATTTTATTTCTGACGCCCTGGGATGTGGGGGTCGACCGTGCGCGCTGGGAAGGGATGCAAAAAGCGCTTCGGGAGTACGGCATAGAGGAAGGGGAGATCGAATCGTGCCGCCAACTTATGCCGTTCGGACATGTGGAGCGCATGGAGATGCACAGAGGGAACCTTGAAAAATATAAGCAGTATACGGCTCTGTTCTTCTCATCGGATTACTATGCGGCGGAGGGAATACAGTTCCTCCATGATGAGGGAATCCGGGTGCCGGAGGAGCTCTCTGTGACGGGATTTGACAATAACAGCTACGCTACGCTGATCCGTCCTGCGCTGACCACGGTTGCGCAGGATGTACGCGAGAAGGGCTGGCAGGCGGTGGATATGCTGATGCAGCTGATAGAAAACGGCGGGGAGGAAGGCGTGCTGACGCAGAAAAAGCTCCCGATCCGCATTGTGGAACGTGAATCGGTAAGAATAATATAAGAACGGAGGGAACGTGTATGCGCTCAGAAAAAGAAATGTATGACCTGATCCTGGACACTGCAAAGGAGGACAGAAGAATCCGTGCAGTTTACATGAACGGCTCCCGCACGAACAAAAATGCGCCGCGGGATCTGTTTCAGGATTACGACATTGTATATGTGGTGGACGAGACGAGAGAGTTCTATGAGGATCCGGCGTGGATTGACCGGTTTGGAGAACGCCTCTATATGCAGATGCCGGAGCTCATGGATCAGATGCAGGGGATGGAGACGAATCTTGATGAGAACTTCGGATGGCTGATGCAGTTTTCAGACGGCAATCGCATCGATCTGCACGTACAGTCCATTCCGTATGCGAGGGAACACATCACAGAGGACAGGCTGTGCCGGATTTTGCTCGATAAGGACGGAATACTGCCCGAGATGCCGGAGTCCACGGATGAGGAACACTGGGTAAAGCGGCCGGGGGAGATTGACTTTCTGTGCGTATGCAATGAGTTCTGGTGGTGCTTAAACAGTGTGGCAAAAGGGCTTTGGAGGGAAGAAGTCACATATGTCATGGACATGCTTAACCTCCATGTCCGCCCGCAGCTGTTTACACTGCTTTCCTGGAAGGCGGGAAGACTGACAGACTACAAAAAGAGCATGGGCAAGTCCGGAAAGTACATGAAGAATTTTATCCCGGAGGAAACATGGGAGCGCTTTCTGAGAACGTATGCGGACGCAGATATCGGACATCTGTGGACGGCAGTGGAAGGGATGTGCGAACTGTTCGATGAGACGGCGCGGGAGGAGGCTGCGGCACTCGGCATGAGCTACAACGAATCAGAAGCGCAGGGCAGCAGAAAATTTCTTGCCAGAGTAAAGGAGCTGCCGCAGGATGCAGAGGAAATCTTTTGACGGTATGCGCAGGGGGAACACGCGAAATCGCGGCGTATCCCCTTGCTTTTTTTCGACAATGCTGTAAAATGATGGTGAAACAAAAAAATACTGCGCGTTGGCTTTTGCCGTCGCGCTTGCAGCAACAGGAGGCAAGAGATGCTTACTTTAAAAAACATACACTGGACGCTTCCGGACGGAGAGGAGATCTTAAAGGGAATCGATCTGACGGTGCAGACAGGAAAACTTACCATCGTCACAGGACCAAACGGAGGCGGCAAGACATCGATCGCAAAGCTGGTTTCCGGTCTGGAACACCCCACATCCGGGGAAATCTGGCTGGATGATGTGGATATCACAGATAAAAATATTACGGAACGTGCAAAACTCGGCGTAAGCTATGCGTTTCAGCAGCCCGTGCGCTTCAAAGGGCTGACGGTGCGCGACCTTTTAATGCTTGCAGCCGGCGGGGAACTGCCGGAGCATCGGCTGTGCAGCATTCTCGGAAAGGTCGGGCTGTGTACGCAGGATTATATTGACCGTGAAGTGAATGCAAGTCTTTCCGGAGGCGAGATCAAGAGAATTGAGATCGCCACAGTGCTTGCGAGAAAGGACAGAAAGCTCGCGATTTTTGATGAGCCGGAGGCTGGCATCGACCTTTGGAGCTTCGCGGGGCTGGTCGATGTATTTGAGAGACTCAAGAAGAAGGGAACGGAGACGCTTCTGGTGATTTCGCATCAGGAGAGACTGCTGAATATTGCAGATGAGATTGTTGTGGTGGCGGACGGAAAGGTGCGCGCCGCAGGACCGAGGGAGGAGATCCTCCCGCAGCTTCTGGCAGATGAGAAGGTTGGAAGCTGCCCGATTGGAAAGGAGATACAGAGCGATGAATAAGGTTACAGAAGAAATTCTCCGGGAGGTATCCGACTGGAACGGCAAGGAATTTGACGGCGCGTTCAATATCCGAGAGAACGGACAGTGCGCGGGTGTGCGCTCTACAGAGAATATTCGCATTGAGCCAAAGGAGGGCGGCAGAGGAATCGATATTTACATCGCTCCGGGCACGAAGAAGGAGAATGTATATATTCCGGCGTGTGTTACGGTCGGAAATATCGACGATGTGGTATATAATGACTTCCATGTGGGTGAAAATGCAGATGTGACAATCATTGCCGGATGCGGAGTCCACTCTGACGGCGAGGGTGAAGCGCGCCATAACGGTATCCACCGTTTTCTGCTTGACCGCGGCGCGCATGTGGTCTATAAGGAGAAACACATTGGAAGCGGAACAGGCGTCGGCTTAAGAAAAATCGATCCCGTCACGGACGTGGAGCTTGCCGAGGACGCAGTGCTCGAGATGGAGACACTCCAGATCCGCGGTGTTGACCGCACCACCCGCACCACCCGCGGCGTCCTGAAGGACCGCGCACGGCTGATCATCCATGAGAGTATCATGACAGACGGCGAGGAGTACGCCAAGACGGATTTTGAGGTAGACATGCAGGGAGAAGACTCTGCGGTAGACCTCATCTCCCGGTCTGTGGCAAGAGATCACTCCTATCAGGAATATCACTCCAAAATTCTGGGCAATAACCGCTGCACAGGCCATTCGGAATGCGATGCGATTCTGGTGGGAGAAGGAAAGGTAAATGCCTCTCCGGAACTGTTCGCGGGTAATCTGGATGCCGCCCTGATCCATGAAGCGGCGATCGGAAAGATCGCAGGCGAGCAGATCTTAAAACTACAGACACTTGGGCTTACGGAGGAAGAGGCAGAGGAGAAGATTATTGAGGGATTTTTGAGGGGATAAGCGGATTAGCCGCAGGCAAAGATCAGGCAGAAGGGGGAGTGTGAATGAACGGCAAAAGAGAGGATGAGAAGATTGCCAGGGTATATCGCCAGCTGGCGCAGTTTGCAAAAGAGCAGGGCGCTCAAAAACTGGTTCTTTTCGGTTCCAGAGCCAGGGGAGACTGCAGGGAAAAAAGTGATATCGATATTGCAGTATTTGGCTGCCGGGACTTTGCGGCGTTTTATGACCGTGTGCAGGAGGAACTTTGGTCGCTTCTGGAAGTGGACATTATTGACGGAGACAGCGGGATATCTCCTGAATTAGAACGGGAAATCGAAAGGGACGGGAGGGTGCTCTATGAAAAAGTATGAAAATTTTTCCGCGCATCTAGAAACGCTCAAAAAAGCTCCGGGAGAAGATCTGCATAACGAATTTATCATCAGCGGGATTATAGATAAGTTTTCCATTCAGTTTGAATTGGGCTGGAAAGTTTTTAAGGAGCTCCTTCTGCAGGAAGGTGACAGTGCGGGAAAAACAGGTTCTCCGAGGGATATTATTAAAGCGGCATATAAATATTACAGCTTTATGGATGAAGAAGTGTGGCTGAAAATGCTCAGAGACCGGAATAATACCACTCATATCTACGATGGAGCCGAGGCACTTAAACTGGTTCGCAGAATTCTGGAAGAATATATCCCTGCATTTGTGCAGACAGATCAGGGGCTGCGGGAACGGTATGGGGAGATGCTCTGGAAGTAGGCAAAAAGAAACATAGGCGTATTGCAGCATGAGAGAAGTATTGAAAGAATCTCATGTGCGATACGTCTTTTTTTGTATGGGATGACCGGATTCCTGCTTAAAAAACCTGCCAAATGTTCAGTGCCAAGCCCGTGCTATTTCGTGATTGCGCACTATGGAGCAATTTGTTGTGTTTTGTACCAGTGCGTCTTGCAGATGTTGTGCTCTGACAGCACATCTGGTACACTTGTTACAGAGTATGATCTGGAGGTGAATAGATGGAACGGACTCATCATGCTAATATATTTGTCTGCAAGTGTATCACGCAATCCCTTTTTCGGCTGATGAAAAGAAAACCGTACCATGAAATCACAGTAACCGATATAGTACGGGAAGCCGGTGTCAGCCGCAATTCATTATAGCGGAACGATCAAAGCATTGAGGAAAGTATCACTCAATTTTTTTGAAAAGAAAACTTCTGAATGGTGGAGCAGATATTCATAAGCAAATCTGATACGGGGGAAATAAATTCGTGAGAAAGGCATTTAAAGTGATGGGGATAATTTTACTAATTGCGGTAATTATGAAGTCGCTCATATCGAAGAAAAGGCAGCCGAGCCAGGCAATCAAGGGGATTAGTAAAGAAATGGGGATCGTGATATCGGTGATGCAGTCAGTCGCCTTTAGCTGTGTTCAGAAAAAACAGGGCTGTGATCGGAGCGGAGTTTCTGATAAAATAGATGCCAGGAAAACAGCAGAGCAGAAGGGAGAACTATATGGCTAAAAATGTACGTCTGAGGCTCAGTGATGTAGAAGAACTGAACCGCCTGGGAAAAGCGCTGTCCTCTCCGGTTAGGATACGGATCTTGCAGCTGCTGAATAATGGTAAGATGAGTATTTCGGAGATTTCCAAAAGCATCGGTATTCCGGCTTCCAGTGCGGCTTTGGATATCCGGGTTTTGCAGAGCGCCGGTCTTGTTACTGTAGAGGAACGTCCGGGGAGCAGAGGAAATGCTAAAATTTGTACCCGGTCTGTAGACATGCTGAATATTCGGTTTACAAAGGCAGTTACGGATGTAGACAGTATCATCAGCGTGGAAATGCCGGTGGGCAATTATACAAAGTGTGAGGTAGAGCCGGCGTGCGGGCTGGCAAATGAGCATTGTATCTTGGGAATGGATGATACAGAACAGTCTTTTTATATGCCTGAGAGAACTACAGCGCAGATTTTATGGAGCGCAAGGGGATTTGTAGAGTATATATTTCCCAACCGCCTGCGGGAGATGCCATATAAATGTACGCCTCAGTCTTTGAGCGTATCGGCAGAACTGTGTTCGGAAGTGCCGGGATACAGTGAGGACTGGAAATCAGATATTACGCTTTGGGTGAATGGAAAAGAGTGCGGAACGTGGACCAGCCCGGGGGATTTTGGAAAGCGAAGGGGGAAGATCACCCCTGTTACCTGGTCTGCGGGCAGGACACAGTATGGACTGCTGACCATCTGGGAAGTTAAAAGAGACGGATGCTATATTAATAATCAGAAAGTCGGAAAGCTTACAGTGGAAGATCTGGATATTATGGGAAACAACACGGTGCTTGTCAGAATAGGAGTTAAGGATGATGCGGTTCACAAAGGGGGATTTAATCTTTTTGGAAAAAAATTTGGAGATTATGAACAGGATATTATAATGAGCATTTCTTACTCGGAAATGGGTTAAGGGAAAAGAAGAGTGCAAAGAATAACAGTATATCTGCAAGGCGGAGTACCTGAATGATATGCTGTTATTTTTTGCTTTTTTGCAGCAGGTCTGTACGCGGCCACTTTGAATATGATTTCTGGGCTGCAAAAGGAAAATGCGATGATTTGAATATAAATTATGTTTAAATATTAAAAATATACAAAAATAAGGCGAAAACTCACGGATAAACATTGAAAATGACACAAGTAATAGGTGTAATCAACATAAATCAATATAATAAATGTATAAATGCAGAAAAGAGGTGTGAAAGAAAATGGAGAGAAGATTTTCGCTTTGTGAAAATTTTCACCGCCTGATGAATGGAGAATCTGAAGGTATACGCATGCCGGTGATAGAATGGGCGGCGCGCATATTCACAGCAGGACGGGAATGGATTTACCGTATCTTTCAGAGGAGTACATGGATATGGCGGCGTATGCATTGGAAAAGGGGAAGTCTCTCGGAATGAAAACGTGGTTATACGATGAAGACCGTTTTCCATCCGGCGCAGCAGGCGGCATGGTCACAAAAGAGAACCGATATCGCCAGCGCTGGCTGGTTCTCTCTCCGGAAACGATGGAGGAGAAGAAAGAGCGGCTGGTCTGTCTGGGAAAATATGCAGTCCGTCTGGAAAATGGATATTTGAAAAGCTACCGCTTCCTGAAAAAGGAGGAGGAGAATCCTCAAAATGAGGATATCTGGTATCTTTACAGAGAAGTTGCGGAGAATGATCCATGGTTTAATAATCAGTCCTATGTGGATACGCTGAATCCCGAAGCGATCAGGCGCTTTATACAGATAACTCACGAAGCGTATTATGAAAGATTTGGGGATGAATTCGGAAAAGCAATTCCAGCAATTTTTACGGACGAATCGCAGTTTCGTCCCAAGTCTGTACTTCATTTTGCAGAGGAAAGAACCTGTGTAATCTTACCCTACACAGATGATTTTCCGGATACCTACAGGGAAGCGTATGGCTGTGAATTCCTGGAAAGCCTGCCGGAATGTGTCTGGGAGCTTCCGAACGGAGAGATTTCGGTAAAACGCTACCAATATCATGACCATATTTGCGAGAGATTCACAGAAGCATTTGCAGATCAGATCGGAAGGTGGTGCCGCGCGCATGGGATTGCCCTGACGGGACATATGATGGAAGAGCCGACGCTAGCCTCCCAGACGGCAATGCTGGGAGAGGCGATGCGTTCGTATCGCTCTTTTGAAATCCCGGGGATTGACATGCTTTATGACAGCAGGGAGTTAAATACCGCCAAGCAGGCGCAGAGCGCGGTCCATCAGTATGGGCGGGAAGCGATGCTCAGCGAGCTGTACGGCGTGACAGGATGGGATTTTGATTTTCGGGGACATAAGCTGGCGGGAGACTGGCAGGCAGCGCTGGGTGTCACTGTCCGCGTACATCATCTGACCTGGACGTCTATGGCAGGTGAGGCGAAACGGGATTATCCGGCATCTATTGGATATCAGTCTCCATGGTATCGGGAATATTCCGTGATAGAAGATTACTTTGCAAGGCTGAATACGGCGTTGACGAGGGGAAATGAAGAGGTAAGAGTGGGAGTGATACATCCGATAGAATCCTATTGGCTCTGCTGGGGGCCCAGGGAACAGACACAGGAGAGAAGAGAGGAGATGGATCATAATTTTAAACAGCTTACAGAATGGCTTCTTTACGGGCTGTTAGATTTTGATTTTATCTGTGAATCTCTCTGGAAGGATCAGACGGCGGACAGTGAGCTGGATGAAAGTAAATGGGTCAGCGTCGGAAAGATGGAATACGATGTGATTCTGGTACCAGGATGTATAACGCTTAGAAGCAGTACGCTGAAACGGCTGAAGAAATTTAAGGAAAAAGGAGGCAGGGTGATCTTTGCGGGGGAGATTCCTCAGTATATTGACGCTGTGAAAGATTCTCGGATAAGCGCGTTTGCTGAGTCGTGTGAGAAAATTCCGTTTTCCAAATGCGCAATATTAAATGCGCTGGAACCAGTGAGAACCGTGGATGTCCGCCTGCAGTCGGGAGAGCGCACTGGAAATATAGTCAGCCAGATCCGGCGGGACGGCGACAGAAAATGGCTGTTTCTGGCACATTGTATGCCTATGATAAATCCGGATCTTCCGCAAAGAGAGCAGCTTACTGTCAGATTCAAAGGAATATACAGACCGCTGCAGTATGACGCAATGACAGGGGAAATCAGGGAAGTGGATTATGCGCATGAAAATGGGAACACCTGTATAGAAGCAGAGGTTTTTGATCACGATTTTCTGCTGTTTTGCCTGGAATCTGTGAAGAGTAAAAAACTCACAGTGGAAAAACGGAAAGAGAGAAGAAGTGAAGCAGACGTTTTGTCCGTTCCGGATTTTGTGAGAATTGAACGGGAGGAACCGAATGTTCTGATTCTGGATATCGCAGACGGAAGAATTGACGGCGGCGAATGGATAGAAAGCGAGGAGATTCTCCGTCTTGACAATAAATTCCGGAGATACGCGGGGTATCCTCTGCGTACAGAAGCTTTTCCGCAGCCATGGACGGCAAAACAATCAGAAAAACCGGAGCATACGATTCAGGTGAGATTTAGAATTTATTCGGAGATACCCCTCGATACTGTCTGGCTTGCCCTGGAACATGCGGATAAGACCAGGCTCTGGTGGAACAAAGAAGAGATAACAGAAAAACCGGAAGGATACTATGTGGACCGCTCGATTCGCAAGGTAAGGCTTCCGGATCTGCGGCAGGGGGAGAATATTCTGATCGCGGAAATGCCGTATTATCACAGATTTAATATGGAAGCAATGTATATCCTGGGAGAATTCGGCGTGCGTGTATGGGGCAGAACTGCCGTGATTGAAAAGAAGAGGGACCGTATTGCTTTCGGAGATTTGTGCGTACAGGGGTTCCCGTTCTACGGAGGAAACCTTACCTATAAAATTCCGATAGAACTGAACAGAGATGGGACTCTGCAGGTTGAAGCGATACAGTTTCGCAGTCCCCTGATCAAAGTTAAAATAGACGGACGAGAATGTGGAGCTATCGCTTTCTCGCCCTACTGCATTACAATTCCGGGAATGAAAAGAGGACGCCATATCCTTGAGCTGACTGCGTTTGGGAGCAGAAATAATACCTTTGGGGCATTGCATAACTGTAACCGGACGGAGCCGTGGCGCGGGCATCCCAATTCCTATCGGACAACGGGAGCCGCATGGGCATACGAGTATCAGCTGAAAATTCAGGGGATTCTTGTCAGTCCGGTGATTTTATATAGAAAATCATAAATCTGTACTGTCGGACGGGAAATCGTCCTGCAATATAAAAAATAGTAGGAGGAAGGAACATGAAGAAAAAATTAGTGGCAATGTTACTGGTAACGGCAATGGCAATTGCGGCAGGCTGCGGAAACAGCGGAGAGTCTTCAGACACAAAAGAAGATACAGGCAGTACGGCAGACGGGGGACTGATCCCTGTTACTTTTGTAAGACAGCAGGATCCGATGGCGGAATCCAATGTTTTTGCACACCTGAAAGATCAGTCCTATGAGAAAAATGTATGGACAGATCTTATTGCGGACGAATTAGGGTATGAGGTTCAATATTCCTGGATCGCATCGAGTGCGGATCTGTATACGCAGAAATTTAATGCCGCGATTGCCTCAGGAGATATCCCGGATATAGCGATTGTAGATAAGTCCAATCTCAAGAGACTCGTGGAGGCTGATCTGATTGTAGATTTGGAACCGTATATTGAGGAATATGCGAGTGATTATCTGAAAGAGCTTCTCCAAGCAGGCGGGGACGCCGCAATTAAGGCATGTACCATTGACGGCGTGCAGTACGGACTTCCTTATCTGGACTGCGATATGGAGACGACGCAGATTCTCTGGCTTCGCCAGGACTGGCTGGATGCGCTGAATCTGGAAGCCCCCAAAACGCTGGATGAACTGAAAGATATTCTGAGGGCATTTAAGGACTATGCGGGAGATGGAAGTGTGGGTCTTGCATTAAGCTCAGACCTGTATGGAAATCAGTTTGATATCAAGGGATGGTGTAATGCGTATGAGGCATACCCGCAGTCCTGGATCGACGACGGAAGCGGTAAGCTTGTATATGGAAGCACCACGCCTGAGATGAAGGAGGCGCTGGGCTCTCTGGCCGAATTGTATGAAGAGGGTCTGGTCGATCCGGAATTTTATGTAAATGACGGACAAAAAGCGAATGAAGCCCTGGTTAATGGAAAATGCGGCGCGATGTACGGATTCCACGCGTCGACGCTGGATTATCTGCAGAGTGTGGTTAACGCGGATGAAAATGCAGACTGGATGCCCTATATGATTCCGACGGCAGAAGAAGGGGCAAAGATTAAGCCGGGCGTCCGCATGGCGACAAGCAGCTGGTATGTGGTAAGCAAAAACTGTGAACATCCGGAAGCCCTGGTACAGATGATGAATCTCTACTGTGAAAAAGTGCTGGATCCGGAATTGAACGAGTATGAAAAGTACGCAAATCCCGGAAACGGCGCGGAGGGATTATGGAAGCTGGCTCCGGTAAATATGAGCGGTCCTAACAAAAATCAGGTAATTACACAGGAAATCTCCGAACATTTAAAGACACAGGATCCTGGAGATTTAAGCGGAGAGGCGTACAGTATGTGGGATTACTGCAACAAGGCGCTGAATGGAGACAGGACGTATTGGGGATGGAACCGGGTATTTGGAGAAAACGGAAGCCAGGAGCTTTTAATGGAATATCAGAACAGCGAAAATGTGGAGCTGGTATATGATCAGTTCCTGGGAGCGTCAGGAGAAGTTATGACAACGAAGAAAACCACACTGGATGATATGCTGGATGAGACCTTTATTAAAATCATTTCCGGCCAGGAATCCCTGGACGCATTTGACACTGTTGTGGAAGAGTGGGAAGCGGCAGGCGGAGAGGACATGACGGATGAAGTAAATGAATGGTATGAGGAAAATAAATAAGAAGTCATAGCGCAGGGGGGCTTGTATCCCCCTTGCCCGAGTGGGACTTAGATATAAATTTACGGCAGGAGGGATACAATGCCAAAGAAAACGAAACAAAAATCAAAGTATACGCTTTCACATTTTAAAAGAGAGCTGCCGCTGCACTTAATGCTGCTGCCCGGTCTTGCTATTATCCTGATTTTCAGCTATGTGCCTATGGCAGGTCTGATCATAGCGTTTCAGGATTTTATACCGAGTAAAGGGATGTTTGGAGATCAGGAATGGGTCGGGCTGAAGAACTTTGAGTATGTCTTTCATCTTCCTGGATTCGGGCAGGCAATGAAAAATACGGTAATTATAGCGTTCTGGAAAATTATACTGGGGCTTGTGGTGCCTGTCATATTTGCCCTGCTTCTGAATGAAGTGCGTTTTATAAAATTTAAGAAGACAGTGCAGACGATTGTATATCTGCCGTATTTTTTATCATGGGTTGTTCTGGGAGGGATTTTTCTTGATATTCTTTCGCCGAGCACCGGAATCATAAACCAGATTATAACGGCGCTTGGAGGAAAAGAAATCTTTTTTCTCGGCGACAATGAGTATTTTCGGGAAACACTGATTGTAACCGACGTGTGGAAGAACTTCGGATATGGGGCGATCGTATATCTTGCGGCAATTCTTGGGATTGATACAGATTTGTATGAAGCTGCCAAAATTGACGGAGCAAACCGATGGAGGCAGACCTGGCATGTAACGCTGCCGGGAATGCGGATGATTATTGTGCTGATGATGGTCTTAAGTCTGGGAAATGTCTTAAATGCGGGATTTGACCAGGTGTTCAATTTCTACTGCATTTATCTCGGTATCCTATTTTCTGGCGTATAAATTTGCCGATTACCGTGTTTTCTGAGAGGAGGAGGGTGTATGCGTAAAAAGACGAAAGGACGGATTGCCTTTCAGATTATAAATTATTCGATTCTGGCATTGCTGGCGGCGCTCTGCCTGTTTCCTATCCTGAATATTCTCGCCATGTCATTTTCAAGCGCTACAGCGGTATCAGCCGGAAAAGTATCCGTTTTTCCGGTGGAATTTACCGCCAGTGCATACAGTTACGTTATGGGAAAGAAAGAATTTTGGACATCCCTGATAAAATCTCTAGAGAGAGTGCTGATCGGAGTACCGCTCTCTATGGTAATCACTATCATGACAGCCTATCCGCTTTCCAAGGATAATTCGCAGCTTCGGGCGAGAAGCGTTTATGCATGGGTATTCTTTTTTACGATGCTGTTTTCCGGAGGGCTGATTCCCGGGTATCTTCTGATTCAGAACCTGCATATGATGGACACAATCTGGGCGCTTATCCTTCCGACGACAATTTCTGTTTACAACATTGTTCTTATGCTGAATTTCTTTCGGAATATTCCCAAGGAATTGGAAGAAGCTGCACTGATTGATGGAGCGAATCAGTTTCAGACCTGCTTTTTGATCTATGTACCGTGTGCAAAGCCGTCAATTGCGACATTAACTCTGTTTTCTTTTGTCACACAGTGGAACAGCTATTTTGACGGACTTATTTTCTCAAACTTTCCAAGCAGCTATCCGCTGGCATCTTACTTATATACAGTAGTGGTAAAAAGAGATTTAAGCACGCTCAGTCTGGATGATTTCAAGCTTCTGACCATGGTTGATGACAGATAATCCGATGCGCGCAGATTTTTATTTCTCTGATCCCTATTATGCTGGTTTATCCATTTGTTCAGAAGTATTTTGTGAAAGGGATGACAGTAGGTTCTGTAAAGGGGTAAAATACGAAAAGGAGATTGAATATTTTTATGAGACACTATGTGAAAGACTATCCGCGTCCGCAGATGGTACGGGATAAATGGAGAAATTTAAATGGAAGCTGGGATTTCCTCTTTGACGACGCGAATGAGGGAGAGGATAGGGAATGGTTTGCAGAATTTCCCGAAAAATGCAGGAAGATACAGGTTCCGTTTACGTATGAAACAGAACTGAGCGGTATTTGTGATGAGACGCACCATGAAAATGTATGGTACAGGCGCAGCGTATGGTTCTCTGAAGAAGAAATAGAGAATAAGAAAGTTCTTCTTCATTTTGAAGGAAGCGATTATAAAACTCTGGTGTGGATCAATGGAAAATATGCGGGATGCCATCAGGGTGGATATGCCAGATTTACGTTTGACATAACAAAGTATGTTGCGCAGGGGGAAAATACAGTAACAGTAAAAGCGGAAGATTCTCAAAATCCCGCACAGCCCAGAGGAAAACAGAGATGGCAGAAAGAGAATTTCGGCTGCTGGTACATACAGAGCACCGGGATATGGAAAACCGTATGGATAGAATGTATACGGCCTGAGTATCTGAAAAGCATAAAAATGACGCCGGATATTGATACACAGAGCGTAGAGATTTTATACGAGACTGCACGGCAGGCAGTCGGCTGCATGATCGAAACGGTGATTTCCTATGGAGATACAGAAATCAGCAGGTGCATCAGACAATTAAAAAGAACGCAGGAAAAGGAAACGATTTGTCTTTATTTTCCGGAAGAAAGCCCGTGGGGAATACATTTATGGTCCCCGGAAGATCCGGCGCTGTATGATGTGGAAGTCCGCATTTATAAAGAGAACCGGGTGGTGGATGAAGTCTATTCCTATTTTGGAATGCGGGAGATTAAAATCAGCAAAGGAAATATCCTGCTGAATGGAACGCCTCTGTACCAAAAGCTGATTCTGGATCAGGGATACTGGAAGGAGTCCCATTTGACGCCTCCGGACGAGAATGCTTTGATTTCCGATATAGATAAAATACAGCAAATGGGATATAACGGATTGCGCAAGCATATGAAAACAGAGGATGAACGGTTTTTATACTGGTGTGATGTGAAAGGAATGCTCGTCTGGAGCGAGATGGCTGCATGCTACGAATTTAATGACAATGCGGCAGAGGAGTTTACAAGGGAATGGATGGAAGTTGTAAGACAGAATTATAATCATCCTTCGATCATTACATGGACGCCTTTCAATGAATCCTGGGGGATTCCGCAGATCAGGACAGATCCCAGGCAGCAGGCATTTACAGAGGGAATTTATTACCTGACAAAAAGCATGGACAGCATGAGACCGGTCATCGTAAATGACGGCTGGGAGCACACGGTTTCAGATATTCTCACAATCCACGATTATGAGGAGGACGGAACCTGTTTTCAGGAACGGTATGCGGGAAAACTGCAGGACATTATAACAGCGCACCTGTATCCCAATAAGTGCAAACCGGCGCTCGCCGACGGGTATTCCTACAGAGGTCAGCCGATTATCATCAGTGAATATGGGGGAATTGCTTTTTCGGGCGGTGCAGAGGGAGCATGGGGGTATGGAAGAACTGTATCGAGTGAAGAGGAATTCCTGCACCGGTTCGGGAAAATTACGGCTGCAATCAGGGAGATTCTGTATATTACAGGGTACTGTTATACACAGGTCTCGGACGTTCAGCAGGAAATCAACGGACTTTTGGATGAGAACCATGCGTTTAAGATTGCGCCGGAAAAAATACGGGAAATCAATGAAAAATATCCGGGAATAAAAGAAGGCTAAAGTTATAAACAGACATGCAGGAAGTTTTATAATGCGGTGTCGGAAGAGCAATTCCGATGCCGCATTTGTTGTAGGAAACTTAAAACAAATCTGCGAATATATGAAAATGTAAACTAGACCTTGTACGTCCTGTGGGTTAAAATAAATGGTGAAAACTTGAGATGCTTGCGAGAAGATAGGGGGACGAAAAATGTATCGATTAATGATCGTGGACGATGAATATGCAACACTAAATGGTCTGAGCAATTATATACCTTGGTGCGACATGGGATTCGAGGTGAAAGCAAAGGCGTCTAATGGAAAACAAGCGCTGGAGAATTTGCAACGCCAGGATATTGATGTGATTCTCACAGATATCCGGATGCCGGTAATGGATGGAATGGAATTGATCCGCAGAATACGCGAAGAGAACTTACCGATAGAAATTATTTTACTTAGCGCATATAGGGATTTTGAATACGCGAAGGAAGGTATTCGCTATGGAGTGCATGATTATATACTGAAACCAACAAAGTATGAGGAAATAAAAACTGTTTTTGGAAATATGAAGAAAAAACTGGATAGCCGTATGGAAGAAAAGGATCCGGACAGGGAAGAGGAGATGTATAGAAGTATCAGTAAGATGGTAAAAGCATATGTGGAAAGGAATCCTGGATCGGCAAATCTGGAAGAAGTTTCAGAAATTGTAAATATGAATCCTCAGTATTTGAGCAGGCTGTTTAAGAAAAAAACAGGGCAAAATTTTTCAGAATATGTGATGGAAATAAAAATGAGGGAAGCGCAGAAAATGCTTTGTAACCCCAGATACCGCATAGGGGAGATTGGAGAAAAGCTGGGATATACGAATTCCAAAAACTTTGCCAGGGCATTTCATGCCAAATATGATATGAGTCCGAGAGAATATAGAGAGAGCAGAGAGAGGAATGCCCATGAGAGATAAAAGAATAGATAAAAGGAAATATTTTGCGGGAATTTTTATGAGATATTTTCTCCCGGCAGTTTTGTCTATTTTTCTGGTTGGAGGAGTGGGAATGTTGGTTGGATACCATTATCTTAAAACAGAGCTGGGAAATGCAAATCAGAAGCTGTTAAATACTACGCTGCAGAATACAGAGATGATGTTAAGTGAACTGGATTCTTTAATGTTGGCATTTGATATTAATCCCGCAATTATCAATAAATGTTACCATGTGTTGAATGCAGAAGTTTATGGATATCAGGAGCATCAGGACTTAGAAATGATCGAGACCTATATAGATGCCCCGGTTAATGCAAGACAGTATATCGACAGTATCTACATTTACTATCCAAATGAAAAGAAACGCTATATAAAATCAAATGACCGGGTATCTATACTGGGCGGAGAACTGAACGAAAGCTGGTATGGAAGCTATTTAAAATACAAGGATAGCAGGGAAATTTTCAGCGAAAGAAGGAAAACGGAAGAGGGCAGAGACGTTGTAAGTGTTTATCAGATCGTAGACCATGATGGTGTGGTGATATTGAATCTGGATGTACAATATTTGATCAAAATGATGAAGGATACAGAGGTTTTTGAAGGGCAGACTGTGGAGATACTGAACCAGGATGAAGAAGTACTGCTGAGTACGAACAGTGAAACTCTCAGTAAAGATAAACACGTTGTCTATAGAAGGGAGTCAGATAGATACTTGTGGACATATATTTCGGTTGTACCACGGGAAGAATTTTATCGCCTTTCTTTTATGATTTTGGAGTATGCAGGAGCAGTGCTTGTGATTGCAGTGGCTACGGCTTTGGCGCTTGCAACTATTTCCACGGTAAATAATTATAGAAAATTTCACAGATTACAGGAAATACTAGAAGCAGCAAAAAATGGAAAAGAGTACAAAATCCAGTCTACGAAAAGAAATACAGACTATTTTGCATACATTACAGAATTAATGCTGCAGAATTTTATTGAACAGAATTATTTAAAGGTTCAATTGTCAGAAAGAAAATACAGATTGCGAACGATGGAACTTCTGGCAATGCAATCCCAAATGAATCCCCATTTTTTATATAATACGCTTGAAACAATTAACTGGAAGGTCGCGGAAGCTGCAGGAGGCAGATCATCGGCAAATGAAATGGTAGAGAATCTTTCAGAGATACTTGCCTATTCTTTGGATCAAAAGCACGAATTTGCTCCCATGAAAGAAGAAATTCGAGTGACAAAGTGCTATATTCAAATATTGAAGGAGAGATATGGAGGAATTTTTGAACTGGAATGGAATTATAATGATGATATTTTGGCTATAAAGATAGTAAAATTTATTTTACAGCCGCTAATAGAAAATGCAGTAAATCACGGTATCAGAGAATCGGGGCGTCAGGATGGGCGGATTAAGATCACAATTCGCAAAAAAGAAAAGAAAATTGTTATCCGGGTAACGGATAATGGCGCCGGAATAAAAAAAGAAAAATTGCAGGAGCTCCGAGAAGGGTTGAACAGAGGTGATTCTTTTGCCGATCATATAGGGGTTTATAACACAAATAAAAGAGTAAAATTAGCGTATGGAGAAAACTATGGTATCCAGATTTACAGCAAAGTCGGTGTGGGAACAATAACTTCTGTAATGCTTCCGGTATCATTTTATGAAGAAGAAAGTCAAAAAATGATACAAATATAAATAAATAGTCAAATAAAGATGTGCTAATCTCCTTTTGTGGAAGTTGTATAAAAAAACGGGGAAAGCTATAATAAAATCATACTAAAAATACAAAAGGAGGAAAGAAAATGGGGAAAAACAGCAAAAAAATATGGAGTATTGGACTGGTTATGGCTCTGAGCATTGGAATGTTATCAGGATGCGGTCAGACAGAAGAACAGACATCCGGAAAAACAGATGAGACTCAGGAAGAAGATACGAAGAATGTGAGTTTCCGATATGAGTGGTGGGGAGGAAGTGCTACACATGAGGCGTATACGAATCTGCAGGCAAAATATAAAGAGCTGAAACCGGAAGTAACAATCGAGCCAGAATATTCTGCTTTTGACGGCTATCAGGAAAAAGTAGTGACACAGCTTTCTGGAGGAACAGTGGCAGATTTGTTTCATATCGACGTGCCCTGGATGGATGAATGGGTAGAGAGAGGTGATTATTTTACAGACCTCTACGAACAGGATATCCTGGATTACAGTGGAATCGATGATGAACTGCTGGAACAATATTGTGTGTATGACGGAAAGCTTTTGGCGGTTCCTATGGGGGTGCAGGCTTCAGGCATGTTGCTCAATACAGTAGCGGCAGAAAAATATGGAGTTCCGACAGATCATCAGTTGACTTGGGATGAAATTCTGGAACTGGGAGAGAAAATTCACTCAGAAAATCCGGACGTTTATTTCTTTACAGCAGACAGGGGAAATGTTCTGAATGCAATCGTTGCAATGTTGAAACAGCGAACCGGAGGACAGTTGATTAATGATGACTATACAATCGCTTTTTCAAAAGATGACCTTCTATATGTTTACAATATTATTCAAAAAGCTTATGAAGTGGGAGTTTTTGAACCACTGGGAGAAGCGGATCTATATTACGGCTCTTCAACACCCAATCCCAAATGGATAAACGGGCAGTCAATTGCGCAGCTCTGCTGGAATAGTGAATTTACAAAATCAGATGATCTTCTGGAAGGAGCGGATAAAGCCACGATGGTTTTATGGCCTACGATTACAGAAAATGTAAATCAGGGAGCGACCAGAATACGCCCCACCTATTTGGTGGCATTAAGCAGTCAGAGTCAGGCAAAAGATGCAGCTCTGGAATACCTGAACTGGCAGCTGAACGATGAGGAGGCATCTGTGATCCTGGGTTCCTGCAGGGCAGTTCCTACCACAAAGACACAGCAGGATGCGGCGGTGGAAGCTGGAGTTCTGCGGCAGCCGGTTATTGATTTGATGGATGAGGCATATCCGGATGCGCAGGAAAAGGATAATGTTCCTTCCCAGAACAGCGAGTTGACAGATGCGTTGACAGATGAGTATTCAAAGGTAGCATATGGAATGGCAACCCCAAAAGAAGCAGTGGAATCAACTTTTGCAGCGCTTGAAGAGGTACTGGAAAGAATTTCCGTAGAATAATGGAATGGCTGCCTGCAGATTTCTGTGAGGCAGCCTTTTTATAACCAAATGCAGGTTATGAAACGGAAAAGGCAGGTAACAGATATGAAAATTAAATGGAAAAAAAGACTTGGAAAATATCAGGGGCTGTTTTATATCGCACCATGGCTGGTTGGATTTCTGGGGCTGCAGCTGTACCCTTTTCTGGCATCGCTGTACTATTCGTTTACAGATTATGCTATGATGGGAACTCCCAAATGGGTAGGTCTTGAAAATTTTATTACTATATTTACAAAAGATAGAGATTTTAAAAATTCGTTGGAAGTCACGTTGATTTATGTACTTATAGCAGTTCCTTTGAAACTGATATTCGCATTATTTATCGCGATGCTGTTAAATCTGAAGGTTAAGGGTATAGGTATATTTCGGACGGTATATTATCTTCCGTCCATACTCGGAGGAAGTGTGGCGATCGCGGTCCTCTGGAGGTTTTTATTTTCCGGAGAGGGAACAGTAAATACCATACTTTCAAAGCTGGGTATAGGTCCGGTGGGATGGCTCAGCAACCCTAAGGTGGCTCTGTTTACGTTAAGCCTTCTCGCAGTATGGCAATTTGGCTCTTCCATGGTTATCTTTCTCGCAGCGCTTAAAAATGTCCCTGCAGAGCTATATGAATCTGCAAGGGTGGATGGAGCTTCGCCAGTCAGATGCTTCTGGTCGATTACCATTCCGCTGATCACGCCAACAATACTTTTTAATATGGTTATGCAGCTTGTAACGGCATTTCAGGAATTTACGGGAGCATTTGTTATTACCAGCGGAGGTCCGATGAAATCAACATATCTTTATATACTGAAGGTATATGATGAAGCGTTTAAATACTACAAAATGGGTTATGCGTGTGCGCTGTCGTGGATATTATTTGGAGTGGTGATGATTTTTACCTTGATTATTTTTAGAACATCCTCAAAATGGGTATTTTACAGTGACGGAGGTGACACAGTATGATTCGCAGAGTAAGAAGAATATTGATGTATGCATTTCTGATTCTGGTAGGCGTGATTTTAATTTATCCATTGGTATGGATGTTTTTTGCCACATTTAAGACAAATGCGGAGATTTTCGGTTCTAACAGACTGCTTCCGTCGCAAATCAGCTTTCGAGCATATGTGGAAGGATGGAAAGCCGGAGGAGCCTATAATATGGGAAAATTTATGGCAAATACGTTTGTGATGGTAATTCCCTGTGTGCTTTTTACGGTTATATCTTCCGCTTTGGTAGGATATGGATTTGCAAGATTTGAGTTCCCCTTTAAAAAACTTTTATTTGGTATGATGATTTCCACATTGATGCTGCCAGGAACAATTACGATGATCCCCAAATATCTTATTTTCAATAAGTTGGGATGGCTTAATACCTATCTTCCGTTCATTGTTCCGGCTGCCCTGGGAGGTTCGGCATTTCTGATTTATATGATGATACAGTTTATACGCGGAATTCCCAGAGAACTGGATGAATCAGCAAAGCTGGATGGCTGCGGTTCTTTTCGGACCTTTTTGTATCTGATTATACCGCTTTCAAAACCGGCAATCGTATCAGTTATTATTTTTCAGTCCCTGTGGTCCTGGAATGACTATTTTAATCCGCTGATTTACATAAACAGTACTAAAAAATATCCTATATCTCTGGGACTCAGGCTTATGCTGGACAGTGCCGGCAACAATTCATGGGATCAGATTATGGCAATGTCGGTAGTTGCTATTCTTCCGTGTCTCCTTTTGTTTGCTGTGGCGCAGAAGAGCTTTGTGGAAGGAATTTCTACAGCGGGATTGAAAGGATAAGTTTATGGATAGAAAAGAAATTGAAAAGATAAGACAATGGGTAAAAATGCATAAAGATGAGATCCGAAATGATTTGAAGCAGCTTGTCGGAATCCGCAGTGTGGCAGAGAAAGATGATTGTAAAAAAGACGGATATCCATATGGAAAAGGCTGTGCGGAAGTACTGGAAACGATGCTTGAATTTGGAAACAAATATGGTATGAAGGTGGAAAATTATAACGGATACTGTGGGAGCATCAGTCTGAAGAAAAGAATGGAGGGACTTCCGGAAATAGGGATATGGACACATCTGGATGTGGTAGATGAAGGAGAAGGATGGCACTTTCCGCCGTATGATCTTACAGAACAAGAAGGGTTTTGGATTGGCCGCGGCGTACAGGACAATAAAGGACCAGCAGTAGGTGTACTCTGGGCATTGCGCTATTTGAAAGAGAATAACAGCATATGTAAATATAACTATTGCCTGTTTACAGGATGCAGTGAAGAAAACGGAATGGAGGATGCCGCTTATTTTAAGAAACATGAGAGACTTTCGGAAATTCAATTGGTGGCAGATGGTGTATTCCCTGTAGGATACGGTGAAAAAGGGATTATGACCCTGAAATTTTATAAAAAGATGTTGTTATCCTGTGCTCTCAGAGAGATCACAGCAGGAAGCAGTGTGAACTCCATACCGGCTGAGGCGAGTGCGGTTCTGATTCTTGAGGAAAAAGAGCAACAGCTTTTGAAAGAATACGCCGGAAAAAATCAGAAGATTTCTCTAAAAGAAGAAGGGGGGAAAATTACGGTGACCGCTGCAGGGATTTCGGGTCATATTGGATTCCCCGAAAAATGTGAAAATGCATTGTTTGTATTGGTTGATTTCTTAAAAAAAGTACCATGGAAAAGAGAAAAACAGGAAGAAGAACTTCTGAATTTCCTATATGGAATCAACAGAGACTTTTATGGCGAGAATACGGGAATTGCGTGCAGTGATGACTGCTCAGGAAAACTGTGTGGAGCGTTGACAACGGTGCGCGCTGATTCTGATGGTATAATTATGCGGGCGGATTATAGATATCCGATCTTTGCGGGAGACAGTACGCAGATTAGAAAACAGCTGGAGAAGTACGCCGGGAATTTCCGCGTCACGATGGAGACAGAGAGAGTTTCAGAACCGTATTACAGGGATCCTGAGAGTAAAAAGATCCGGCAGATTATGGGGATTTATAGGGATGTCAGCGGAAATCATAAGGCACAGCCTTATACGATGGGAGGAGGAACGTACGCCAGAATGTTTCCTAATGCGATTGTTTATGGCATGTCACTGGAAAATAAAATAATTTACAGAGCCACAACAGAAAAATCAGGCGATTGTCACCAGCCAGATGAATCTGTAAATATAGAGCAACTCCTGGAAGGAATCGTGATTTATATTGCCACACTTCTGGAACTGGATAAACGTTTGGAGGTAGAAGATGAATAAGAGAGAAAGAGTATTGGCTGCCTTAGAGGGTAGAAAAACTGATTATGTACCGGGATGCTTTTGGAAGCATTTCCCGCCGGATAAAAGCAAGGGGGAAATTTTTATACGAGAGCAAATAAAGTTTTATCGAGATACGGATGAAGATTTTCTGAAGATTTCCTGTGATGGATATTTTGGATGGCCGGAAGAATGCCTTCGGAATTTAGAACAGCCTTCTCAGTTGTACCATATGAAGCGCCTAGGTACAGACCATCCCTTTATCAGAGAGCAGATAGAGCGGGCAAAAGCGGTCGCATCACTGATAAAAGAAGAGGTCTGCTGTTTTTATACAATGTTTTGCCCTCTGTCATATTTTCGTCTTCAGGTAGGATGGGACAAGATGATGCAGTGTATCAGAAAGGATCCAGAGGCTGTGAAATATGCGTGTAGCGTTATTGCAGAAGATTTATGTGAATTAGTCAGGGGTATTCTGGAGGAATCGGGCTGTGATGGAATTTTTTATAGCGTGCAGAATGCGGAAATTAACAGATTTACTTATCAGGAATATAGGGATTGGGTTACGCCGAGCGATAGGAAAGTACTGGAATATGCAAATACTCTCAGTAAATATAATATTCTGCACTGCTGTGGCTGGGATGCCGATGAGGCAGGAACTGTAAATCGAATAGAAGTATGGCAGGATTATCCTGCGGCGGCAATAAACTGGGCATCAAGTGTAGATGGAATGGATGCGGGAGAAGTGTGCGCATTTTTCGGAGTCCACGCGGCCTGGGGAGGATTTGATAACAGAAAATGTGGAACTTTATACCTGGGAACAAAAGAAGAAGTTCAAAAGGAGACAAGAAGACTTATAAAGAATGCTGAAAATTTTGGATATCTTTTGGGACCAGACTGCAGTCTTCCGGATGATATTTCCGAAGAACGTATCCGGTGGGTTTTGGAGGAAGCAAGAAAGGGAGGAATTGAATAATGTATAAGGCGAATGAAAAAAGATATGATAAGATGAAGTACAATTTCTGCGGCAGAAGCGGTCTGAAACTGCCGGTATTATCTCTTGGGCTCTGGCATAATTTCGGAAGCAAGGATAACTATGACAATATGAAAAGTCTCTGTTTTACAGCGTTTGATAACGGAATCACACATTTTGATCTTGCGAATAACTATGGTCCCATTTATGGAAGTGCGGAGGAAAATTTTGGAAGAATTATGGAAAGCAGCCTGCGTCCGTATAGGGATGAACTTGTAATCAGCACCAAGGCTGGATTTGATATGTGGCCAGGTCCATATGGGGATGGAGGAAGCAGAAAGTATTTGATTTCCAGCCTGGATGCCAGCCTAAAAAGGTTAAAATTGGAGTATGTGGATATTTTCTATCATCATCGCATGGATCCGGAAACACCGTTGGAAGAGACTATGCTTGCGCTTGATCAGATAGTAAGAAGCGGAAAAGCACTGTATGTTGGAATCTCTAATTATGACAGGGAACATACATGTCAGGCAATGGAAATCCTGCGGGATTTAAAGTGTCCGTTTATCATTAATCAGAGCAGCTACTCGATATTTGACAGACATATTGAAGAAGATAATCTGAAAGGGACAGCAGCAAAAAATGGATGTGGAATTATCGCATACAGCCCGCTGGCACAGGGACTGCTGACAGATAAATATCTGAATGGAATTCCTGAGGATAGCAGAATCAGAAGGGATGGCAGATTTTTGAAAGAAAGTGCGCTTACGGAAAAACGGCTCCAGCAGATATATGCTCTGAATGAGCTTGCTCTGAAACGAGGCCAAAGTCTCGCGCAAATGGCGCTGTCATGGATTCTTAGGGACGGAGAAGTGACAAGTGTCCTTATAGGGGCATCTCATCCTGAACAGATTAAAGAAAATATTAAGATAACGCAGCGAATGGAATTTTCAGAGGAGGAACTTAACGAGATTGAAAGAATCTGTGAGTAATAAACTGAAAAAACGAATGGAAGAAACGGGAGCAGACGCAGTGATTGTTACGCCCTCCTCCAATATGGAATACCTGATTGGAGATCGAATGATGGCTGATGAGCGGTTTAGTGCTTTAGTAATCCCGGTAAAAGGAGAACCGTTTATTTTTGCCAATCAGCTCTATCGGCAGGAAATTTTTACCTGGAACATAAAGCACCAGATTTTCTGGAAGGATGGGGAAGATGTATTTGAAAGGTTTGCAGAATTTGTGAAAGAAAGAATAGGAGTTCCCGGAACTCTGGGAGTAGAAAAAAATATGCCAGCAGGCTTTTTGATGGCACTGGAAAAAGTATTTCCTGTAACTCGTTTTCTGAATAATGAGAGGATACTGGGTGAACTGAGAAAAATTAAGAAGAAAAAAGAGATTTACTGTATGCGTGAAGCATGCAGAAGATGTTCAGAGGCGCTGCGTGAGGTACTTGGTCAGACCAGAGCATGGATTGGAAGAACGGAAGGAGAATTTTCCGATGCACTGTGCAGAGCTATGGAAAAAAGAGAAATCAGCCAGGCGGGCGCTCTGGTCTGCGCCGGAGAAAATGCCGCTATGCCACATTATACAGGCAGAGATGGGATAATTCATGCAAATGAGGGACTTCTAGTTGATTTTGGAGGAAGGTATCATGGGTATTGGTCAGATATGTCACGCACATTTTTCTTTTCCTCAGAAGAAAGTCAGGATACAGAATTTTTGCATGCTTATGAAACTGTACTTCAGGCAGTGAAGCAAGGAGTCAGCGCAGCCAAGCCGGGAAAAAGAATGGAAGAGGTGGACAGGGCATGCAGAAATGTTATTCAAAACGCTGGATACGGAGAATTTTTTGTCCACAGAACTGGACATGGAATTGGGCTTGACAATCATGAGGAACCATGTGCAGTTCAGGGAGAAAAAAGTATTGTGGAGGAAGGAATGACATTCTCCGTAGAGCCTGGTATATATATACCGGGAAAATTTGGAATCAGAATTGAAGAACAGGTGCTAATTTCAAGTCGGGGAGCGGAATGTCTGCATGACTTTACAAGAAAACTGATCATTTTTTGAATCTCCTTTTCCGCTGGCAGAATCCCCCAATCTATGATACAATCCTGTCATGACATAATATTTTATCCTTTACCGCACGCTCCAGGATAGAAAATAATATCAGCAGGAGGTATACCTTTTTGGAAAAGCAGAAAACGAGATTTGCATCGGACACTTGCAACCGAAATGCAAAAGAATGGGCGGGCGCTTTGATTGTATTGCTGATTGGTCTTACGATTGCGCATCTGGGGGTAACGCTGTTTCTTTTATCGGAACTGGGGACGGATACTTTTACTGTTTTTATTCAGGGGCTGTCTGTCGTATCCGGTCTTACTGTGGGAACGGTACATGTGATTGTACTGTGTATTCTAATGGCGATGATGCTTCTGACGACAAGGGGATATGTAAAGCCGGGAACGGTTGTGTGCGCGTTTTGCGGGGGACCGATTATCGATTTTTTTACCTGGATTTTCGGGAACTATATAAACGGGGATTCGGCTATGATACTGAGGATAATCAGTATGGTGGCGGGCTGCGTGATCCTTTCGCTGGGGATGTCCATTGTGATTAACAGCAGCGCCGGTACCGGTCCGAATGATCTTGTGGCAGTCATTTTATCCGATAAAATTGAGAGAGTACAGTTCCGCTGGATCAGAGTTGGGTGCGACCTGTTTTTTGTAGTGCTGGGTTTTTTGCTGGGAGGCACAGTGGGAGTCGGAACGATCGTCGCCGTCTGCCTGACGGGACCGCTGGTGCAGTTCTGCCTCCCGCACACGAAAACAAAATTTTCTTAAAAATTCCGAAAGACTCCCCGAAATCCCTTGACAAATCCTGCTCTTCCTACTATATTAATGTGCATAATCAAAAGGCAGCGAAGAAGAGGAGTACGCTTCAGACCTCTGGCAGAGAGGGACATTCATCGGCTGGGAGATGTCCTCAGGACGGGGAAGCGGAAGGTAGCTTTGGAGCCGGGCGGCTGAACAGACGAGTAGGCGGTCACGGATGATCTCCGTTAAAGGATCTTAGAGGTATGCCGTATGGCATACGAAGCAAGGTGGTACCGCGAGACATTCGCCCTTTGCACAGTTTTTGAGGCTGTGCAGAGGGTTTTTTATTCCCGCGAGCAGCGAGCCGGGCGGACATGCTTGCATATCCATTTGGCGACTGCCGCGAGGGGCAAATACCCCGATGCCTGCATCGAGGTATTTAACTTTCAGAAAAAGAAGGAGGAAATCATGAGCAAGGAACTCGCAAAGACTTATGACCCGAAAGGGCTGGAAGAACGACTGTATCAGAAATGGCTGGATAAGGGATATTTTCACGCGCAGGTGAACAGGGATAAGAAGCCGTTCACGATCGTGATGCCGCCGCCGAACGTAACGGGGCAGCTTCACATGGGACATGCTCTGGATAATACCATGCAGGATATTCTGATCCGTTTTAAGAGGATGCAGGGATATGAGGCGCTGTGGCAGCCGGGCACAGACCATGCGGCGATTGCCACAGAGGTAAAGGTTACTGAGAAGTTAAAGGAGCAGGGCATTGACAAGAACGAGATTGGAAGAGAGGAGTTCTTAAAGTACGCCTGGAAGTGGAAGGAAGAGTACGGCGGAAAGATTGTCAATCAGCTGCACAAGCTGGGCTCCTCCGCAGACTGGGAGCGTGAGAGATTTACCATGGACGAGGGCTGCTCCAAGGCGGTTACCGAAGTGTTCCTGAAGCTGTATGAGAAGGGGTATATCTACAAGGGTTCCCGTATCGTAAACTGGTGTCCGGTCTGCAAGACGTCGATCTCTGACGCGGAGGTTATCCATGAGGAGCAGGCAGGTCACTTCTGGCATATCAAATATCCGGTTGTGGGTTCGGAGAATGAGTTCGTGGAGATCGCGACGACACGTCCGGAGACCATGCTGGGAGATACTGCGGTAGCGGTAAATCCGAAGGATGAGCGCTATACGCATCTGGTTGGAAAGATGCTGAAGCTGCCGCTGACTGACAGGGAGATCCCTGTAGTGGCGGATCCGTACGTTGACATGGAGTTCGGTACCGGCTGCGTAAAGATCACACCGGCGCATGACCCGAATGACTTTGAAGTTGGAAAGCGCCACAACCTGCCGGAGATCAATATCATGAACGACGACGCCACCATGAATGAGAAGTGCGGAAAGTATACCGGCATGGATCGCTACGAGGCGAGAAAAGCCATGGTGGAGGACTTAAAAGAGCTGGGACTTCTGGTAAAGGTGGAAGACCACAGCCATAACGTGGGAACGCACGACCGCTGCAAGACCACGGTGGAGCCGATGGTAAAGCAGCAGTGGTTCGTGAAGATGGACGAGATGGCGAAGGCGGCGATCAAAGCGCTGGAGGACGGCGAACTGGAATTTGTTCCGGAGCGTTTTGACAAGACGTACCTGCACTGGCTGGAAAACATTCGAGACTGGTGTATTTCCCGTCAGCTCTGGTGGGGACACAGAATTCCGGCGTACTACTGCGACGAGTGCGGTGAGATTGTTGTTGCTGCCGAAATGCCGGAAAAATGCCCGAAATGCGGATGCATACATCTGACACAGGATCCGGATACGCTGGATACCTGGTTCAGTTCCGCGCTGTGGCCGTTCTCCACGCTGGGATGGCCGGAGAAAACCGAGGAGCTGGAGTATTTCTATCCGACGAACGTTCTGGTAACAGGATATGACATCATTTTCTTCTGGGTAATCCGTATGGTGTTCTCCGGAATTGAGCAGACGGGACAGGTACCGTTTAAGCATGTACTGATTCACGGTCTTGTGCGCGATTCTCAGGGACGCAAGATGAGTAAATCCCTCGGAAACGGCATTGATCCTCTGGAGGTTATTGACAAGTACGGCGCAGATGCGCTGCGCCTGACGCTGATGACGGGAAATGCGCCCGGCAATGATATGCGCTTTTACTGGGAGCGCGTGGAGGCAAGCAGAAACTTTGCCAATAAAGTATGGAATGCCTCCCGCTTCATTATGATGAATCTTGAGAAAGCACAGGTTCCGGAGGAGATGGATCTGGCGCTGCTGACAGATGCAGACAAGTGGATTCTGTCCAAGTTCAACACCGCGGCAAAAGATGTGACTGAAAATATGGAGAAGTTTGAGCTTGGCATTGCGGTTCAGAAGATCTATGACTTCATCTGGGAGGAGTTCTGCGACTGGTACATTGAGATGGTGAAGCCGCGCCTGTACAGCGACAGTGATTCCACTAAGGCGGCTGCGCTGTGGACATTGAAGACGGTTTTAGGCGGAGCGCTGAAGCTGCTGCATCCGTATATGCCGTTCGTGACAGAGGAGATTTACTGCACGCTGAATCCGGATGAGGAATCCATTATGATTTCTTCGTGGCCGGAATACCGCATTGACTGGGCGTTTACCGGGGAGGAGGCTGCCGTTGAAATGATCAAGGAGGCAGTAAGGGCAATCCGTACCGTTCGCACCGGCATGAATGTGCCGCCGAGCAGAAAGGCTTCCGTTTATGTTGTTTCCGAGGATCCGGCAGTCAGAGAGGCATTTGAGAAAGGCGCGCTGTTCTTTGCATCCCTCGGATATGCCAGTGAGGTGAATGTGCAGGCAGACCGCACCGGCATTGCGGACGATGCTGTTTCTGCAGTAATTCCGCAGGCGGTGATCTACATCCCGTTTGCGGAGCTGGTTGATATAGACAAGGAAATCGAGCGCCTCAGGAAAGAGGAGCAGCGTCTGACAAAAGAGCTCGCAAGAGTAAACGGCATGCTGGGAAATGAGAAATTCATCAGCAAGGCTCCGCAGGCGAAGATCGATGAGGAGAAGGCAAAGCTCGAAAAATATACACAGATGATGGAACAGGTGAAACAGAGATTGGAACAGCTCGCGTAAGAACTGGGAAAGGATTTGAAAAGTGAAGAAAGTCCATTTGAAGATGTTTTCGGGGGAGAGGAAAAAAGCGCCAAAGGTGCAGAACGTTCCGTTTCGCAGCCTTTCGGGAAAGCAGAAGGCAATTCGGATCTGCAACCTGCTCTCGGTGCCGCTTCAGATGCTGGGCTGCTGCCTGCTTTATCTGATAATTGAGACGATATCCCGTCACTCCCTGCGGGAGGCATGGGAATTCATGACAGATAAGCCGCTTGTATTTCTGTACAATACGCTGCTGATCTTCACCACTACGACAGTCGTATGGCTGTTCCGCCGCAGGGGCTTTGCCAGGGCCCTGCTGGCGGTATTCTGGCTGGCGCTCGGATGTATCAACGGCGGGCTGCTCGCAGTCCGCGTGACGCCGTTTACCGGCCCGGATTTGAAACTGGTCGCGGATGCTTTCAACACGATGAACAAATACATGAGCGTGCCGGTGATGGTTATGTCGTGCATCGGCATCCTTCTGGTAATTGCCGGACTGATCTTTCTGCTCATCAAGGCTCCGAAATACCGTGGGAGAATGCACTATCCCTGGGCAGCGGGCTTTGTGGTCGTCATGGTGCTCATATTCAGCGGGGTTACAAAGCTGGCGCTGGAAAACCGCGTGATCTCCAATTATTTTGGAAATGTAGCGTTTGCATATGAGGATTACGGCTATCCCTACGGTCTCCTGACCACGATTTTCAACACCGGCATCAGCTGCCCGAACGGCTATTCCGAGGAACTGATGGATGAGATTGTGGCAAGCGAGGGAGAGCCGGAGGCAACGGATGAGGATCAGGACGTCAACATCCTGTTTCTGCAGCTCGAGTCGTTTTTTGACCCGACGCTGGTCGAGTATCTGAATCTGTCGGAGGATCCGATTCCGAACTTCCGCCAGATGATGAAGGAGTATTCTTCAGGCTACTACCGGGTGCCCTCTGTGGGAGCGGGTACGGCAAATACGGAGTTCGAGACAATCACCGGAATGAGTATGCATTATTTCGGACCGGGTGAGTATCCATACAAGTCAATCCTGCAGGAGACGACGTGCGAGAGCATACCGTATGTGCTGAAGAATCTTGGCTATTCCACGCATGCGGTTCACAATAACGAGGCCAACTTCTATTCCAGAAAGAGCGTGTTTCCGAAACTGGGCTTTGACAGCTTTACATCGGAGGAGTATATGCGGGATATTTCCGATGTGACGCCGACCGGGTGGGTGAAGGACCATATTTTGACTGACGAGATTATGGACTGCCTGAATTCCACCGAGGGGCCGGACTATGTGTACACGATTTCCGTGCAGGGACACGGTGAATATTATCCGGAACCGGTGCTTGAGGATCCCGAGATCACGGTTACAGGAGCAGAGAACAGGGAGAAAAATAATTATTCCTGGGAATATTATGTAAATATGATTCATGAGATGGATGAATTTATCAAGCAGCTCACGGACCGTCTGATGGAATATCCAGAGCCTGTTGTTCTGGTGATGTACGGCGATCATCTTCCGACAATGGGGCTTGAGGTGGAGGATGTAAAAAACAAATATCTCTTTCAGACGCAGTACATCATCTGGGATAACTTCGGAATGGAGAAAAAAGATGAGAATCTTGCCGCATACCAGATCGGGGCTGAGGTGCTTGACCGTCTGGGAATCCATGAGGGAACACTGGTGCGCTATCATCAGACACGTAAAAATACAAAGAATTATCAGGTGGATCTTGAGGCGCTGCAGTATGACATCCTTTATGGTGAGAAGTATGTCTACGGCGGAGAAAATCCGTTTAAGAAGACGGATATGCGGCTGGGCGTAAAGGACATCACGCTTGACCGTTTTGAGGAGGAGTCGGAGAATACATGGTATTTTTACGGAGAAAACTTCACAGCGTCAAGCCGTGTGGAGGTAAACAGAGAACTTCAGGATACGATTATGGTGAGCAACGAAATGCTCATGGTTCAGGGGCTGGAGCTGGCCGACGGGGATGAGATCGACATTGCGCAGCAGAGCAACAGCCCGACTAAGAAAGTGTTAAGCCGTACCGATTCTCTGATTTATCATGCGCCCGAAGAGCCGCAGACGCTGAATGAGAATAGCGAAGAGGGGCAGATTCCGGCGCAGACATCGCCTGCCGACAGCACAGAACAATAAGCTTCAGGTGCCGGACAGCGGGCTCATCGCCGGTATGTGAAAGAAATTCGCCAAAAAGCGCGCGGCGTGTCGGAAAAATTTGTGAAAATAGGTATGGACATATTCCACCACTATATTATAATGAAAAGGAACCCGAACCACCGGACAGGCGGGGCGGGTATCCTACATTATGATAAAGTGGTGGTATTTTTGAATTATAGAGAAGCTGTTGATTATATTGAAGACATCCCGAAGTTTACTACAAAAAACCCCCCGGAGCACACAAGAGAGCTGCTGAACCGTCTGGGGAACCCCGAGAAGGGGAGAAAGATTATCCATGTGGCGGGCACAAACGGCAAGGGAAGCACCTGCGCGTATCTGAACGCCATGCTGATGGAGGGCGGCTGCCGCTGCGGTCTGTTCACTTCCCCGCATCTTGTGAAGATCAATGAGAGATACAAGATCAATGACCGGGATGTGGACGACGAGACATTTCTGCGCGTATTTCTGGAGACGAAGCGCGTGATTGATGCGTTTACCGCAGAGGGACACGATCATCCGAGCTACTTTGAGACACTGTTTCTGATGGGAATGGTAATGTTTGCTGAGGAGAACGTCGATTATATCATACTGGAGACAGGGCTTGGAGGAAGACTGGATGCAACAAATGTGATCAAAGACCCGCTGGCATGCATTATTACGTCGATCGGCCTGGATCACACGGAGTACCTGGGAGAGACAATTCCCGAGATTGCAGGAGAAAAGGCGGGCATTATCAAGCCGGGCGTCATGGTCGTGTACGACGGGCATCGTCCGGAGGCATCTGCAGTGATTGCCCAGAGAGCACGCGAGTGCGGCAGCGAATCGTATGAGCTGACAGATGATATGTATGAGCTTGTGTCCAATACAAAAGAGGGCATCCGGTTTCTCTTCCGCTATCCGGGCGAGGAGACGGAGGAGCTGTCGATCCCGTACATTGCCCCGTACCAGATGATGAATGCAGCGCTGGCATACTTTACGATGAAAAAGCTTGAGCCGGTGCACGGCATTGACAATAAGACGCTGATCCGCGGAATCGCAAATTCTCACTGGGAGGGCAGGATGGAGACTGTGCTGCCCGGCGTTATCATAGATGGTGCGCACAATGAGGACGGCATCGGGCGTTTCGTGGAGACAGCAGAATATTTCGGCAGGGAGAACAGGATTCACATGCTCTTCTCCGCAGTGTCAGATAAGGATTATCCGGAGATGATCCGGACGATCTGTGAGCGTGTGCATCCGGAGTCTGTCGTGACTACTGAGGTCGGAGGCTATCGGAGCGTTCCGGCTGATGAGCTTGCCGAGCTGTTTGAAAAGTGCGGCTGTCCGTCCGTCCACGCGGAACCGCATGCGGATACGGCATTTCGCAGAGCGTGTGAAAACCGGGGAGATGCGATGCTTTTCTGCGTGGGATCGCTCTATCTGATCGGGGAGATCAAGGCTGTACTGGACACTGTAAAGTGAACGCGGAATTACGAGGAGAGAAAAAATGATTAATTACGAAGAGGAACTGAAGAAATTTAAACCGAGCCTGGATGTGGACGAGGTGGAGAGCGCCATCTACAACCGGGATCTGACCGATGTGATCGATATCCTCAAAGAGATGATGAAGACACAGCAGAATAAGGAGTGAGAGGGATACGAATGAACTGTATGAACTGCGGAGCAAGGCTCACGAATTCGGATTACTGTCCGGAGTGCGGATGCGACATCAGCGTACAGCGCAAGGCGTATCAGCTTTCCAATCTGTATTATAACAAAGGGCTGGAGAAGGCGGAGATCCGCGACCTCTCCGGCGCAATCGACCTGCTAAAGAGAAGCCTGAAGTTCAATAAGCTGAATATCCAGGCGAGAAACCTGCTGGGCCTCGTCTATTTTGAGACCGGGGAGGCTGTGGCGGCGCTGAGCGAATGGGTCATCAGCAAGAATATCATGCCGGACTACAACATTGCTTCCCAGTATATTCAGAAGCTTCAGGCGGAGCCGAATAAGCTGGACAATATCAATCAGACAATCAAGAAGTATAATGAAGCGCTGAAGTGCTGCCGCGAGGGAAATGAGGACGTTGCCGCAATTCAGCTCAAGAAGATTCTGGCACAGAATCCCAAGCTTATCAAGGGATACCATCTGCTCGCGCTGATTTACATTAAGAATGAGAAGTATGAGAAGGCGCGAAGAATCCTGAAGAAGGCGGCGCGGATTGATAAGACGAATTCCACGACGCTGCGTTTCTTAAAGGAAGTGGATGAGCAGACCGGTACGGCGACGAAGCTGGAGCAGTCCCGCTGGGGAAGAAAAGAGAAGACGCCTGCGGGCGAGGAGGGGATCCGTACAGCGTATGTGTCCGGGAATGATACCATTATCCAGCCGCCGACATTCCGTGAGAGTTCCAGTATGGCGACACTGCTGAACCTGGGTATCGGCGTACTGGTCGGCGCGTGTGTGGTAGGTTTTCTCGTAGTGCCTGCGGTAAAGCAGGGAATCAACCGATCGGCCAATGAGAAGGTTGTAGAGTACAGCAATACAATGGCGAGCCAGTCGGCGACGCTCGACGAACTGAATGAGCAGATCGCGCAGTCTCAGGCAACTGTGGAATCCGCTCAGCAGCAGATCGCGCAGGCCAACGATAAGGTTACAAGTTATGAAAATCTCATCAAGGCACAGGAGGTATATTCACGGGAAGAATACACAAACGCTGCAAACGTGCTCCAAAATGTGAACCGGGAGCAGCTCTCCGTGGAAGCACAGCAGATCTATGACAATATTTACGACAATGTGAAGACGACACTGTTCCGCAGCCTGAAAAAGGATGGCGTGGACGCTTTTGACCGTGAAGATTATCCCACTGCGATTGATCTTCTGACAAAGGCAAAGGAGATTAACGATGAGGATTACCAGGTCTTAAATACGCTGGCGCACGCCTACCGTTCGCAGGGCAGTACAGCGGAGGCGATTGCAGCATTCCAGGAGATTGTCGAGAAGTTCCCGGGCAAGAGAGCTGACAGTGCGAAGAATTATATCGAACAGCTCGGCGGAACCGGAACTGCGGATACAGGCGAAGAAAGTGCAGAGGGAGGCAGTGCAGGCGCAGAAAGCACAGGCGGAGACAGCGCAGAGAGTGCAGGAAGCCGGAATGCTCAGGACGGATCAGAGAACGGTTCGGGCGGGCAGGAGGATGAAGAGTCCGGAGAGCCGGAGGAAGAATAGATAACAGAGAGAAACCTCGGATTTGGGGATGTGCAGAAAGTGAACGCACATCCTCTTTCTTTTGCCGCTCAGGGCATGGAAAGGAAGGAAATATGAGAGAGACATTTCAGGTTAGGGATACAATACTGACTGTTCTGGTTCCCAAGGAGCTGGATCATCACACAGCGGAGGAGATCCGCATCGGTGCGGATCGAATTCTGGAACGGGAAAACATTAAAAGTATCCGCTTCGATTTCCGCAACACGGAATTTATGGACAGCTCCGGAATCGGAGTGATCATGGGGCGGTACAAGAACATCCGCCTTGTGGGCGGCAGAGTCAGCGCGGCCCATGTGAACGAGCGTGTGGAGAAGATTATGCGTATGTCCGGCCTTTTGAAATTTATTACCGTGGAGCAGGAGCGGTCCTGGGATACGGCAGGACAGAAAGGAGGCAGCTATGGAGCGCACGAATGAGATGGTTCTGGAGTTTGACAGCAGATCGTGCAATGAGGGCTTTGCACGGGTGGCTGTGGCGGCGTTTTCAACGCAGCTCAACCCGACGCTCGAGGAGGTGGCAGACTTAAAGACAGCCGTCTCAGAAGCGATTACGAACTCTATCATTCACGGATACGAGCAGACGGTACATAAGATACGCATTGAGTGTAAGATCGTATGCCAGGATTTCTACATCACGGTTATTGACTACGGAAAGGGAATTGAGGACGTAAAAAAGGCGATGGAGCCTCTTTTTACTACCAAACCGGAGCTGGAACGCTCAGGTATGGGCTTTGCGTTTATGGAGGCTTTCATGGACGAGGTGGTTGTTGTCTCGAAGCCGGGGGAGGGCACGCAGGTGCATATGAAGAAGACCATGGGGCGTTCCTCTCATCCATTTGAAGATTAGAATTAGAAAAAGAATAAAAAACCCTGTCGGAAACGGGCGAAAGGAGGCTGTATGGAGGATACGCTGACTCTGTTAAGGAGGGCGCACGACGGGGATAAAGCAGCGAGGGAATTGCTGGTGCAGGAAAATCTGGGGCTGGTGTGGAGCATCGTGAGGCGTTTCCGCAACCGCGGCGTGGAGCAGGAGGATCTGTTTCAGATAGGAAGCATCGGGCTGTTAAAGGCAATCGATAAATTCGATCTTGCCTACGATGTCAGGTTCTCTACGTATGCGGTGCCGATGATCACCGGAGAGATCAAGCGGTTTCTGAGAGATGACGGGATGCTCAAGGTCAGCCGCACGATGAAGGAGACTGCAGTGCGTGCGCTGCGGGCCAGGGAGAAGCTGGAGGCAGAGTACGGACGGGAGCCGACGGTCACGGAGATCGCTGATGCGATTGCGCTCAGTACCGAGGAGGTTGTGCTCGCACTGGAGGCGGGCAGTCAGGTGGAATCCCTGCACAAGACTATTTATCAGGGGGACGGCAATGATATTTCGCTGATGGACAAGCTGGAAGAAAAAAAGGACAGAAACGAGGAAGTGTTAAACCAGATTTTTCTGGAAGAAATCCTGGGGACGTTGAATCCGCAGGAACGCAGGCTCATCTATCTGCGTTATTACGGGGAAAAGACGCAGACAGAGATCGCAGCAGAGCTTGGCATTTCCCAGGTGCAGGTGTCCAGGATGGAAAAGAAAATATTAAAAAATCTGCGGGGAAAGTTGTAAAACTTTCCCCGTATATTTTTGTGCGGAAACGGCACACTAAACACAGAAGAGATTTCAGAAAAGGATGTGAGAGAAATGACCGGGAAGAAGATCTATTTCTATGCGCTGATTGCCGCAATCCTTCTTGGGATTGCAGGGATCGTATATCTGACGGCAAATTTACGAGAGAGCAGCCGGGAGCCTGGCGGGACACTGGTGTACCGGGAAGCGGAGGTGGCAGCATGAGCGACACGCTCTATATCCAGACGGATAAAAATATGAAGGTGACAAAGGATCAGGTCTGTCTCGGAGAAATCGCCAAGCTTTCGTGCAGCAATTCTAAGGTATTAAACCGCTGCAGCGTGATGAAGATTGCCTCTCTGCCTAGAGGAAAGTACGGCAGATATGTATTTTCCGCGATGGATATCATCGGGCAGATTCAGCAGAGAGAGGAAAATGTGGACGTGACGCACATTGGAGAGCCGGCGTTTATCCTGACGTATGAGGATCCCGGCGGAAAAAATGCTGTCGTAAGCTGGATCAAGACAGCGCTCGTCTGCGTGGTGACTTTCTTTGGAATGGTTTTTTCGATCATGACGTTCAACAGGGATGTGGATGTCCCGGGGCTGTTCGACCATATCCACAAGCTGTTTGCCGGGACCGGCGAGACCGGATTTACAGTGCTGGAGGTCAGTTATTCCCTGGGGATCGGGCTTGGTGCTGTTTTCTTCTTCAACCATTTTGGAAAGCGCAAGCTGACGCAGGATCCTACGCCAATGGAGGTAGAAATGCGCACATATGAGGATGACGTTGACGCAACAATTCTTGAGCAGTCCGCGAGAAAGGAGAAGACATGATCTGGCAGATGGCGCTGCTCGGCGTGCTGGGGGTGAGCGCCGGCGGCGTGATCTCCGCAGGCGCAGTAGCGCTGATTATCGGTCTTGGGATTATCCCGAGATACGCCTCTCTTACGAGAACAGCGGAGCATGTGCGGCTGTACGAGGTGATGTGCATGATCGGTGTATTTCTGGGAAATCTCGCATTTTTTTACCAGGGAAATCTTCACTGGGGGACAGCAGGATTTCTGGTGTATGGACTCTGCGCGGGAATCTTTCTCGGAGGCTGGATCGTCGCCCTCGGCGAGGTAGTGGATATTTACGCGATTATGGCGCGCAGACTGGGCATCACCCGCGGCATTCCGATTATCATTATCAGCATGGCGCTCGGCAAGACGCTGGGATCACTGCTCTTCTACTATAAAGGATGGTGGTAGCATATGGAAAATCAAAAAAACGAACAGACAGCAAAGGAATATGAGAAGTATGTAAAGAAGGTCACGCCGACCCACAGCTTGCCGGTGAATATGGCACGCGCATTCCTGGTGGGCGGCCTGATCTGCGTCCTGGGACAGTATATTCTGAACACGGCGCAGGCTATGGGCGCGGATAAGGAGGAGGCGGGATGCTGGTGTTCTCTGATCCTGATCTTTTTGAGCGTGCTCTTTACAGGACTTAATATATATCCGAAGCTTGCAAAATTCGGAGGCGCCGGAACGCTTGTGCCGATCACAGGTTTTGCCAATTCGGTGGCAGCTCCGGCGATTGAGTACCAGAAGGAAGGACAGGTCTTCGGCATAGGAAGCAAGATCTTTACGATTGCAGGCCCCGTGATCCTCTACGGCGTGGTCAGTTCCTGGGTACTCGGCCTGATATATTATGTGATGCAGATGTGGAGGTGAGGCGATGAACGAGAGAATGGGACATCAGAGTATCCGCTTCGGGGAACCGGTGTATATCAGAAGCGGTGCGTCTGTGGCAGGCAAAAAAGAAGGAGAGGGACCGCTCGGACCGTGCTTTGACGAGATTGAGAAAGATCCCCTCGCAGGGGAGAAGACGTGGGAACAGGCGGAGAGCGCGCTGCAGCACAGAGCGGCGCTGCGGGCGCTTGATAAGGCTGGAATTAAGAATACAGACCTGCGTATGATCTTTGCGGGAGATCTGCTGGCGCAGTGCACGGCGTCGGCGTATAACCTGGCGCAGCTCGACGTGCCGGTATACGGACTGTTCGGCGCGTGCTCGACGATGGGGGAAGCGCTCTCACTGGCGTCGATGGCGGTCGCCGGAGATTTTGCAGAATATGCGATGGCGCTGACTTCAAGTCATTTTGCCAGCGCGGAGAAGGAATTCCGCTTCCCGCTTGCCTACGGAAACCAGCGCCCGCTCTCCGCGACCTGGACGGTGACGGGAAGCGGCGCATGCGTACTCTCAAAGGTAAAGAGCCGCGCTGCAGTCACAGGAGTCACGACGGGGAAAATTGTGGACTTTGGTCTCAAGGACTCGATGAATATGGGCGCATGCATGGCTCCGGCGGCGTGTGATACCATCTGTACGAATCTGCAGGACTTCGGCAGGCAGCCGGAGGAGTATGACAGGATCATCACCGGGGATCTGGGAAGCGTGGGGCAGCAGATCCTTTTCGATCTGCTGGAAAAGCAGGGATATGATATCAAGCGGCAGCATCTCGACTGCGGCATGCTGATTTTCGACGACGCGGTGCAGGATACGCATGCCGGGGGAAGCGGCTGCGGCTGCTCGGCGGTTGTATTTGCTTCCTATATCCTGCCCAGAATTATTTCCGGAGAGTGGAAGCGCATCCTGTTTGTGCCCACCGGGGCATTGATGAGCAAGGTGAGCTTCGCCGAGGGACAGACCGTGCCCGGCATCGCGCAGGCAGTGGTGGTGGAGCACATGGAGGAGAAAGACTGACGAGGAGGAAGAGAAATGGACTATATCAACGCATTCTGGGTAGGCGGACTGATCTGCGCTCTGGTGCAGATCCTGCTGGATCGGACAAAGCTGATGCCCGGAAGAATTATGGTGCTCCTCGTATGTACGGGAGCAGTGCTCTCCGCGTTTCGCATCTATGACCCCTTCGCAGAATACGCGGGAGCCGGCGCAACGGTACCGCTGATCGGATTCGGGCATCTTCTGTACCAGGGTGTAAATGACGCCGTGGCCGAGTGCGGAGTGCTGGGGCTGTTCATGGGAGGTCTGAAAGCCAGCGCGACGGGAATTTCGGCGGCGCTGATTTTCGGGTATCTGGCGAGTCTGGTGTTTAAGCCGAAGATGAAGGAGTGAGAAAGAGACGGCAGAGATATGGCTGCCGTCCTTTTTGGTGAATTTTACTGAAAAAACAGAAAAAAATTATAAACAACATTTAAAATAGCGGCATGGGGTAGACGGTGTGAAAAGAATCTGCTGTCAATGGGCGAACCGCTGCCGGAGAAGAATCATGAGCATGATTTGTCCGGCGATTTTGCTGATATTTCGTATATTAACTTATGCTTTGAAAAAATGCAAAATTTAAAACATTATTGCAATTATGTGTACTGTGTGGTTAAGTTAAGAAAAAATATTAATGAGGGGCAAACAATGGAACAAAAACAATATAAATCGTCTTTATACAGTAGTACCCGCGCAAAGCTGGCACTATATTTTCTGTGCAGCGCCCTGCGCGGCCTTGCGCTGCCGGCGGAGATGGTTCTGGTGCAGAGGATTATTGACAGCATTGCTGCGGGCGGCATGCTGGCACGAAGGTATATTCTTGTGCTGGGACTGGTGTTCCTGGCGGATCTGGTACTGTTTCACGCGGTAAATTATATGGAACTTCTGATCCGTGACCGCATCGAGTACAATGGAGGAGACTATCTGCTGAGACGCTGCGGAGAAATACGGTATCAGTATTATGAAGATGGAGAGATCTACCGGAAGATTCAGGAGATTATGAGCCGCTATAAGGACGCGGAGTGGGGAAGGATTCAGTCCTGGGCGTTCGTGCTGCAGCTTGCGTTTCGCCTGACAGGTATCCTATACTATCTGATTCTGGCAGGTCCGTGGATTGCCGTACTGCTGACTGTGGCCATGATACCGCCGCTGCTGCTGTCCATGCATGCGGTCAAGAAGGAATTCGTAAGCTGGGAGACGTTCTTCCCCTTCTACCTGAAGGCAAGATACCTTACAGAGCTTCTGACAAAGCGCAGAAGCGTCCGGGAGGCGCGGATTTTCCAGTACCGGCACTATGTGGAGGGCGCGTGGGAGGATGCGCTGAAGAAATTTAACAAGGGACAGATTGCATCCAATCTGAAGCCGCGATATCTGACGGGGTTCTGCGTATTTCTGCAGTATGCAATCACGATCGCGGTCCTTTTCGCGCTGTTTCCGCAGGTACAGGCGCAGACGCTGACGGTCGGCGTGTTTACGGCGGCGGCGCAGGCGATGTGGAGCTTCACCGGAGAATTCCAGTACGGAGTGATTCAGATGGCAAAGGGCTTTCAGGAGGGCAGGATGTTTGACGAGAAGATCTCATATTTCCTGAGCCTTGACCGGGAAGTGCCGAAGCAGGTAAAAGAGATCCCTGTTTTCTGTTCCCTGGAGCTTCGCGATATCTGGTACCGCTACAGCGAGGATACCCCGTACATTCTGAAGGGTGTGAACATGAAGCTCGACAGCACGCACAAGGCGGCGCTTGTCGGGGCAAACGGCTCCGGCAAGACGACGCTGATTAAGATTTTGCTCGGGCTTCTCGTGCCGGAGAAGGGCGAGATCCTGTTAAACGGCACGCCGGTTACGGATGAGAACCGGGAGCTTCTCAGAAAGAGCGCGGGCGCTGTCTTTCAGGATTATATGAAATACAACCTGAGCCTGTCGGAGAGTATGAATCTCGGAAGAGGAGAGGCGGATGTGTCGGAGGCGGCAGTGATGGAGATGTTCGGGATGCTCCAGCCGGACGGCAGTCTGTCCGCGGAGATGCGTGACGGACTTGATACATTTCTCGGAAAAGACGTCGAGAATGGGCGTGAGCTCTCTGGCGGTCAGTGGCAGAGTATTTCCCTGGCGCGGGCGATGCTCTCTGACCGTCCGATCCTGATTCTGGATGAGCCGACAGCGGCGCTTGACCCGCTTGCGGAGGCTGCGGTATATGACCTGATTTATGAGAAGAAGAAGGAAAAGAGCGTGCTGCTCGTCACGCACCGGCTTGGGGCAGTGGTGCACGCAGACTGCATTTTTGTTTTAAAAGACGGAAAAATCTCTGAGTGCGGAACCCATGAAGAGCTTATGCGAGCCGGAGATGACTACGCAGGACTCTTTGAGACACAGCGGCACTGGTACATACTGAAAGAGGAAAAGAAGGGAGGAGACAGTGATGAGTGGGGATATTCCGAAAGTTAAAATCACAAGGGCGGTCGCCAGGCTGCTGAAAATGATTTTTGTAAGCGGTAAGCTGGTGTTTTTCTGCGAGGCTGTGATTGTGGTGCTGTGCAGCCTGCTCCCGGTAATGACGGCATTTTTGTGGCAGCGTATCCTGGAGCGGATGGACAGGCCTCCCGCCGAACTGTTCGTCCTGTTCCTGTCCATGGCGATCTCCGGCGGCCTGATGCTCTCAAACGGCTACTTTCGGGAGGTGTTCGACACGATTTTCCGAAATACAGTCGCCGGCAATATGCAGAAACGGGTCCATGAGAAGGCGCAGCGGCTCCCCATGGACGATTATGAGGATGCCGCTCTCAACGATCTTCTGACGTGCGCCGGAGAGAAATTTTTCTACGGCGATGTGCTCGGATTTATAATCGAGGGCGTCTATGCGGTGCAGGTTCTGATCTCCATCGTGCTGACCGGATGTCTCGTCTGGGGCTATCATCCTGCGCTGGAGCTCCCGCTGCTTGGAATGCTTGCTGCGCAGGTGCTTGGCATCAGGCTGAATAAGAAGAGAACCGAGCTGGATCTGGCGCTTGTGCCGATGAAGAGGAAGCAGGAGGTTTATAAGGAGTATCTGACCAAACATGAGAATATCAAGGAGATACAAAGTCTCGGTGCGCATACTTTCTTCAGGGAAAAATGGAGTTCTGCGCTGCGGGAGGCAATGACTTTTGAGGAGAGAGTATCGCGGAAGATTGAATCGCTGCGGGCTGCCGAAGACGTACTCAAGCGGCTGGCGGTGATTGCATCATATCTTCTGTGCGTAATTTTGGCGGAGCGCGGCATGGTCGGAATCGGCCAGTTCGGGGCATTGATTCTGCTGATGCAGCAGTTTCAGAACAGCTCCTCGGATTTTGTGGAGCGCATCCAGTATGTTCATGCATCCGCGGTGCATGTGCAGAATGGAATTGCCTATTTTGAACTGCCTGAGGAACAGCGGGAGAGGTCGCTTAAGCATTCCGTATCCGAGATTACGCTGGAGGGTGTTTCCTATCGGTATCCGCAGGCGGAGAGCGCGGCGGTGGAAAATATCAGCATGAGGCTGAAGAAAAATGAGATTGTGGCGGTCGTGGGAAAGAACGGCTCGGGCAAGACAACGTTTTCAAAGCTTGTCTCAGGGCTGCTCGTTCCCACAGAAGGGAACGTATATTTTGATGGAATTCCGTCATCAGAGATCGAAAACGGCTCGCTGTACAGCGGCACTACGGCGGTTATGCAGGATTTTGTCCGGTACTGTATGACAGTGAGGGAAAATATCATTCTGGGAGACTGCGAAAAACCGGTTTCAGATGAGGCAATTGAGAAATTGATCCGTGACATGCGAATCACGTTTGTGTCTGGAAAGACCGGAATTACGCTTGATACAGACCTGGGTGTGGAGTACGGCGGCATGGAGCTCTCGGGCGGCCAGTGGCAGCAGCTCGCGATCCTGCGCGCAAAGTATAAGGATGCGGATCTCGTAATTCTGGACGAGCCGACAGCGGCGCTTGACCCGCTCAAGGAGGCGGAGCTGTTCTCGGCATTTCAGCAGATGTGCCGCGGCAGGATCGGCGTTATCATTACGCATCGCCTGAGCATGTGCTCCTTTGCAGATACTGTTCTTTTTATGGATAAAGGAAAAATTTTGGAAATGGGTTCCCACCGGGAACTGCTCGCGCGCGGCGGAGCGTATGCCCGCGTATATCAGAGACAGGCAGAAATGTACAAATCAGAATAAACGGTATTCTATCCGCTGATGCGTCACGCATGCTTGAATTAAATCTGGAACAGTATCTCTGGTTTCAGCTGCGGACTGCGGGATGCAGAAAAATCTTTTTCCTGACCAGGACGGATGCGCCGGAGTGTTTCGAGACGCGGACGTTTGGGAATTGCGGGGACGATGCGTTCCGCGCGAAGCGGAATCCGTTTTCTACACCCAAAAATCAGTTTAAAAAGTGGCTTTTGTCACAGTTAAAGGAAGCTGTTGCGCTTGTCTGTCCGATCACTGATTTCTGCGAGGCTTTTGCACAGGGGGACTGGGAGGACGTACTCGGCGAGCTCGTCACTGCAAAGCGCAGAGAAGGGCCGATGGACATTGCCTTTGCCCGGGGGTTTGAGAAATTCAATGATGTACAGATTGAAAATACGGAATCGGAGTGCAGACTGCTCAAGGGGCATCTGGCAATGAGGGAGGAGTTATGGAAAGTTTACAAAAAAAGAAAAAAAGTGGAACGAGCGTAAAGAATCTTGTCTGGTGGCTTGGAATTCTTTACCGGGATTCCCCGGGATATGTTCTGGCATATCTTGCGGATATTCCGCTGCAGATCGGGATCGCTCTGCTCGGCTCATATATGCCATCGGTTCTGGTGGCGGATATTACTGCAGGAAAAGCAATTTATGTGATTCTGAGAAATCTGATTCTTTTGGGAGGGGCGCTGGCAGGATTCTATGTTATTCAGCAATGGGCTGCTGAGACGAGGAAGATGAAGGAGAACCGCATTTGCGGAGCACATTCCCTGAAGCTCTTCAGGGCGGCGCTGAACGCCGAATACAGGGACATTGAGCAGCCCGAGTTTCAGACGGAATTCATGAAGCTTCAGGAGCTTCATCTCTGGTCAGGTACGTATACCCGGATGTTTATGACGCTTGTCAGCACAGCTGCCGCGGGGATTCTGGGCCTGCTGGTCTATACGGGAATGCTTTCCGGGCTTTCTCCATGGATTTTGCTGCTGATTTTGGCTTCTGCTGCGGCAAGCTCCGGTGTGGGCGTTCTATGTAACCGCTGGGAGAGCAAAAATCGTCATAAGTGGTGGGCGCTGGATTTGAAGATGGAATACCTGGCGCAGAATTTAAGTTCCTATGAGTCGGCAAAGGATGTACATCTGTACGCAATGGCACCGTGGCTCAGGAAGCTGTATGACAGAGAACTGAAGGAGCGTCTTCGCTATACGGTTAAGGTGGAGAAGAACTACTACATCTGGGGGCTGGCTTACAGCCTGGCGGGAATGCTATGCAAGGGAGTGTCGTATCTGTACCTGATTTACAATGTCTGTATGGGACGTATGGACGCTGCAGAGTTTGTTTTGTATGTGGGGATTCTTATGAGCTTTACCGGCGGATGCTATCAGGTGGTGGAAAGTGTGAAGCGGCTTCACGAACTTGCTCTGTATGTGGAAGAGGACCGCAGACTTATGAATAAGCTCAGAACTGAAGAGAAGGAGAGCAGGAAGGAACTGATTCTGGAAAAAGATTACATACCTACCATTGAATTTCGGAATGTAACTTTTCAATATGAAGGAGCAGAAGCTCCGGTAATCAGAAATCTGAACCTGACGATAAGTCCCGGAGAAAATCTGGCGCTGGTGGGCTTAAACGGAGCGGGAAAGACTACATTCATCAAGCTGCTGTGCGGCTTTTATGACCCGACGCAGGGCGAGATTCTGGCAGACGGCGTAAATCGGGAAGAATATGACCGGGAATCCTGGTTCCGCTGCTTTTCCGGAGTATTTCAGGAGACGGGATTTTTCCCGATGTCCCTGCGGGAGAATCTGGATCCGGAGGGGCGGGAGGAGAAGCGCCGTCTGGAGGAATGCCTTGAGACAGCGGATCTGACGGATAAAATCAGGAAACTTCCGAAAGGGCTGGATACCCTGTTCGGAGCCGGGATTCTGGAAGAGGCGGCGGATTTCTCCGGAGGAGAGAAGCAGAAGCTGATGCTTGCGAGATCACTGTATAAGCAGGCGCCGTTTCTGGTGCTGGATGAGCCCACGGCGGCTCTCGATCCTCTGGCGGAGAGCGAGCTGTATGAGAAATACTGTCGTTTTTCAGATAAGAAAACAACGGTGTTTATTTCTCACAGGCTGGCGAGTACCCGATTCTGCGATCGGATTTTACTGATGGAGGACGGAGCTGTGACGGAGACTGGCACCCATCAGGAACTTATGAACAGGCAGGGAAGCTACGCTGCGATGTACCGGCTTCAGAGCAAGTATTATCAGCAGGAGGAAGCTGGACTGGAGGGGGAAATGGAATTATGAGGAAGAAGTGGAAAGTATTTGTCAGAGCGGTTTGTTATACTGCCAGGGATATGCCCGCCATCTGGCCGCTGACAGTTCTCACGGCTGCATTGGAAGCTGTAATGCCATATATTCAAATTTTTCTGTCGGCAGCGATTTTATCGGAGCTGACGGGCGCGTCCAGAGATATGCAGCATCTGTTTTTCCTGGCAGTCCTGATGACAGGGCTGGAGTTTCTGGGAAGCGCGCTGCTGCAGTTCTGCAATCAGGCGTTAGATCTGCAGCAATATATTTTGATGCAGCATCTGGATAGGGCGGTGGCAGAGAAGGCATGGCGGATGGACTATAAGCTTCTCTGTGACCCCAAAATACACGGACAGAAGAAGACAATCAATAACTGGCAGTATGAACATGGAATGGTCGCCATGATTACACAGTTTCGGAATTTGTTTCGAGCGCTGGTTACCATCGGAATATCAGCCGCTCTGACGATAGAATTTTTTGCGGCGAGAGCTGAAGGCGGCGGTATGGCGCGCTTTTTGAATCACTGGAGTTTTCCAGGCGTATTCCTGCTTCTGTTTGCTCTGGTTACGGTTTATAATATATGGTCCGCTTCCGGAATTCAGAAGGGAACATACCGGGTGACGAAGGAAACGGAGGGAAGCTCAAATCAGAGAACAGAGCTGATGAAATCCTGCTGCGCACAGTATCAGCAGGGCAAGGATGTCCGTATTTTTCATGAGCAGCGCATACTCGCCCAGAAATTTGAAAGCCTGAATGATACGATTGCTGATCTCTGGGAAAAGGCAGGAGCTTCATTCCGGAGGCTGTCTGTGTCTTCGGTACTCTTATCGAGACTGTTTCATCTGTTTGTATATGCGGCAGTGGGGCTGAAAGCGGTATTCCGAGCGTTCGATGTGGGAAATCTGCTCAAATATACGGGAATGGTGACGCAACTCGGCGACGGTGTTACTCTGTTGTTTCATACGATTAGGGATATGGTTCAGAACATTCGGTATTTAGAGGATTATTTTTCCTATCAGGAGACGCCTAACCGCACGGCGGATGCCGTGCTTCCAGTTACACAGGAAATTCGGGATAATTATGAGTTTGAATTCAGGCATGTGACATTCACCTATCCCGGAGCGGCGGCACCCAGTCTGTCAGACGTCAGCTGCAGATTCCGCAAAGGGGAAAAGATTGCCGTGGTAGGGCGAAATGGTTCCGGAAAAACCACGTTTATTAAGCTGCTGTGCCGCCTTTATGATCCTCAGGAGGGACAGATTCTCCTGAACGGAACGGATATTCGGGAATACCGCTATGAAGAATATCTGCAGTTATTCTCCACAGTTTTTCAGGATTACCGCATCTTTGCCTTTACTCTCGGGGAAAATGTCGCCGCGGAAAGTGAGTATGACAGAGAAAAGGCGGTCCGCGCTCTTGAAAACGCAGGATTTGCTTCACGGCTTCGTACTCTGAAGGACGGTCTGGATACGCAGCTTTTTAAAAATTTTTCCGAGGACGGAGTGGAACTCTCCGGCGGGGAGAGTCAGAAAGCGGCAATTGCCCGGTGCCTTTATAAGGATGCCCCCCATGCGGTGATGGATGAACCGACAGCAGCGCTGGATCCCGTTGCGGAGGCGGATATATATCAGAGAATGAACCGATTTATCCAGGGGAAAGGAGCTGTTTACATCTCTCACCGTCTTTCCAGCTGCCATTTCTGCAGCCGGATTCTGGTATTCGAAGGAGGACGTCTTGAGGAGCAGGGAACCCATGAGGAGCTTCTTGAGAAGCATGGCCTGTATGATAGATTATGGCATGCGCAGGCACAGTATTACCGCAGCGCATAAGAAGGCTGCGTTCTGTAAAATGGCTGGATATATAGGGAAGCAAGCGCGTTAAATGGGGCCTTTAAGATCTGAAGAAGAGAGTTCTATTGCGAACTGTCTTACTTCAGGTCTTTTTTTTGGAGCGAAAAGGAAGTATAATAGAATAAATATAAATAAAATTTGGGAGGTTTTATGGAAACACAGACAGAATACATTGCCAAAATCAGAGAAAATATCCGTCGTGTTATCATCGGTAAGGAGGAGACGATCGACCTTCTGCTCACCGCGCTTGTTGCCGGCGGTCATGTCCTGCTGGAGGATGTGCCGGGAACAGGTAAGACAATGCTTGCGAAGTCGCTTGCGAAGTCGATCGACGGGGAGTTCAGCCGTATTCAGTTCACGCCGGATCTGCTGCCCGCGGACGTGACGGGGCTGACGTATTACAACCAGAAGGAGGGCAAGTTCATTTTCAAGAAGGGTCCTGCTTTCTGCAACGTGCTGCTGGCGGATGAGATCAATCGCGCCACGCCGCGTACGCAGTCGAGTCTTCTGGAATGTATGGAGGAGCATCAGATCACGGTGGACGGCGTGACATATCCGCTGAAGCGCCCGTTCTTTGTGGCGGCAACCGAGAACCCGGTGGAGACGCTGGGAACCTTTCCGCTGCCGGAGGCACAGATGGACCGTTTCTTTATGCAGCTTTCCATGGGAATGCCGACTGCCGGGGAGGAACTGCAGATTCTGGAACGGTTTGAGAAGGCACAGCCTCTGGAGGAGCTGCAGCCTGTGTGCTCCTGCGGGGATCTGGAGAGTGTGATGGATGCGTGCCGCAGTGTGTACGTCCATCCGGAGCTCAAACGGTATCTCGTTGAGATCACAGGCAGTACGCGGGAGTACCCGGATGTGGTCTCGGGAGTGAGTCCCAGAGGAACGCTCGCTCTCTTCGCGGCAGTGCGTGCCCATGCAATTGTGTGCGGCAGGGAATATGCAGTGCCGGAGGATGTCAAGGCAGTTGCCGTGCCGGTGCTGGCGCATAGGCTGATTATGAGCAGAGGAATCTCAGGCACCGTCGGAGGGAAGCAGGTGATCGAAGCGATCCTTGAAAAGATTCCGGTTCCGACGGAGAAATGGACGGGTGTATGACAGTAATATTTCTGATAGCGGGAGCGTTTCTGGCAGTCTGGCTGCTGGAGACAGTTTACCGAAGGTTCTGGTCTAACGGGCTTACCGTCAATGTGAAATTTCAGTCCGCGCCCGTGTTTGAGGGAAATACCGCCTCACTCACCGAAACGATAGAGAACAAAAGCTGGCTGTTTATGCCGGTGCTCCAGGTCGGGTTTCGCGTGGACAGAAATTTAAAGTTCCCGGAAGATGAAAATGCGGCAGTGTCCGATATGCTCTATGAGCGTGATGTTTTTTCTGTGATGTTCTACCAGAAGATCACGAGAAAAATACACTTTGAGGCGGCAAAGCGAGGATATTACACGATCAATAAGGCGGAACTGATGACAAAGAGCCTGCTGGCAGACGCAGAGTTTCATGAGAGCGCGGAGCTTTTTACTTATCTCTACGTCTATCCGCGGCTGATCGGCGTGGACTCGCTGGATGTGATCTTCCGAAAAATGATGGGAGAGATTACGGCGCAGCGGCGGCTTTATGAGGATCCGTTCGCATTTCGCGGGCTCAGAGAGTATATGCCGGGCGATCCGTTAAATAAGATCAACTGGAAAGCGTCGGCGCGCGCGATGGACACGCTTGTAAACGTTCACGACTCGACAGAGTCGGCCCGCTGCCTGTTTCTGCTTGATATTGAGGATGAAGGCATCCTGCGCTTTGAGAAGGTGCACGAGGAGGGAATCCGCCTTGCTGCGAGTCTCGGCGCGGAGATGGTGGAGAGGCAGATTCCGGTCGGGCTTTTGTCAAACGGGGCGGATCAGGTTACGGGAGAGACGATTTACCTGGAGCCGGGAAGCGGAAAGCGGCAGAAGAACCGTCTCTTTGAGAGCCTGGCGAGGCTGAAAATTGAGGAAAATCCTGAGCCGTTTCATAGTCTTGTGAGGCGGTATCTGCCGGAAATTACGCGGGAGCATCCGCTGTGTGTGCTGATCACGAGAAACCAGCGCCCGGAGCTTGTGGAGGCGGCGCAGGAGATTACGCGCACCGGTGCCTCCCTGCTGTGGATTGCGACAGTTACGAGAGATATTCCGTGGAAGCTCGAGCGCGCGGCGGGCGCTGAGATCATCCGTTGGGAGGTGAGAGGATGAGACAGGCAGGTATCAGGCTTCTTGTGTGGCTGCATGCTGTTTTCGTGCTCGCAGCGATCGGTGGTGCGGCGTTCGGCTATCTGAAAGTGGAGAAGGCCGGAGGGTATGCGCCGCTTATGTTTCTGATTGTGCCGGTTGTGCTGTCAGATTTCGCTGTACATAAGATTAAAAATATTCTTGGAATTCTTCTCTGCCTTGCGCTCTGTCTCGCGCTGGCAAACATACTTCCGGTCGGAAGAATCACCCGCATTGTCCTTTCCGTAATGACTGTGGCGGCGGTGTGGTGGCGGTTCACCTCGCGCACCATCGGCTCGCTGAGCGCGCTGGAGGCGCCGTCGTATTACATGATGATTCTGTTTGCAGGACTCGGCATTGTGGGAATGGTGATGAAGAATACGATGTATCAGAACCTCATTGCACTTGCTGCGTGTGTGGATTTGCTGATCGCGATTGTATATCAGCACAGAAAGCGCGTGGAGGAATATTGCGGGAATAATCAACAGCTATACAGGTTCCCGGGCGCGCGGATTCTCGGAAAGTCGAAGGGAGCCTCTCTCGCGGTATGTATAGCTGCGGCTGCCGGCATGGTGATGTTTTGGCTGCTGCAGCCGCAGCGGCTTGTATTCATGTTGCTTGAACTTCTGCGCCGACTGCTCACATGGCTGTTTTCGGGAATCAGGAACGAGCCGAGCGAACCGTGGGTTCCGCCTGAGGACAAGCTGCCTGAAGAGGGATCAATACCAATAAGCGGCGATGAGGATTCCATCCTGAATCTGATCTGGAAGATTCTGGAGTTTGCAATGTTTGCCGCGCTGGCGCTTATTGCCATAGCGCTTGTGCTGCGTCTCATCTGGATAATTTACCAGCGTTACACGACAAACATACAGGAAAACGGAGACAGGCTGGAAGCGATTAATCCATTTGAAACGATGGAGCGTCTTCGTCGGGAGCCGCGCCCGAAGCGGGAGCCGGGCGAGGGATTCGGAACGCCTAATCAGGTGGTGCGCAGAATCTATAAAAAAGAAATTAAAAAGGGAGGCAATTCTCCCGAACCCTGGCATACGCCCAAGCAGATTGAGGAGTCGGCAGCGCTTCTCGACGATGAGGTGCGACGGGAATTTCATGAGCTGTACGAAAAGGCGCGGTACAGTCCCGACGGGTGTGATCGGCAGGACAGCGCCCGGATGAGACAGCTCAAGCCTCAAAGACAGGAAACACAGACTAAAAAGTGAGGGACAAAAAAATGATAAAAAACATGACTGAGGGCAATCCGATTCGTCTGATTTTCGGGTTTGCCCTCCCGATTATGCTGAGCAGTATTGTCCAGCAGTTTTACCAGATTACAGACACAATGATTGTGGGGCAGTTCGTAGGGGTCAATGCACTGGCGGCAGTTGGGTCATGCGGCGGAATCATCACTATGGTGCTGGGATGGGCGAACGGTCTGACCAGCGGATTTTCTATTTTGATTGCAAAGAGCTTCGGAAGCCGTGATAATAAGCGGCTTTCGGAATATTTTATGAATGCGGCTTTTCTCTGCGCTGTAATAGCGGTGGGAATGACGGCGATTCTTCAGGTTATTCTTCCGTGGCTTGTAACGGTGGTCAACACGCCGGATGAGCTGAGAACGGATGTGACGATGTACATAAGAATTACGTTCTGGGGGCTTGCAGGTTCGTTTCTGTATAACCTCCTCTCGAGCGTACAGCGCGCGATGGGAGATTCGAGGACGCCTCTTATATTTTTGGGAATTTCCGTTGTAGCAAATCTGGGAATGGATCTGCTTTTCGTCGGAGTTTTTGGAATGGCGGTGTGGGGAGCTGCGCTGGCGACGATCCTTTCGCAGCTTTTTTCCGGTCTGCTGTGTCTGGGCTTTGTTCTGAAAAAGCACAGGGTGCTGCTTACGGAAAACTTCCGGGAATCCCTTCAGATATGCAGAATGGGAGAGATGTTAAAGCTCGGCGTGCCTATGGCGCTGCAGTTTTCCATCACCTCTCTTGGAAACGTCTTGATCCAGTCCGCGCTGAATGCCCTGGGAACCGTGTATATCACTGCGTTTACCGCGTCCAGCAAGATTCAGGGAATCTTTATGAGTATGTTCAGTTCCATCGGAGCTGCGGCATCTACCTATGTGGGACAGAACACAGGAGCTGGCAAGATCACCAGGGTGCGCCAGGGTGTGCGTGATTGTCAGATCGCAGCGCTTGTATTCAGTGTGGTGGCAATGATTTTCCTGTCTCTGACCGGACAGTATCTGGTGAAGATTTTCAGTTCAGACATCACGGGACCGATTCAGGAGGCGTGCAACCAGTATTTCCGCCTTGTACCGTTCTTTTACCCGTTCCTGAGTGCGATCTTTCTGTACCGGAACGCGCTGCAGGGCATGGGCTACGGCTTTGTCCCGATGCTTGGAGGGGTCGGAGAGCTTGCGGCAAGGACGATCAGTTCTATGGTGCTTGCGCCGCGCCTCGGATTTCTGGGCATCTGCCTGGGAGAGCCGCTGGCATGGATTTTTGCACTCGTGCCTCTGGTGCCGTATTACTTCCACGCGGTCAGAAAGTGGAGAAAAGCAGAAAGATAAGGAGTATGCAATATGAGAGAATCTGAGGATACCTGCGTATACGGATCGTTTGCGCAGGTGTATGATACGTTTATGGACAATATCGACTACCCGCAGTGGGAAAAATATCTCAAAGGGCTTCTGTGTGATTTTGGCGTCGGGGACGGTCTTGTGCTGGAGCTTGGCTGCGGGACGGGGAGTATGACGGAACTGCTCGCAGCGGACGGATACGATATGATCGGCGTAGACAATTCTGAGGATATGCTGGAAATCGCGCAGGAGAAGAAGAGCGCGTCCGGCAGCGACATCCTCTATCTGCTCCAGGATATGCGCGAATTTGAGCTTTACGGAACCGTGCGTGCTGTCGTGAGCGTGTGCGATTCCATGAATTATATTCTGGAAGAGGAGGAACTGCTGGAGGTCTTCCGGCTGGTGAATAATTATCTCGATCCCGGCGGAGTATTCATCTTTGACATGAACACCCGCTGTAAATATGAACAGATAGGAGATGAGACGATCGCGGAGAACCGCGAGGAGGCCAGCTTCATCTGGGACAATTATTTTGATGCAGACAGCAGCATCAATGAATATGAATTGGCAATCTTCATTCCTGAGGGAGACGGCGGGCTGTACCGCAAGTACGAAGAGGTTCACTATCAAAGAGCTTATGAGACAGAAACCGTGCGGCATCTTCTCGAGAAAGCAGGGCTTTCTGTGGAGGCCGTCTACGACGCATTCACACAGGATGCGCCGAACCCGGAGAGCGAGCGCGTGTACTTTGTGGCGCGGGAGCAGATGAAACAGAAGATGTGACAGGCAGATAAAAGGCAGAAATGTAACAGAAAGTCCATACATTTCTGCCTTTTTTGTTGCCAGTCTCAGGTTCGGATGGTATGATAGGTCTTGATAAAAGACAGGAGATGAATATACATGGATTATATAGTAAGAGCAACAGCCGCCCAGGGTCAGGTGCGCGCGTTTGCAGCGACAACGAGAGATCTGGTGGAGACGGCGAGACAGGATCACAATACAAGCCCGGTCGCGACAGCGGCGCTTGGAAGGCTTCTGACTGCGGGAGCGATGATGGGCGTGATGATGAAGGGGGATAAGGATATCCTCACGATACAGATTAAGGCGGGAGGTCCTTTAAACGGCATCACTGTAACCGCGGATTCGAAGGGGCGCGTCAAAGGTTATGTCGGCAACCCGAACGTTATTATCCCGGCAAACAGCAAGGGAAAGCTCGACGTCGCGGCGGCAGTCGGCGTGGGCTTTATGAACGTGATCAAGGACTTCGGCTTAAAGGAGCCGTATGTTGGTCAGACCACGCTGCAGACGAGCGAGATTGCGGAGGATCTGACGTATTATTTTGCGACGAGCGAGCAGGTGCCGTCTTCTGTGGGTCTGGGCGTGCTCATGGAGCATGACAATACCGTAAAGCAGGCGGGAGGATTTATTTTACAGCTTATGCCGTTTGCGCAGGAAGAGGTGATCGCAAAGCTTGAGCAGCGCCTTGGAGAAATTCATTCTGTAACTGCCATGCTCGATGCGGGCATGACGCCGGAACAGATTTTAGAGAAACTGCTCGGGGATATGGAGCTTGAGATCAATGAGAAGATACCGACGGAATTTTACTGTAACTGTGATAAGCAGCGGGTGGCAAAGGCGCTGATCAGCGTCGGAGCGAAGGAACTGCAGTCCATGATTGATGAGGGAAAGCCCGTGGAGCTGAACTGCCACTTCTGCAATTCAAATTATGTATTTACTGTGGACGAGCTGAAAGAACTGCTCGCTCTTGCCAGGTAGGAGGTAGATATGAGACAGGGATTTGTAAAAATGGCTGCTGCGACGCCGGTACTGCGCGTGGCGGATTGCCCGTATAATAGGGAAGAGATCGTAAAGCTGATCCATGAAATGGAGTCACACGGCGCAAAGGTTATGGTATTTCCGGAGCTTTGCATCACAGGCTACACTTGTGAGGACCTGTTCTGGCAGGATCTGCTGCTTCAGAAGGCGGAGGAGAGTCTGGGAGAAATAGCGCAGGAGTCTAGTGACGTCGACGCGTTGATTTTCGTGGGACTTCCTCTGGAATACGAGGGCAAACTCTACAATGTAACAGCAGCGCTGAACGGCGGCAGAATACTGGGGATTGTGCCGAAGGCATGTCTGCCGACCTATAATGAATTCTACGAGGGACGCCACTTCACACCAGGTATGCGGCAGGCTGCGGAGATTACAGTCTGCGGACAGAAGACGTGGATCGGCATGGATCTGCTGTTCGTCTGTGGGAATTATCCGAGGCTTTCGGTGGCTGCGGAGATCTGTGAGGATCTGTGGATGCCGAATCCTCCGAGCATCCGTCATGCGCTCGCAGGAGCTTCCGTGATCGTAAACCCGTCTGCGAGCGATGAGCTGACCGGAAAGGACAGCTACCGCAGAGAGCTCGTGAAGGGACAGTCCGCGCGCCTTGTGTGCGCGTATCTCTATGCGAGCGCCGGAGAAGGTGAATCCTCGACAGACCTCGTGTTCGGCGCGCACAATCTCATCTGCGAGAACGGAACCTTACTTTCGGAGGCAAAGCGTTTTGAAAATGAGACAATCTATGCGGACGTCGATCTGTGCCGCCTGGCATCCGAGCGCCGGAGAATCAGTACCTATCCGGCGGCTGACAGCACAGGGTATAAGAAGATAGACTTTACATTAAAGGTCGAGGAGACAAAGCTGGAGAGAAAGTTTGATCCCGCTCCGTTTGTGCCCTCTGATCCGGCTGAGCGCGGCAGGCGCTGCGATGAGATCCTGAATATCCAGGCGCTCGGGCTGAAGAAACGGCTGGCTCATACGGGATGCCAAAATGCGGTTGTCGGTATTTCCGGCGGCCTGGATTCGACGCTGGCGCTGCTCGTGATGGCGCGCGCGTTTGACATGCTCGGACTTGAGAGAAGCAAAATCACAGCAGTCACGATGCCGTGCTTTGGAACTACTGACCGCACGTATCAGAACGCCTGCACACTGACCCGCTCCCTGGGGGCTAAGCTTCGTGAGATTAACATCCGCGATGCGGTAAAGCAGCATTTTGCTGATATTGGCCACGATATGGATAACCATGATGTGACGTATGAGAATTCCCAGGCAAGGGAGCGCACGCAGATTTTGATGGATATTGCAAATCAGACCGGAGGTATGGTGGTCGGAACCGGAGATCTCTCGGAGCTTGCGCTTGGCTGGGCAACGTACAACGGCGATCATATGTCCATGTATGCGGTAAATGCCTCTGTGCCCAAGACGCTGATCCGTTATCTGGTGCAGTATTACGCGGATACCTGCGGGGATGAGAAGCTTCGCACCGTGCTGCTGGATGTGCTTGACACCCCGGTAAGTCCGGAGCTTCTGCCGCCGGAGGACGGAGTAATTTCCCAGAAGACGGAGGATCTCGTGGGGCCGTATGAGCTGCATGATTTTTATTTATATTATATGCTGCGCATGAATTATGACCCGGCGAAGATCTACCGCATCGCCCGGATTGCATTTGCAGGCGTATACGATGACGAAACTTTGCTTAAATGGCTGAAGAAATTTTACTGGAGATTTTTCTCCCAGCAGTTCAAGAGGTCCTGCCTGCCGGACGGTCCGAAGGTCGGAAGTGTCGCAGTCTCTCCGAGGGGCGACCTGCGCATGCCGAGCGACGCCTGCGTGCGGATCTGGATAGAACAGTTGGAGAAGCTGTAACAAAAGCAGAAGGGAGCATAAGGATATGGCAGACATTTTGGAAGGACTCAACGGTGCGCAGCGGGAGGCGGTTACGGCCACCGAGGGAATCATCCGCGTGATAGCGGGCGCGGGCTCGGGAAAGACGAGGGCACTCTCGCACCGTTTTGCGTATCTGGTAAATGAAATCGGGATTTTGCCGGGAAATATCCTGTGCGTAACCTTTACGAATAAGTCTGCGAATGAGATGCGCCAGAGAATTCACAGCCTGACCGGCGACGATGACACCGGATATATCAATACGTTTCACGGCTTCTGTGTCACGGTGCTGCAGGAGGACAGCCATGCGGTGCAGTATCCCAAGAGCTTTCTCGTGCTGGACAATTCAGACATTGACGCGATGCTCAAAATCATTTACGAGGAGCGGGGGCTGACGCTGCGTGATATGACATTTTCCAAAGCGCGCGATATGATTGAGTTCTTAAAACTCGTAAGGTGCCCGGAGTATTATCTTGACATGATCACCATGTCTCTGGATGTACTGTACGAGAAGTATCTGGCGGCGTCCTCTGTGGAGGACATCATTTTCTACGGCTACCTGTACCAGGAGAAGAAGTGCTTCGGGCTGGACTATAACGATCTGATCAAGTTCACGCTGTACATCTTCCGTGAGAATGCGCAGATCCGGCTGAAATGGCAGAAGCGGCTGGAATACATCATGATCGACGAGTTTCAGGATATTGACGGCATTCAGTACGATCTTATGGAGGTACTGTGCGGCTACCATAGAAATCTCTTTGTGGTAGGAGATCCGGATCAGACGATTTATACATGGCGAGGCGCCAATGTGCGCTATCTGCTCGATTTTGACAGGAAGTTTCCGAATGTCAGAACGATCATGATGATGGAGAATTACCGTTCCACTCCGCAGATTCTTGCAGCGGCGAACTCTCTGATCGGAAAGAACCGCGACCGCATCCCGAAAGAGCTGATTCCGAAGCTTGCCGGCGGTGCAAAGCCGCTGTGCTTTGACGGCAGGAATTCCCGCGAGGAGGCGCAGTGGATTGCAAAGCAGATGAAAAAGATGCATGAGGAGGGTGTGCCCTACGGGGACATCGCGGTGCTTTACCGTGCGCATTATGTGACGCGCAGTGTGGAGGAAGCGCTGCTGAAGGAAAAAATTCCGTACGCAATCTACAGCGGCGTGCAGTTTTTCGGCAGGGCGGAGATCAAGGATGCTCTGTCGTATCTGCGCATGATTGCCTATCGGGACGACCTCTCGTTCCTGCGGGTGGCCAATGTCCCGAAGCGGAACCTCGGAGAGCGCCGGATGGCGTTCTTAAAGGAGTATGCGCAGAGGGAGAACTGCTCACTTTATCAGGCGCTTTGCCGGAGTATCGACGATCCGGTTTTCAGAGGAACGAAGGCAAAGCAGTTTATCAACTTAGTGGAATTTTACGGTGCATCCCCGGATGGACGGCAGATCTCGGAGCTTTTGTCATCGCTGTTGAATGACAGCGGCTATGAGGAGATGCTGCGCACGGAGGGAAGCCAGGAACGGCTCGATAATCTGGCGGAGCTTAAGCAGTCGGTCTATGAGTACGAGACGACATGCGGGGAAGAAGCCACGCTCGAACACTATCTTGCCCATGTGGCGCTGTTTTCAAACAGCGACGCCGACGCACAGCAGGGAAAAGTGCGGCTGATGACCGTACACTCCGCAAAAGGTCTGGAATTCCCCTGTGTCTTTCTATGCGGAATGAATGAGGGAATCTTCCCGTCGCGCAAGGTGGGGACACGCGCTGCTATGGAAGAGGAGCGCCGGCTTGCTTTCGTCGCTGTGACGCGGGCGCAGAGGGAATTGTATCTGACGGAGTCTGCGGGCAGGAATCTCGACGGTACTCCGCGTTACCCCTCCCGGTTCCTGCTCGACATCGACCAAAGCTGCATCGAGTATGCCGTTCCCCCGCAGGAGGGGCTGATACGTGAGACGAAAGACTATATCCGCCTTTCCGAGAAATGGATCGACGAGGAGGAGCGCCCCGCCGCCTTCACAGCGGGACAGCGCGTTCGCCATCCTGTCTTCGGTGAGGGAACGATTGAGGAAACGGATATGGAGCGGAAGGCGTATCGCATCCGGTTCGACGGAATGGAGACAGCGAGAAGCATCTCATTTAAAGCGAAGATAATTGGAATCTGAGCAAAACAGAAAAGGCGCGCATGTCATCTGCGCGCCTTTTCTGCTGCTGTCTCTATCGCATCGAGGAGCAGCATGGAAGTGTATTTATTGTCATCAGAATATGTGATATTGTCAAACGACTGTGACGAGTAGATCTGACTTGCGAGGTCTTCCAGAGCGGGCTCCATAAGAGGATACATGGCGGTGGTGCTCTCGCTTAGATTCACCAGAGAAATATCGGTGATTTTATTCTGGTCTACCGTCACCTGAACGTCGAAGGTATTGCTGTTAAGCTCTATGGATGAGGTGTAGACACCCGGGATATATGCGGCGTCCTGAGCCAGCGCCGCGTCCCCGTCTGCGCCGCTTTTTTTCCACGGTCCGAACATGGCGAGCAGAAGAAGCAAAATTCCAAGGGCAGCGGCAAGAAAAACGGCGGCAAGCGCCACTTCTTTCCTATGTAGGACTACAATTTTCGTTTTTGAACTCATAGACACGCACTCCTTTTCTCTATTCTCTGTATATCTTATTCTCTCCCCGGCTAATTATTCCTGTTGTTTCCGACGGCGGTGTGGTATACTGGAAGACACAGGGCCGCAGTTCAGCAGGGCTGAAATGTTACGGCACAAGATCTGACAGGAGGAGAAATAACATGAATCTGGCAATTCTGGGAGCAGGAAATATAGCAAACAGTATGGCGAAGGCCGCGCAGGGCACTGAGGGTGTGACACTCTATTGCGTGGCGTCGCGCGATCTGGCGCGGGCAGAGACCTTTGCAAAGAAATGGGGATTTGAGAAGGCATACGGATCTTATGAGGAGATGGTGTGTGATGACAAAGTAGATCTCGTCTATGTGGCAACGCCTCACTCCCATCACTATCAGCATATGAAGCTGTGCATTGCGCACGGAAAGCATGTGCTGTGCGAAAAGGCATTTACGAGAAATGCAAAAGAGGCGAGAGAGGTCTTAAAGGAGGCAGAGCAGAAGAAACTGCTCGTCACGGAGGCAATCTGGACGCGTTACATGCCGAGCAGAGAGATGATTTGTGATCTGTTAAAGAGCGGGGCAATCGGAAAGCCATATGCGCTGAGTGCAAATTTAGGCTATGTGATCGCGGATGTGCCGCGCATTAAAGAGCCGGAGCTTGCAGGAGGAGCGCTGCTCGATTTGGGCGTTTACACCCTGAACTTCGCTGCCATGGTGTTCGGTACGGACATTGTGAAGACTTCATCTGCAGCGCTGCTCTCCGACAAAGGTGTGGATCTGCAGCACGGCATCACGCTCATTTACCGTGACGGCTCCATGGCGTCTCTGTACAGCACAGCGCTCGCGCAGACAGACCGCAGAGGCATTATTGTCGGAGATAAGAGCAGCATGGAGATTAAAAATATCAATAACTGTGAGGAAATCAGCATCTATGACCTGAGCCGTAACTGTACTGCCGTCTATCCGGTACCGGAGCAGATTAACGGTTATGAGTACGAGCTGATTGCATGCCGCGACGCGATTGCAGCAGGCCGCATTGAGTGTCCGGAGATGCCGCATGCGGAGACAATCCGGATTATGGAGCAGATGGATGCCCTGAGAAAAGAATGGGGTATGGTATATCCCGGAGAATAAAGGGACGGAGGACGAGATATGGCTTTACAGTTTGTGCTGGGCGGTTCGGGGAGCGGTAAGTCCAGAGAGACGTACCAGAGGATTATTGAGGATTCCATGAAGCATCCCGGTCAGAGATATATCATTCTGGTGCCGGAACAGTTCTCGCTGCAGACGCAGAAGACGCTCGTCGGTATGCACCCGAGAAAAGGGCTTCTGAATATAGATATTTTAAGCTTTAACCGCCTCGCATACCGTGTATTCTCGGAGACGGGCGGACCGGGAATTCCAGTGCTGGAGGAGACGGGCAAGACGCTGATACTCCAGAAGATCGCGCAGGAGCAGAAGCAGAACTTAAAGCTTCTCGCGAGCAGCATCCAGAAGCCGGGCTGCATCAGCCAGGTAAAGTCTCAGATCTCTGAGTTCATGCAGTATCAGGTGGAGGGTGAACGGCTTGCTAAGCTTCAAAGCGACGGAGTTGTCAGCCCTCTGCTCTCGTGTAAGCTGGCGGATATGGAGCTTTTGTATCGGGAGTTTCAGGCGTATCTTGAGAAGCGATATCTGACGGCGGAGGAGGTGCTCGGCGTGCTCTGCAAAGTAATTGAAGAGGCCGGGAGCCTTCGCGGCAGCGTACTCGTGCTTGACGGATTTACAGGCTTTACCCCGGTTCAGTATCAGGTGATTCAGAAACTGCTCCTGATCTGCCGAAGCGTCATCGTCACTGTCACAATGGACGCCAGGGAAGATCCTTACGTGAAGCAGGGGTGGCATAAGCTTTTTGCCCTGAGCTCTCAGACCATCACTGCCATCGCAGCCCTGGCAAAGCAAAATGGTGTTCCGATGGAAAAGGCGGTGCGCCTGATCGGAGAGAACAGACGCTTTGCGTCAGCTCCGGCACTTGGATTTCTCGAGCGCCATCTCTTTCGGTATCACAGAGATGTATACGACAAAAAGCCGCAGGAGATCGCAGTCTGTGCCCAGGCAAACCCCAGGGAGGAACTCTCCTGGGCAGCGCGCAGAATCCGCGCGCTCGTGCGTGAACGCGGCTGGCATTACCGGGATTTTGCAATTATCACAGGCGATCTGAACACTTATGCAAACTATGCGCAGGAGGTATTTGCCGGGCTCGGGATTCCATATTTTCTGGACAGGAAGCACTCAATTGTCTTAAATCCGTTCGTGGAGTATCTGCGCTCTGCGCTCGATGCGGTTGTGCAGAACTACAGCTATGAGAGCGTGTTCCGTTATCTGCGCTGCGGGATGGCTTCGCTGTCTGCGGAGGAGACAGACGAGCTGGAGAATTATGTGATTGCCCTGGGAATCCGCGGCTATTCCATGTGGAAGGAGCGCTGGGTGCGTATCTATCCGGGCATGGAAAAGGAGCGCCTGGAGATGGTCAATGATCTGAGAGAACGCGTGCTGGAGGAACTCTCTGCATTTACGGAAGAGCAGCGGGACAGAAATATGACCGTGGAGCAGCGGACCCGCTCGCTGTATAATTTCATGGTTCGGGGAGAGGCGCAGAAGAAAGTGCGCCTTCTGAAAGAAGCGTGCGAGCAGGCACAGGACGCGGCAGGCGCGAGAGAGTACGCGCAGATTTACGGTATTGTGATCGAGCTGATGGACAAGCTCGTGGAGATTCTCGGACAGGAGGAGATCACGCTTGCAAACTTCCAGCAGCTTCTTGAGGCGGGCTTTTCGGAGGCGCAGGTCGGAATTATACCGCCTGGTGCGGAGCAGGTGGTGATCGGAGATATGGAGAGGACGCGCCTCAAAGATGTCCGCGTGCTTTTCTGCATCGGTGTCAACGAGGGAATGATTCCGAAGGCGCAGAGTGCAGGAGGAATCTTTTCAGAGCATGACAGGGAGTTTCTCGAGAGCCGCAGTCTGCCGATGGCGCCCTCGCCGAGGGTGAACCTGTATATCCAGAGATTTTATCTCTATCTGAACCTGACGAAGCCGTCGAATCTGCTCTATCTGTCATTCAGCAAGACCGGAGCGTCCGGAAATACGCTGGCTCCGTCATATCTGATAGGCACAATCTGCAAGCTCTTTCCTCTGCTGGAGATTGAGGACGGCACACAGGAGAGCTTAATGGAGCGCCTGGAGGCGCCGGAACATGATATTCCTCTGCTGATCTCGGGGCTTCGCAGCGCTGTGCAGGCAAAAGAGAGAGACACGGCATGGAGGGAGCTCTACACCTGGTTCTGGGAACAGCCTAAGTACCGTCCGCTGCTCGAGGAACTTCTCAGAGCGTCGTTTTTTGAGAATCCGCAGGATAAGATCAGCAAAAGTGTTGCGCGGGCGCTCTACGGCACAGAGCTTACAAACAGCGCCACAAGACTGGAGAGGTTCGCAGCATGCGCCTTTGCACATTTCCTGCAGTACGGAATGCAGCTTGCAGAGCGCGCCAGGTATGAGTTCAGCGCTGTGGATATGGGTACAATCATTCACGAGGCGCTGGAGCATTTCTCCGAGAGCTTAAAGAAGCGCAGACTGGAATTGAGGGATTTGAGCGATGAGGCGCGGGAGACGCTGATTGAAGAGAGCATTGAGGAGATTATTCACGACTATGGAAATACGATTCTGCACAGCACGAGCCGCAATGCGTATATCATAAAGAGGATCAAGCGTATCCTGCGCCGGACGGTCTGGGCGCTGCAGGAGCAGATAAAGCGCGGAGACTTCGTGCCGGGAGGCTTCGAGGTGTCATTTGCGATGGAAGATAATCTGGATGCGATCAACATTCAGCTCGACGACGAGACGCGGATGAAGCTGCGGGGCAGAATCGACCGCGTGGATCTGTGCGAGACGGATGATAAGGTGTATGTGAAGGTCATTGACTACAAGTCCGGAAATACCTCGCTCGACCTGATTGCGCTGTATCACGGACTGCAGCTCCAGCTTGTCGTGTATTTAAATGCGGCAGTCGAGCTTGAGCAGAAACGCCGCCCGGAGAAGCAGGTCGAGCCCGCGGGTATCTTCTATTACCACATCGAAGATCCTGTGGTCGAGGCGGAGGCGGATGAGGAGCAGGAGGAGATCCTGAAGAAGATTCTGCAGAAGCTGAAGCTGAACGGGCTGTCACGCGCAGAGCCGGAGGTTGTCTCGCTGATGGATAAAGGTCTGCGGGAGGGGGACAGCTCCAGCGTGATCCCGGTCGCGTATAATAAGAACGGAAGTCTCAGCCGTTATTCTTCCGCTGTGCAGAAGGAGCAGTTTACTGTTCTGCAGCAGTTTGTGCGCAGGAAGGCAGCGCAGCTTGGCAGGCGGATTATGGAGGGAGAAGCGGGAGCGTCCCCGTCGCTTCTGGGCAAGCAGGACGCCTGCGCATATTGCCCGTATGCAGCGGTATGCGGCTTTGATGAGAGGCTGCCCGGATACAGTCACAGGAGACTGGCACAGATGGCAAAGGATGAGCTGTGGGAAGCGTTTGCCAGGGAGGAGCAGGAGTGAGACAGGAGACGGAGGAGTGAATATGGCAGTACAGTGGACAAGAGAACAGCAGCAGGTAATCTCGCTGCGGGACAGAAATATTCTCGTGAGTGCGGCGGCAGGTTCAGGCAAGACGGCAGTGCTGGTGGAGCGGATTCTCTCGATGATTCTGCAGAAGGAGAATCCCATCGATGTGGACAGGCTGCTTGTCGTGACATTTACGAGGGCAGCTGCCGGGGAGATGAAGGAGCGTATTCAGGAAGCAATCGAGCAGAAACTTTCTGAAGATCCGGACAACGAACATCTGCAGCGGCAGAGCGCTCTGATCGCTCACGCACAGATCAATACCATCGACGGCTTCTGTTCCTACGTTGTGCGCAATTATTTTCACACAATCTCTCTGGATCCGGCTTTCCGCATGATGGACGAGGGCGAAGGAAAGCTCATGAAAGCGGACGTGGTGCAGAAGCTTCTGGAGGAATCGTATGA
>CALWSC010000025.1 GCA_944384105.1 uncultured Lachnospiraceae bacterium | reverse complement strand
GCAGAATATGGAGGTACGCCACATCAGCCGCAGCGAGTTTGATCACGGAGGCACGAGGGCGGAGGCTGCCAGGCTCTCGGATGCGGATCTGCTGTTTTTTATGACACAGGACGCAGTGCCGGCAGATGAAAATCTGGTCGAGAACCTTGTAAAGCCATTTTCCATGCAGTCGGTGAAGGCGTCATATGCCCGGCAGCTTCCGAAAAAGGACTGCCGTTTTCTCGAAGCGTACACGCGATCCTTCAACTATCCGGAGAAGAGCAGCTTAAAAGACCTCGGCGATTTGCCGGAGCTTGGCATCAAGACGTTTTTCTGCTCCAATGTCTGCGCGATGTACGACCGTTCCGCGTATGAAGAGCTGGGCGGCTTCATACGCCGGACAATCTTCAATGAGGACATGATTTTTGCCGGAAAGCTCGTGCAGGAGGGATACACAATCGCCTACTGTGCAGACGCGAGGGTGTACCACTCCCACAATTATACAGGAATGGAACAGCTCCGCCGCAACTTTGACCTCGCAGTGTCGCAGGCGGAGCACCCGGAGATTTTCGGGGGGATTTCCTCAGAGGGAGAGGGAATCCGAATGGTGCTGTCCTCGGCAAAGTATCTATGGGAGAAAAGAAGGCCGTGGCTGATTGCAGAGCTTATCTGGCAGAGCGGATGCAAATACATCGGATACTTTCTTGGGAAACGCTACCGCCTGCTCCCGTCAGGCGCCGTACACCGCCTGACGATGAATCCGTCGTATTGGGAGAAAGGATAGATACAGCCGCCGAAATACTGTCTGCAGATGTTTGTGTGCAAATGTTATAAATCGTTAAGAATATCTTCATTTTACAAACACGGTGAAATTTGGTATGATAGACGGGAACAAACAGTACACACCGATAAGTAAAGGAAAAAGAGCATGGCAAAGAAAAAAGTGAATAAAAGAAGCAGGGCGTATAAGAAGCGCAGAAAAAGACGAGTTTTATTCGGCATTGAGATCTTTGTGCTGCTGATTCTCGTGGGATGCCTGCTGGTGTATTCCAAGGCAAAGGGTCTCTTGAACAGCATGAACATTGTGGATCAGAATTTCAGCATCACAGATATCAGCGCTGATGAGAACGCGATCAAGGAACAGAAGAGGCAGGGCTATGAGACGATTGCTCTGGTTGGCGTGGACTCCAGAGACACGGATGAGCTCATGAACAGCGACGTGATGATCCTCGCGTGCATTGACCACAACAGCAAGCAAATCAAGCTGGCGTCGATTTACCGAGATACACTGCTCAATACCGGTGACGGTGAAGGCGGGGATTTCTATACAAAATCGAATGACGCGTATAACAAGGGCGGTTATGAGCAGTTCCTCAAAATGGTTAATGAGAACCTGGATATGAATATCACGAAGTTTGCGACAGTGAACTTCAAGGCAGTTGCAGAAGCGATTGACCTGCTGGGCGGTCTGGATGTCACGGTGAGCGGCGCCGAGATTATCTTCATGAATGATTACTGCATCGAGACATCGAAGGCGACAGGACTGGACTATGAGCCGATACCGGAGCTTGGAAGCGACAACGAGACTACGACTGTACACTTAAACGGCGTGCAGGCAGTATCCTATTCCCGTATTCGTTATGGCGGCGGAGATGACTTCCGCCGTACATCCAGGCAGCGCATGATTATGGAGAAGATGTTTGCCAAGGCGAAGACAGCGGGCGTCCCCACGCTTATGAAGATGATGGAGACCGTACTTCCCGAAGTCACGACAAATATTGGCTCTGACGAGATTATGAGTCTGGGCATGACGCTTCTGGGGTATTCAATCGGCGGTCAGACCGGCTTCCCGTTTGACCATGTGGAAGGAACGGTTTACAGCGGCGGCGCCGAGCGCAGCGTAGTCATTCCGGTAACATTGGAGAACAATGTCATAAAGCTGCACCAGTTCATGTATCCGGAGATGGCGTATTCGCCATCGGAGACGGTACTGGATTACAGCAGCGACATCATTGAGCTCTCAGGCTATGGTCCGGAAGATATTCCGGCAGTCAGCCAGGACGGCGCGAATCCGGTACAGCAGGAGACGCAATATTGATTTGACCACAAAGCGGTGGCGGGCATCAGGAAAGATGCTCTGCTGCCGTTTTTTGTTTACAAAATGTTAAAAGTCTGATATGATAGACAAGATCACGAAACAGACAGAAAATTTTTGAGGAGGAATTTTATATGTGTGGAATCGTTGGTTACATTGGAGGTCAGCAGGCTGCGCCTGTTCTTCTGGACGGTCTTGCGAAGCTGGAGTACCGCGGATATGATTCCACAGGCATGGCAGTCTATGACGGTAGAGAGATTCGTATGGTCAAGGCGACCGGCCGGCTCAAAGTTCTGGATGCGCTCACAAAGGGCGGAAGCACGCTGTCCGGAACCGCCGGGATTGGACATACGAGATGGGCCACGCACGGAAGTCCCACGGATACGAACGCGCACCCTCATTTTAACGGAAGTGCATCGATCGCCGTTGTGCATAACGGAATTATCGAGAACTATCAGAAGCTGAAGAAGAAGCTTGAGAATCGCGGCTATCAGTTCGTTTCCGAGACAGACACGGAGGTGGTCGCGCACCTGCTCGACCGCTATTACACTGGCAGCCCTCTGGAAGCGATCGCGAAAGTCATGCACCGCATGGAGGGATCTTATGCTCTCGGAATTATGTTCCGGGATCATCCGGACGAGATTTATGCAGTGCGAAAGGACAGCCCTCTGATTGTTGGAAAGAGCAGTCAGGGCAATCTTATTGCATCCGATGTGCCAGCGATTTTGAAGTATACGAGAAGTGTGTATTTCATGGAAAATGAAGAGATAGCAAAGCTGTCGCGGGACAGTATAACGTTTTATAATATCGACGAGGAGGAACTGGTCAAGGAGCCGTCAGAGATCTCATGGGATATAAGCGCAGCGGAGAAGGGCGGATACGATTACTTCATGATGAAAGCGATCTATGAGCAGCCGAAAGCGGTTGCTGATACGATGAGCCCGCGTATCCGGGACAGCAGGATCGTGCTGGATGAGCTGGGCATGAGTGATGAGGAAATTGCACAGATCAGCAAGATCTATATCGTGGCATGCGGCTCTGCATATCACGCCGGAGTAACCGGAAAATACGTACTGGAGGGTATGGCGCGTATTCCTGTAGAGGTGGATCTGGCATCGGAGTTTCGTTACCGCAATCCGATTCTTGATACACAGACACTGGTTATTGTCATCAGCCAGTCGGGAGAGACTGCGGACTCACTCGCGGCGCTTCGTGAGGCAAAGACAAGGGGAAGCCGTGTTCTGGGAATCGTAAACGTTGTCGGAAGTTCGATTGCACGGGAGGCGGATCATGTGCTCTACACCTGGGCGGGACCGGAGATTTCGGTTGCGACGACAAAGGCGTACAGTACGCAGCTTGTTGCACTGTACCTGCTCGCAATGAAGTTTTCAAGTGTGCGCGGAACGATTTCTGAGGCGGAATTTACCTCCATGCTTGAAGCGCTGCAGCAGCTTCCGCGGCAGGTGGAATTCCTGCTTGGCTCTCAGGAACGGATTCAGAAGTTCGCTAACCGCTATCTGGCGGCAGATCATATTTTCTTTATCGGCCGCGGACTCGATTATGCAATATCGCTGGAGGGTTCCCTGAAGCTCAAGGAGATTTCTTACATTCACTCTGAGGCGTATGCGGCGGGAGAGTTAAAGCACGGCACGATCTCGCTCATTGAGGAGGGCACTCTCGTCGTAGCGGTGCTCACGCAGGAGGAGCTGTACCCGAAGATGCTCAGCAATATCCAGGAGGTTCGTACCCGCGGAGCCTTTGTTATGGCTGTCGCAAATGCCAATCATGCGGATCTTGAGAAGAATGCGGACTATGTGATATATCTGCCCGAGATCAACCCGTATTTTACGAATTCTCTCGCCGTAATACCTCTGCAGCTCTTTGCGTACTATGTGGCTCTCGGACGCGGCCTTGACGTAGATAAGCCGAGAAATCTCGCGAAATCCGTGACAGTCGAATAGTACCTCCAATTCATGTAATTTTAAATATTTCATCACAAAATGAACACAAATCGCAGGTAAACTGTGCTTATACAAAGATAAATGAGAAAAGGGGTAACAACAATGAGTGACGAAATTAAAAGAGACGGAATCGAAAATGAAAATGAAAACAAAATCGATCATGTCTCATCAGATAATAACGAACAGGAGACAACCTCTGAGAGCACACCGAAGAGCAGCACCTACAGCTGGGTAAATCCGAAGGTGAAGAACCCGGATAGCCAGAGCAGCTCGGATGAGAGCTTCCACAGTACAGATGAGACCGGTGAAGTCCCGCACCAGGACGCACAGCATCAGAACGCTGAGCAGAACGCGCAGGAGCAGCAGCCAAAGGAGCACAGCAGAATGTACCGGCCGTATCAGTTCTCTGCGCCTGAGACTGAGCATCATAATGGCAGAAAAGCAAAGAAAGAGAAGACTCCCAGGACGCATAAGCCGGCGTCCACTGCGAGAAAGTACGGGCTTGCCGTAGGGCTTGCAGTTGTATTCGGACTCGTCGCAGGCGGGGTGTTCCAGGGCGTAAACCTTGCGGCAGATGCCATTAGGGGTGAGGATGAGAAGGTCTCACAGGTTGTAATCCCGCAGGTACAGGATACCGTGAAGGATTCTGACAGCGGCAATACAGCAGCTAGCGGTAACTCTGTTGCGGATGTGGCGGAGATAGCGATGCCGTCCGTAGTATCTATCACCAATGTCAGCGTACAGGAGGTTACGGACTGGTTCGGCCGCAGATATGAGCAGGAGGAGCCGAGCAGCGGTTCCGGCATCATTGTGGGACAGAACGACACAGAGCTGCTGATTGCAACGAACAATCATGTAGTTGAAGGCGCTACGACGCTTTCTGTCTGCTTTACGGACAACAGCGTGGTAAGCGCGCAGACAAAGGGAACAGATCCGGACAACGATCTAGCCGTGATTGCAGTAAAGCTTTCCGACATCTCAGCTGAGACACAGAACGTAATTAAAGTGGCGGCGCTCGGTGACTCCACCAAGCTGGTTCTCGGTGAACAGGTAGTGGCAATCGGAAATGCACTGGGTATCGGACAGTCTGTAACGAGCGGATATATCAGCGCTTTGGATCGTCAGATTCAGGACAGCGACACGAAGCTGATCCAGACGGATGCGGCGATTAACCCGGGCAACAGCGGAGGCGCGCTGCTGAATATGGATGGCGAGGTCATCGGCATCAATTCCTCCAAGTATGCAGATACGGATGTGGAAGGCATCGGATTCGCGATTCCTCTGGAGACTGCGGAGCCGATTCTGCAGAATCTTATGAACATGGAGACAAGAACAAAGGTGGATGACAATGAAGCGTCATACCTGGGTATCACCTCATCAAATATATCCTCCGATGTCGCGGCACAGATCGCACAGCTTTACAATATGCCGGAGGGTATACCGGTAACGGACGTTGAGAAAGACGGACCGGCGGATAAGGCCGGCATCAAATCCGGAGATATTATTACTAAGTTTGACGGCGTGAAAGTGGGCTCCATCGATGAGCTGTCCGAGCGCCTGACATACTATAAGAAGGGCGAGACTGTGGACGTTACGATCAGCCGCTCCAGCGACGGTGAGTATAAGGAGCAGACTGTGAGCGTCACTCTGGGAGACAAGGCAGATCAGCAGCCGATTGAAGAAAATAATTAAGATAACAGACTAACAGGTTTGCAGTTGGAAGAGCAGAATCTTATTCGGGAAGAGAAGATTTCTGCTCTTCGTATTTTAGAAAAAGTTCACTTGTGGGAGCTATGCTTTTACGCTATAATAAGACCATGAATGGAAAGTGAGGAGTGTTATATGCCTGAAGATAAAGACAGACCGGACACCGCGGGACATCAGGATCACGATTCCGCGGACGAATATGAAAAAGTCTGCTTTCTGTGCAGAAGACCGGAGAGCAAAGCGGGCAAGATGATTGAACTGCCCAATAATATACACATCTGCATGGACTGCATGCAGAAGAGCTTTGATTCCATGAATAATGGAAACATTAATTATACAGATCTGATCAACAATCTTCCCCCGAATATGGGGATGATCGACCTGTCCAGCATACAGAACCGCGTGCCGGAGCGCCAGCGGCTCAAGAAGCGCAAAGAGGAAAAGAAGGAATCCAAGAAGAGTTTCAGTATTAAGGATATCCCGCCGCCGCATAAGATTAAGAAGCAGCTTGACGAATATATTATCGGGCAGGAGCATGCGAAGAAGGTTATGTCCGTGGCGGTGTACAACCATTACAAGAGAGTATTCGCAACAGACACGGATGTGGAGATTGAGAAGTCCAATATGCTGATGATCGGACCTACCGGAAGCGGCAAGACCTATATGGTGCAGACACTTGCCCGCCTTCTGGACGTGCCGCTTGCGATCACTGACGCGACGTCGCTGACTGAGGCGGGATATATCGGGGACGATGTGGAGAGTGTAGTGTCGAAGCTTCTGGCGGCTGCGGACAATGACGTGGAGCGCGCTGAGCACGGCATTATCTTTATCGACGAGATTGACAAGATTGCAAAGAAGAAGAATACGAACCAGAGGGATGTCAGCGGAGAGGCAGTGCAGCAGGGGATGCTGAAACTTCTCGAGGGAAGCGATATCGAGGTGCCGGTGGGAGCCAACAGCAAGAACGCGATGGTTCCGCTGACAACGGTGAATACCCGCAATATTCTCTTTATCTGCGGCGGAGCGTTCCCGGATCTGGAGAATGTCATAAAGGATCGTCTGACGAAGAGCTCTGCGATCGGTTTTCAGTCTGAATTAAGAGACAAGTACGACGGAGATAAGAATATTCTTGATAAGGTGACGACTGAGGATCTGCGCACCTTTGGCATGGTTCCTGAGTTTCTGGGACGGCTTCCCGTCGTATTCACACTGCAGGGGCTGACGGAGGATATGCTTGTGCAGATCTTAAAGGAGCCGAAGAATGCCATTTTGAAGCAGTACAAGAAGCTTTTGGAGCTCGATGAGGTGAAGCTGGAGTTCGAGGACGGAGCGCTGCGCGCGATCGCAAAGAAGGCGCTTGAGAAGGATACGGGAGCGAGAGCGCTGCGGGCAATTCTCGAGGAATATATGCTGGACATTATGTATGAGATACCTAAGGATGACTCCATCGGAGAGGTGGTAATCACTGAGGGATATATTGAGCATACCGGAGGACCGAAGATCCTTTTAAGGGGTCAGGAGATTCCGATGCTCTCGACACAGCAGTAGACAGAGGCGCCGGCGAGGAGCGCCGGAAAGGAGAAGGATATTTATGGAAGATTTTTTTGAGGATCTGGGGAATACACTGAAGAAGACAGCGGAGACGGTGGAGAAGAAGACAAACGAATTTATAGGAATTCAGAAGCTCCGCTCCAGAATTACAGCCTGCGAGCGCAAGACGGAGCGTAATTTCTGTGATCTTGGAGAGATCGTATTCCGCCGCTTTGTGGATGGAGAGGCGATGGATCAAGAGATTTCCGATATCTGTGATGAGATCTTAGAACTTCAGAAGGAGCTTGCCGGATACAGAGAAAAGATCGCTGCAAAGCGCGGTCAGAGCATCTGTCCGGCATGCGGAGCGCATATCCCGAAGGAGGCAGCGTTCTGTATGCACTGCGGCGCACCGATTCCGAAGACAGAGGAGGAGTTTGGCGGAGAGCCAGCTCATGAAGAGACGGTGCAGGAGGAAGCACAGCCGCAGGAGCCTGCCACGGAAGTACAGGAATCTTCCGAAGCTGAGCAGGAGGATCAGACAAAGGAATAAGCACATGATATTTATAGGAATCTTTACGGGGATCTTTCTTCTGGATCTTCTTGCAAAGCGGTGCGCAGAATACCGCCTGAAGGAGAAGGAGAGAAGACAGCTTGCCGGCGGGGCAGTGATTCTGCAGCGCATGGAGAATCCCGGCGCTGCTCTGGGAATTCTCCGCAGTCATGCGAAGACCGTGCTGCGGGGAACCGTTCTGCTGCTGTCGGTTTTGTCTGTATACTTCCTGTATCTGGTGCGCAGACCGGGACGAACAGGTGAGAAACTGGGACTTGCCTTGCTGCTCGGCGGGGGCTGGAATAACTGGGCGGACCGTGCCATCAAGGGAAGTGTGACAGACTACATAAGTTTTCGGAGCAGATGGAAGAGGATAAGCAAAATCGTATTCAATCTGTCCGATTTCGCAATCTTTGCAGGCACAGCGCTGGCGGCGCTCTGTCATGGCAGAGGAAGATCCGGACAATGATACAGAGCAGACGGCAGCGTCTGCTCTGTTTTTTGATATCAGAGGGGGATTCATATGCATTTTATACTGCATCTGACAAATGACTGCAATTTGGCGTGTGATTACTGCTACGTTTGCCGGAAGAAAGAATATATGGACAGTAAGACAGCGCGTGCCGCTGCGCTTCTAGCCGCGCGGCAGGGACAGGAGACGGTAGGCATCGGATTCTTCGGCGGCGAGCCGATGCTGTGCAGGGACAGGATTGCTGAGATTGTGACGTACTGCAGACAGCTTGAGCGGGAATACCCGATGCGGTTTCACTTTAAAATGACGACGAACGGAACGCTTCTTGACTCGGAATTTCTGGAATACGCTGCGCGCGAGAGAATTCTGATTGCGCTTTCATGCGACGGCACGAAGGAGGCGCACGACCTGCACAGAAAGGATAAATCGGGCGCACCGACCTGGGAACGTCTGAACGCTGTAATGGGAGAGCTCCTTGCATTGCATCCGTATGCTCCGGTGATGATGACCGTGACGCCTGAGACAGTACAGTGGTATGCCCAGGGTGTGCAGGAGTTGTGGGAGAAGGGGTTTCACTATTTTATCTGTTCGCTGGATTATTCGGGAGAATGGAGTGACCGGACCGTTCGGATTCTGGGCAGACAGTACCATATACTGGCAAAATGGTATGAGAAACTGACCCGAAGGGAGGAAAAGTTCTATTTCAGCCCATTTGAACTGAAGATCGCGAGCCATATTCGGGGAGAGAATTACTGCCATGAGCGCTGCGAGTTCGGCATCCGCCAGGTATCGGTAGCTCCGGATGGGCGTATGTATCCCTGTACGCAGTTTGTGGGGAAAGAGGAGTTCTGTATCGGGAATGTGGTAAGCGGAATGAATGAGCGAAGGCGTCTGGCGCTCTATCGGGAGAATGAGCTGACGAAGCCCGAGTGCAGCGGCTGCGCAGTGCTGGGGCGCTGTAATTGCCATTGCGGATGTCTGAATTATCAGGTGACGGGAAGCATAGGAAGCGTGCCTGCGATTCTGTGTGAGCACGAGCGCATCCTGTTCCCGATAGTGGATCGGATGGCAGAGCGGCTGTACAGAGATAGAAACGGGATGTTTATTCAGAAGCATTACAATCAGATTTTTCCGCTGATTTCTCTGGTGGAGGATCTGAAGCGGTGAGAGGAGGGAAGAGAGAATGGAAGTAAGGCCGGTAAAAAACTATAAAACCCCGGATTATCCGGATGAACGCAAGGTTCAGGCGCATCCGGAACTGCTTGAACGCCTGCCCGCGCGGTGGAGAGCAAATCCCATGGTGATTGCCGCGCTTGGAATGTGCTCAGCGGCGATGCTGGCGGGCTGCGGCGCAAAAGGAGAGAATGGAAATGTTGCACCGCTGTTTCTGCATGGAGAAGGCACCATGAGCACCGGATGCGTGTCCGTTGTCCGCACGTTTTTTCTGAGCGAGTCGGAGGCAAAAGAGATCATCCGGGCAGAGGCTGAGCTGTATGGAAATCTGAAACTGGAGGATAATCCGGTGCAGGCGGCGCCGGATGCACTCAGAAGATCGGACAAGCCGATGGATTTGGTCACAGAGGACGGAAAAATCGGTGTGGAGTACATATCTGCGGGCGACGCGGAAGCGTGGGGCTATGAAGAAAACAGAAGTACCGTCTCGGTATATCATATTAAGGATGCAGCCGAAGAGCACAGGGATATCCTGGCAAAGGATGACAGGGAGGAGCAGAGAACCATCAGCAAGGGCATATTATATGACCCTTGTGCCTCCTCTGCTTTGCTGGATGATGAAGATACTCTCCGCGAACTGACGGAGCTGTCAGGAGAGGAGCAGGAGGAGTATTTCCGTAAGGCGGATGAAGAGGAGCTGCGCGCCCAGGTACGCGACTTTATCGACTGGCTGGAGGCAGAGGGCGTGCTCGCATCGTGAGAGGACAGGAGAAAACGGCATGAATTTTGAACACGAACTGATTGTCCCCGACCGGGGATTCCCATTTAAGTTATTTCTCTTTGAGGGTAAGGACGGCGGCTACGTCAGGGACCGCCACTGGCACCGGTCGGTGGAGATCTTTGCGCTCTATGAGGGAGAGCTGACGTTCTATGTGAACGATGAGAAGTATCCGCTGCACCCCGGCGAGTTCATACTGCTGAATTCCAATGAGGTGCACTCTGTAGCGTCACCGCGCCCGAATCGTACGATCGTTCTGCAGATCCCGCTCGGGATGTTTGAAAATTATTATACGGATGAGGGGCTGGTTCTCTTTACGCACAGTCCCCGCAAGCAGGATGGAAAGATCATGGAGCTGATCGCTCAGATGTATGATGCCGCGCAGCGGCGTGAAACGGGATATGAGTGGAGAATGCAGAGCAGTTTTTACGAGCTTTTGTATCTTCTGGTGACAAAATACCGCAAGGAGGAGGTCAGTCCTGAACTTGTCCGCCGCCACAAAAAAATGACGCGGCTCTCCGTAATCACTTCGTATATCCGCGCTAACTACACAAAGGAACTTTCACTGGAGAAGCTCTCAGATATTTTCGGCTATACCCCGGCATATCTGTCGCGGATGTTCCGCAGATACGCCGGCACGAATTATAAGTCCTATCTGCAGGGAGTGCGGCTTGAGCGCGCAGTGGAGGAACTGGCAAATACGGATCATACAATCTCGGATATTGCCCTGCGCCACGGTTTTGCGAACAGCAAGTCCTTTTCCGGAGAGTTTCGGAAAAAATACGGGCTCATGCCGAGTGAATACAGAAAAAAGACAAAAAAATGCCATAACAGTGTCAATTTTTCAGACGCGCGGGAGCAGTGAGGCTGATATAATGAGAACAGTATAAAGCCATGGGAGGTTTTACAGACATGGAAATTAAGAAAGTGACAGATCCGTCTTTCCGAAAATACGGAAAAATCATGACGGGTTATGAGATCGGAGGAATTCTCCGCGAGATGGAACACACGCCGCTGCCGGATGAGGTTATTTATGTGCCGTCCGATGAGACCATGGAAGCGCTTGCAGAGGCAAAGCAGATCGAGCAGTACGGCTTCGGCGGTCTGCCGATTCAGATCGGATACTGCAACGGCAGGAATCATAAGCTGAATGCGCTTGAATATCACAGAAGCTCGGAGATTAATATTGCGGTCAATGATCTGATCCTGATTCTCGGCTGTGAGCAGGACATCCAGGAGGATGGAACATATGACACAGCAAATTGCGAGGCGTTTCTCGTGCCGGCTGGAACAATGATTGAAGTCTATGCAACGACGCTTCACTATGCACCGTGCAGCGCCCAGGAAAAGGGCTTCCGCTGTGTAGTCATTCTTCCGAAGGGGACAAACACGGAGCTGAGCTTTGCCGTTCCGGATAAGGGAGAAGCGCATAGGATGACTGCGAGAAACAAATGGCTGATCGCGCACCCGGAGGCGGGTATTGATGGCGCGTTCGTGGGACTTACAGGTGAAAATCTGACCGTATAATGAAGGAGGAAAATACAATGCTGACAAACAATATGCCGAAAGTAAAGCTTGGAATCGTTGCGGTGAGCCGCGACTGTTTCCCGGAGAGTCTGTCTGTAAACAGAAGAAAGGCTCTTGTAAAGGCTTACGCTGATAAGTATGACGCAGAGGACATTTACGAGTGTCCGGTATGTATCGTGGAGAGTGAGATCCATATGGTGCAGGCGCTCGAGGACATTAAGAAAGCGGGCTGCAACGCATTGTGCGTATATCTGGGAAACTTTGGTCCGGAGATCTCCGAGACCCTTCTGGCAAAGCATTTTGACGGCCCGAAAATGTTTGTTGCTGCCGCTGAGGAGACGGGAGATGATCTCTGTCAGGGACGCGGCGACGCTTACTGCGGCATGTTAAATGCAAGCTATAACCTGGCGCTGCGCAACATCAAAGCGTACATTCCGGAGTATCCGGTTGGAGACGCAGAGGACTGCGCAGATATGATTCATGAATTTCTGCCGATCGCACGTGCAGTGATCGCATTAAACGATCTGAAGATCATCAGCTTCGGACCGCGCCCGTTAAATTTCCTTGCCTGCAATGCGCCGATCAAACAGCTCTATAACCTGGGTGTGGAGATCGAAGAGAACTCCGAGCTCGACTTGTTTGAGGCGTTTAATAAACATGCCGGCGATGAGAGAATTCCGGCTGTCGTAAAGGAAATGGAAGAGGAGTTGGGAACCGGAAATAAGAAGCCGGAGATCCTTCCGAAGCTTGCACAGTACGAGCTGACTTTAAAGGACTGGATCGAGGAGCACAGAGTATACCGCAAGTATGTGACAATCGCGGGCAAGTGCTGGCCGGCATTCCAGACACAGTTCGGGTTTGTGCCATGCTATGTGAACAGCCGTCTGACCGCACAGGGCATTCCGGTATCCTGCGAGGTGGATATCTACGGTGCGCTCAGCGAATTTATCGGAACCGTGATCAGCCAGGATGCGGTAACGCTTCTGGATATCAACAATACAGTGCCGAAGGATATGTATAAATCCGACATTGAGGGAAAATATAATTATACCTTAAAGGATACTTTCATGGGATTCCACTGCGGAAATACTGCTTCCGGAAAGCTGGCATTCTGCGAGATGAAGTATCAGATGATTATGGCGAGAACGCTGCCGGCCGAGGTGACGCAGGGAACCTTAGAGGGCGACATTAAGCCGGGCAATATCACGTTCTACCGTCTGCAGAGCACAGCGGACAATAAGCTGCGCGCATACATCGCACAGGGCGAGGTGCTTCCTGTTGCAACGCGTTCCTTCGGTTCCATCGGCGTATTTGCGATCCCGGAGATGGGCAGATTCTACCGTCATGTTCTGATCGAGGGCAACTATCCGCACCACGGAGCTGTTGCGTTCGGCAATTACGGCAAGGAGCTGTTTGAGGTCTTCAAGTACATCGGCGTCGATGTGGAGGAGATTGGCTATAATCAGCCGAAGGGCGTAAGATACAAGACGGAAAATCCGTTTGCATAAATATTGCCATCAGTCAAACCTATTTACAATAAAAATGGATAAGATTTCCCCGGGCGCCGGAAGCTGTGACGGCGTGCCGGGGAAAGCTGTCCGTGAAAGCATAAGGAGGAAAGATGTCATGTTATATATCGGTGTAGATCTCGGTACATCTGCTGTCAAGCTGCTTCTGATGAACAGTGACGGTAAGATCGAGAAGATTGTTTCCAGGGAGTATCCGCTGTATTTCCCGCACCCGGCATGGTCAGAGCAGAACCCGGAGGACTGGTACCAAGAGAGCATTGAGGGCATCCGCGAGCTGACGGCGGACTGTGATAAGAGCCAGGTGGCGGGAATCAGTTTCGGGGGACAGATGCATGGTCTTGTGACTCTCGATGAAAACGATGAAGTCATCCGCCCGGCAATTCTCTGGAACGACGGACGTTCCACAAAAGAGACGGATTACTTAAACCGCGAGGTTGGAACGGAGAAGCTGTCAGACTATACGGCAAACATCGCGTTTACCGGATTTACCGCGCCGAAGATTCTCTGGATGAGAGAGAATGAGCCGGAGAAATTTGCGCGTATCCAAAAGATCATGCTTCCGAAGGATTATCTGGCATACCGCCTGTCCGGAACATTCTGCAGCGACTATTCCGATGCATCCGGTATGCTGCTGATGGATGTGGAACATAAGCGCTGGTCGGAGGAAATGATGCAGATCTGCGGTATTACGAGGGAGCAGCTTCCGGATCTGTATGAGAGCTATGAGGTTGTGGGAACCTTAAAGCCGCAGATCGCAGAGAATCTGGGACTTTCCGAAAATGTAAAGATCATTGCAGGAGCCGGAGATAATGCGGCAGCAGCAGTCGGAACCGGAACTGTGGGTGAGGGACACTGCAACATTTCCCTCGGAACAAGCGGAACGATCTTCATTTCCAGCCGAAATTTCCGTGTGGACAGCCACAATGCACTGCACTCCTTTGCGCACGCAGACGGCGGCTATCATCTGATGGGCTGCATGCTGAGCGCTGCATCGTGCAATAAGTGGTGGATGGAAGAGATTTTAAAGACATCTGACTTTGCAGGAGAGCAGGAGGGAATCCGAAGACTCGGCGAAAATCATGTCTTCTACCTTCCGTATCTGATGGGCGAGCGTTCCCCGCACAATGACCCTCAGGCACGTGCTACCTTCACCGGAATGACCATGGACACCACCCGTGAGGAGATGACGCAGGCGGTCTTAGAGGGTGTCATCTTTGCGCTGCGAGATTCTCTTGAGGTTGCAAAAAGTCTCGGAATCACGATTGAGCGCACGAAAATCTGCGGCGGCGGCGCCAAGAGTCCTCTGTGGAAGAAGATGGTTGCCAACATTCTGAACCTCAAGGTAGACGTCCTTGAAAATGAAGAGGGACCGGCTCTTGGCGGAGCAATTCTTGCGGCCGTAGGCTGCGGAGAATATCCGGATGTCCAGACAGCGGCAGCGCATCTTGTACATATCAGAGAGACGGTAGAACCCGAGCCCGAGCTTGTCGCTAAATATGAGAAGCAATACGGGAAATTCCGGGAGATCTATCCGGCGCTGAAACCGGTGTTTCAGAAAATAAGCGAGTAGTATTCTGCCTCTGCGTGATATATAGAGACAAAGATGTGGAGTGATAGAAATGCGGAGCCTGCGAAATAGATGATGAACCAGGAGTCTGCAGATACAATTGACAATATGCAGAGTCCTGCATAAAACAATAACCCGGATTTATTTCCTCGTAAAAATAAATCCGGGTTATAAAAAAGATGCAGGAGACGGGACTTGAACCCACACGATGTTGCCACCACAGGCACCTGAAGCCTGCGCGTCTGCCAATTCCGCCACTCCTGCATATCTTATGAAGTTTGCCGATGTCTTACCGACAAAAGATATAATAGCAGGATGGAGAGGAAAAGTCAACAGTTTTTTTAAAAAAATTTTGATGCGCCAAGCTTTATCCTTGACGAGCCGGCAGCGGCGCTTGAGCCGGTTCATAGTATGAGATATATTGATAGTTTAATGGAACTGCCGGCGGCAAAATTACGCTATATATTTTAAACAGATTATCTTCCTGCCGCTTTTGCGATGAGTTTCTCACGGGCATAAACAGAAAAACAGCTTTCCGATTTGGAAAGCTGTTCCTGCGTGCAGGAGACGGGACTTGAACCCACACGATGTTGCCACCACAGGCACCTGAAGCCTGCGCGTCTGCCAATTCCGCCACTCCTGCATATCTTATAAGGTTTTGTAAGCAACTCTCGCTTACAGGACATACTATACCAGAGACGGAGAGAAAAGTCAATACCTTTTTTCAAAAAAATTTAAATTATTAAGAAAACCGAGACAATTCCAGCTGCACATATTGGGGACAATGAAACCATAAGAAATCACGTTATGGCTAGGAAAAACGGAGTTGTTACAATTCACAAAAATTTATGCAGAAAATTGTTGAAAAAGACAAGATAGTGTGATAAAATCTATAAGATTAAAAAGGAGTACCATACTCTTTTTTTTTGCATATTTACTATGAAAATCCGCGCCGATAGGCGAAATGGATTTAGGGATGCCAAGTGCACCTGCTGGACTTTTCAGGGCAGTGATGCGCTATGCAGTCAGATGCATAAAGGTTTATCTATAAAAAAAGAAAGGATAACGGTGGAATGATGAAAGCTTTTCTGATATTAGAAGATGGGCATGTATTTACCGGAACCAGTATCGGTTCTAAGAAAGAAGTGATCAGTGAGATCGTCTTCAATACCTCGATGACGGGATACCTGGAAGTGCTGACGGACCCTTCCTATGCGGGACAGGCAGTCTGCATGACGTATCCTCTGATCGGAAACTACGGAATCTGTTATGAGGACCAGGAGTCTCTGCGTCCGTGGCCGGACGGCTACATTGTACGGGAACTCTCCCGGCTGCCCAGCAACTTCCGCAGCCAGGATACAATTCAGAACTTCCTCAAACGCTTCGATATACCGGGGATTGCCGGGATCGACACGAGAGCACTGACCAGAATTCTCCGCGAAGAGGGAACCATGAACGGCATGATTACCACGAACGAGAACTATGATCTTGACGAAATCATTCCAAAGTTAAAAGCATATACGACGGGCAAGGTGGTCGAGAAGGTTACCTGCTCCGAGAAAACCGTTTTAAAGGGGAACGGGCCGAAGGTCGCTCTGATGGATTTCGGTGCAAAGAATAACATTGCGAAATCCCTGAATAAGAGAGGCTGCCAGGTTACAATTTATCCGGCGAACACAACTGCGGAGGAGATTTTAAAGGCATCTCCGGATGGCATTATGCTCTCCAACGGACCGGGCGATCCGAAAGAGTGCACGGATATTATTAAGGAAGTTAAGAAGCTGTATGAGTCCGATGTGCCGATTTTTGCAATCTGCCTTGGACATCAGCTCATGGCGCTTGCCAATGGCATGGATACCCACCGCCTCAAATACGGACACAGAGGAGGCAACCATCCGGTCAAAGATCTTGAGACAGGAAGAGTCTATATCTCTTCCCAGAACCACGGATATGTGGTTGATACGGACAACCTGGATCCGGCTGTTGCTGTTCCGGCATTTGTGAATGTCAACGACGGAACAAACGAGGGACTGCGCTACACGGGCAAGAATATTTTCACTGTACAGTTCCATCCGGAAGCCTGCCCGGGACCGCAGGATTCCAGCTACCTGTTTGACAGATTTATGGAAATGATGGGAGGTAAAAACTAATGCCAAAGAATCCGGATATTAAGAAAGTTTTAGTGATAGGCTCCGGTCCGATCATCATCGGACAGGCAGCGGAGTTTGACTACGCGGGCACACAGGCATGCCGTTCCTTAAAAGAAGAAGGCATTGAGGTAGTGCTCCTCAATTCCAACCCGGCAACGATCATGACCGACAAGGATATCGCTGACCGTGTATATATTGAGCCGCTGACTGTGGAGGTCGTAGAGCAGCTCATCCTCAAGGAGAAGCCGGACAGCGTACTTCCGACGCTGGGAGGACAGGCCGGATTAAACCTCGCAATGGAGCTTGAGGAAAAAGGCTTCTTAAAAGAGCATAACGTGCGTCTGATCGGTACAACCTCCGAGACAATTCGCAAGGCGGAGGACCGTCAGGAGTTCAAGGATACCATGGAAAAGATCGGCGAGCCTGTTGCCGCATCCCTCGTAGTGACGAACGTAGAAGACGGAATCGCATTCACGAATAAGATCGGCTATCCGGTCGTGCTGCGCCCGGCCTATACGCTCGGCGGAAGCGGCGGCGGAATTGCCTATGACGAGGAGCAGCTCGTTGAAATCCTGAGCAACGGTCTGCGCCTTTCCCGTGTTGGAGAGGTTCTCGTGGAGCGCTGCATCGCAGGATGGAAGGAGATCGAGTACGAGGTAATGCGCGACAGTGCAGGCAACTGCATAACGGTCTGCAATATGGAGAATATTGACCCTGTCGGCGTACACACGGGAGACAGTATCGTCGTGGCTCCGTCTCAGACGCTTGGCGACAAGGAATATCAGATGCTGCGTACTTCCGCACTGAATATCATCAGCGAGCTGGGAATCACCGGAGGCTGCAACGTGCAGTATGCGCTGCACCCGGAGAGCTTTGAGTACTGCGTAATTGAGGTGAATCCGCGTGTGAGCCGTTCTTCTGCGCTCGCTTCCAAGGCGACCGGTTACCCGATCGCAAAGGTAGCTGCGAAGATCGCGCTCGGCTACACGCTCGATGAGATCCCGAACGCCATCACCGGAAAGACGTACGCAAGCTTTGAGCCCATGCTTGATTACTGTGTGGTAAAGATCCCGCGTCTGCCGTTTGATAAGTTCATCAGTGCAAAGAGAACGCTGACCACACAGATGAAGGCAACCGGAGAGGTTATGAGCATCTGCAATAACTTTGAGGGCGCCCTGATGAAGGCAATCCGTTCTCTGGAGCAGCATGTAGACAGCCTGATGTCCTATGATTTCACAGCGCTTTCAAGAGAAGAGCTCTTAGAGGATTTAAAGACTGTGGATGATATGCGGATCTGGCGTATCGCTGAGGCACTCAGAAAAGGCATTTCCTACGAGGAGATCCATGATATCACGAAGATTGATATCTGGTTCATCGATAAGCTTGCCATTCTCGTGGAGATGGAACAGGCGCTTCGCAGCGGAGAACTGACGGAAGATCTGCTGCGTGAGGCGAAGCGCATCGAATTCCCGGACACCGTGATCGCGCGTCTGACAGGACGAAAAGAGAGCGAGATCAAGGAGCTGCGCCGCCAGTGGAATATCACTGCTTCCTATAAGATGGTGGATACATGCGCGGCTGAGTTTGCAGCGACGACGCCGTACTACTATTCCGTATACGGCGGAGAGAATGAGGCGGACGGCAGAAGCGACAGAAAGAAAGTTCTCGTACTGGGTTCCGGACCGATCCGCATCGGACAGGGAATCGAGTTTGACTTCTGTTCTGTACACTGTACCTGGGCGTTTGCAAAAGAGGGTTATGAGACGATCATCATCAATAATAATCCGGAGACGGTAAGTACGGACTTTGATATAGCAGACAAGCTGTACTTCGAGCCGCTGACCCCGGAGGATGTGGAAAATGTTGTAAATATTGAGAAGCCGGACGGCGCAGTCGTGCAGTTCGGAGGGCAGACTGCGATCAAGCTGACAGAGGCACTGATTAAAATGGGCGTGAAGATTCTCGGAACATCTGCTGAGAACGTGGACGCCGCAGAGGACAGAGAGCTCTTTGACCAGATTCTGGAGGAGTGCCATATCCCGCGTCCGAAGGGACATACGGTATATACAGCGGACGAGGCGATCCGCGCGGCGAACGAGCTGGGATATCCGGTGCTGGTGCGCCCGTCCTACGTACTTGGAGGACAGGGAATGCAGATTGCGATCAACGATGAGGACGTGGATCAGTACATCGGTGTGATCAACCGCATCGCGCAGGAACACCCGATCCTGGTAGATAAATATCTTGTCGGCAAGGAGATCGAGGTCGACGCGGTCTGCGACGGCGAAGACATCCTGATCCCGGGTATTATGGAGCACATCGAGCGTGCGGGTATCCACTCCGGAGACAGTATTTCCGTATATCCGGCACAGACGATCAGCGATACCGCGAAGAAGACAATTGAGGAGTACACGAAGCGCCTGGCGCGCTCGCTGCACGTAATCGGAATGATCAATATTCAGTTTATCGTCTGCGGCGAAGAGGTCTATGTCATCGAGGTAAATCCACGCTCCAGCCGTACTGTTCCGTATATCAGCAAGGTGACGGGAATACCGATCGTACCGCTGGCGACGAAGGTGATTCTGGGACATAAGATCCGCGAGATGGGCTATGAGCCCGGATTACAGCCGGAGGCAGATTATTTCGCGATCAAGATGCCGGTATTCTCATTTGAGAAGATCCGCGGCGCTGATATCAGCCTCGGACCGGAGATGAAGTCCACCGGAGAGTGCCTGGGAATTGCAGAGACATTTAACGAGGCGCTCTACAAGGCTTTCCTCGGTGCGGGAATCAACCTGCCGAAGCATAAAAATATGATTATGACCATCCGCGACGCAGACAAGCCGGAGGCGGTTGAAATTGCGAAACGCTTTGAGGCGCTCGGATATAAGATCTACGCGACGAGAAGCACTGCGAAAGTCTTTAAGGAGAACGGAATCCATGCAATCCGCACAAACAAGATCGAGCAGCCGTCCCCGAATCTGATGGATCTGATCCTGGGACATAAGATTGACCTTGTCATTGACATCCCGGAGCAGGGCGTGGAGCACTCCAGAGATGGCTTCGTGATCCGCAGAAATGCGATCGAGACAGGCGTAAACGTCCTGACGGCGATCGACACAGCGCGTGCGCTTGTGACAAGTCTGGAAAATACGGACATCAAGAAGCTGACATTGATTGACATCGCGAAAGTGAACAGAAAATAATAGAATCCTGCACGTGAAATCCCTGCCGCAAGGCGGGGATTTCTTATGGGATCTTCAGGGCAAAATTTTGTTGTCAGCGCCGTATATTTGTTCTATAATAAACATAGTCTTGAGATAGAAAATTGGCGGCGCATCTGACCCGCCGGAAAATTGAGGAAAAGAGAAGATGGATATTATTGAGATTTTAAAGGTGATACTGTTCGGAATCGTGGAGGGAATCACGGAGTGGCTTCCGATCAGCAGCACAGGCCACATGATACTCGTAGAGGAGTTTGCAAAGCTGAACGTATCCGAGGAGTTCTGGAATGTCTTTCTGGTGCTGATCCAGCTCGGCGCCGTGCTTGCAGTAGTGGTGCTGGACTTTAAGAAGCTGTGGCCGTTTCACAGAAAGCACCCGGAGCTTCCCAGCAACTGGAATTACATGAGCGGGAATCCAAAGCTGGAGAAGATCCAGATTTTCTGCGATAATCATGTATTTATGAGCAAAATTATTCTGTGGCTGAAGATTCTGGTGTCCTGTATTCCGGCAATTGTGATTGCACTTCCCTTCAATGACTGGATTGAGGCACATCTGAACAATTACATCGTGGTCGCAGTCATGCTGATTATCTATGGTGTGCTTTTTATCCTGGTCGAGCGGTATAACAGGACGCGCCGCCCTGCTCTGACGAGGCTGAGCGAAATTTCGTTTCAGACAGCGCTTCTGATCGGAGTATTCCAGCTCCTCGCAGTGATACCGGGCACATCCCGTTCCGGAGCGACGATTGTGGGAGGAATTATGATTGGCATGTCGAGAAAGCTGGCGGCAGAGTATACGTTCTTTCTCGCAATCCCCACAATGGCAGGGGCGAGTTTATTGAAGCTGCTGAAAGCCGGATTTTCCTTCAGCAGCACAGAGATTATAATTCTCCTTTTGGGAATGGCGGTCGCGTTTGCGGTATCCATTTTTGCGATCAAGTTCCTGATGAGTTATATTAAGAAGCACGACTTCCAGGTATTCGGATGGTACCGCATTGTGCTCGGTATCGTCGTGCTGGGGTACTTTGTCATGAAGACCGCGGTGCTTTCATAAAAGAATTCGGTCAGGTTACAGCGAGGCTGAATGGCTGCATCTGCCGCTGCTTTCCGGCAGGGAACGAATTGCCAAAACGATCAGTTCGTGCTATACTTCATACAGTAGCTGCACACGGATGCTGATTTACACATCGAAGGATGCCGTTCGAACGCGGGAGGAGCAGTTTGCGGCATTTTGATAAACTGGATAAGAGAGGTATTGGATATGGATAAGAAACGAGTAGTGGTGGCTCTTGGACACCGTGCGCTGGGAACAACGCTTCCTGAACAGAAGAAAGCCACCAGAAAGACGGCGAAGATCATCGCAGATCTGGTGGAAGCGGGCGCGAATATCGCGATCACGCACAGCAATGCTCCCCAGGTAGGCATGATTCATACTGCAATGAATGAATTTGTAAAGATGCACCCGTCCTATACGGTTGCTCCTATGTCGATCTGCTCCGCGATGAGCCAGGGATACATAGGATACGACCTGCAGAATTCCATCCGCGCAGAGCTGCTGCGCAGGGGTATCTACAAGCCGGTCAGCACGATTCTGACGCAGGTTCAGGTAGATCCTTACGATGAGGCGTTCAATGAACCGGAGAAGATCATCGGAAGAATACTCACCGCAGAGGAAGCGGAGGCGGAAGAGAAGAAGGGTAATTTTGTGACCGAGGTTGAGGGCGGATACCGCAGAATTGTTGCAGCACCGAAGCCTGTGGAGATCGTGGAAAAGGATGCGATCCGTACGCTCTTTGATGCCGATCAGATCGTAATCGCCTGCGGCGGCGGCGGAATTCCGGTGCTTGCACAGAATGAGGAGCTCACAGGAGCCAGCGCCGTAATTGAGAAAGATTTAGTCAGCGCAAAGCTTGCGGAGCTGCTTGACGCGGATGTGCTGATGATTCTCACAAGTGTGGAGCATGCGTCCGTTGAGTATCACACGGACGAGGAGCGGGAGCTCGGCAAAGTCACGGCAGCTGAGATGAAGCAGTATATGGAGAACGGACAGTTTGAATCCGGTTCCATGCTTCCGAAGGCGGAAGCGGCGGTTGAGTTTGTGGAGAGCGGCAGGGGAAGACGTGCCGTGATCACATCGATTGACAAAGCAAAAGAGGGATATCTCGGCAAAACGGGAACAATCATCACTGAAAACTGACAAAACAAAAAGGCTGCCGTCGGCAGCCTTTTTGCTTTAATGAGGGGGGAGATAGTGAGTGGTTCATCAACTATCCGAGTATTATTATAAGAGGAAAACGTGACGAAAGTATGTCCAAAGTCTAAAAGAAACGGAAAAATTATAAAGAATATGCTAAAAAGGAAGGGAAAACAAAATATTTTCCCAAATAAATGATTGACGTACGTCCGGATTTGGATTACCATACAATGCGAAGGAGGATTGCATGCCGGAATCAGAAGGACAGCGAAGCAGGATTTCGGCTGGAAGAAGAACGATGAGCGTATATGTATTTGATCTGGACGGTACGCTTCTGGATTCCATGGAGGTATGGGAGCATCTGGGAGAGACTTATCTGCGCTCCCTCGGCAAGACGCCGGAGCGTAACATGAATGAGAAGACAAAGAACATGAGCTGGGATGATTTCACCGCGTATCTGAGAAAGACATATTACATCTGCAAGACGCAGGATATGATTGCGCAGGAAATGGAAAACATGATGAAGCTCTATTATCATAATGCGGCGCAGGCAAAGAAGGGCGCCGTCGAGTATATAAAGTATCTGACGCGCCGTGGCGAGACTATATTTGCCGCAAGCGACACAACACGGGAGAACACGATCGACGCGCTGGAGAGACTGGGAATTCTTGATAACTTCCAGGGAATTTACACAGCAGAGAATATGGGGAAGAAGACAAGCCGGAATTTCTTCATCCGTCTGTCTCTGCACCTGCATCTGGAGCCGTCCGAGATCATCGTCTGGGAGGACTCTTACCGCGCTGCAAAGGCTGCAAAGGAGGCGGGATGCCGTGTCTATGCGATTGAGGAAGCTGCCGAGAAGAACCGCCTGGGCATGATCGGAATCGCGGACCGGTATGTCAGGGATTTCAACGCGGCGCTTCAGATGCAGCGCTGGGAAAACGGTGATACTTCCCGAAATGCACCGGAAGCTTATCAGGAAGCGCCGGAACTGTGCTGACGCAAAAAACGGAACAGCGTTTGCTGCTCCGTTTTTTGTATTTAATGAGGGGGGAGATAGTGAGTGGTTCATCAACTATCTGGCTTTTATTATAGGGGAAAAATATGAGGAAAGTGTGTCGAAACTATAAAAAAAGAGAAAAAATTCTAAAGAGATTATAACGGTCACGAAAGCGCCCACGCAGATTTTAGTTGGCAGATTCCCAAAAGTGTGATAGAATCGTTAAGAATATAACGTAAGGAGGAAATCATGGCAAAGAAGCGTTTGGCAAAAAAAATGGCGAAGAAGAGAGAACAGATGCTGGAGACAGCGGTTCAGCAGCCGACAGCGCCGGCTCCGACGGAAGAGAGAATAGAAGAGAGTGCAGCGAAACCGGCAGAGAAAGCACCGGTGAAGGAAGCTGACGTAAAAGAAGACGTGCAGGAGAAGAAGCCTGCAGCAAAGAAAGGGAGGACGTTAAAGGTGAACGTTTGCTTACAGTATCAGGGAAAACAGGTAGAGGAGCAGGAAATCATCGCAAAGATTAAAGCGTGGTGGAAAGAGCAGGGAAATAAGATCAAAGACCTGGAGACGCTGGATATCTATATGAAGCCGGAAGACGGCAAAGCTTATTTTACAATCAACGGCACAATCAGCGGTGATATCAGCCTGTTCTGATGCCGGAGAAAAGAGGGAGGGAGAGCTGCATCGCGGCGCCCTCCTTTTTGGTTGAAAACACCCGGCTTCTATGGTATGCTTAAACATGGATTATTGCAGCCGTTCTGAGCGGCTGTCTGAATGCATATACATGAGAAAAAATTGGAGGCAACAAGCAATGAAACTGACGAATTTACTCGAACGTCTGGAATACACCTGCATCCAGGGCAGCGTGGATCGGGAGATTACAGCAGTCATATCTGACTCCCGCAAAGTGACGCCGGGCGCTCTGTTTATCTGCATCCGCGGCGCTGTCGTGGACGGTCATACGTTCGCAGCGTCCGTAGCCGAGAAGGGAGCAGCGGTTCTCGTCGTGGAGGAGCCGGTCGACGTGCCATCCTGTGTGACTGTGCTGCAGGTGAAGAATACGAGATATGCCATGGCTCTTATCTCCTGCGCATATTTCGGCCATCCGGCGGAGAAATTAAAGACCATAGGAATCACGGGCACAAAGGGCAAGACGACGACCACCTACATGGTAAAGTCCATCCTTGAAAATGCGGGACATAAGGTCGGACTGATCGGCACGATAGAGACGATCATCGGGGACGAACACATTCCGGCAGTGAACACAACGCCGGAATCCTACCTAGTGCAGGAATCCTTCGCGAAGATGGTAGAGGCTGGCTGTGACAGTGTTGTTATGGAGGTGTCTTCTCAGGGACTGATGCTGCACCGCACAGCCGGTTTTGTCTTTGACTACGGCATTTTTACGAATATCGAACCGGATCATATCGGACCGAATGAGCACAGCAGTTTTGAGGATTATCTGCACTGCAAGAGTATGCTGTTAAAGCAGTGCCGTGTCGGTATTGTGAATGCGGACGATGAACATTTTGAACGGATCATTGAGGGTCATACGTGCAGCCTAGAGACGTTCGGCTTTTCACCAAATGCGGATCTGCGCGCGGCAGATGCACATCTCGTATCGCGTCCGGGTTATCTCGGCATCGCCTACCGCGTGGAGGGGCTGATGAATTTTCCGGTTGAAATTGACATTCCGGGAAAATTCAGCATCTATAATTCTCTGACCGCAATTGCGATCTGCCGCCATTTCCAGGTGCCTGTGGAGAAGATCACAGCGGCGCTCAAAGTGGCGCAGGTCAAGGGAAGGGTTGAGATGATTAAGGTATCGGAGGACTTTACGCTGATGATCGATTACGCGCATAACGCGATGGCGCTTGAGAGCCTGCTGACAACACTGCGTGAGTACCATCCGCACCGCCTTGTTGCTGTCTTCGGATGCGGCGGCAACCGCTCAAAGCTGCGCAGATATGAGATGGGCGAGGTATCCGGAAAGCTGGCGGATCTGACGATCATCACATCTGACAATCCGAGAGACGAGGAACCTCAGGCGATCATCGATGACATCAAGACCGGCATGGCCAAGACCAACGGTGCCTATGTAGAAATCCCGGACAGAAAAGAGGCAATCGCCTACGCGATTCACCATGGGGAGCCGGGCGACATCATTGTGCTTGCCGGCAAGGGACATGAGGACTACCAGGAGATCCGCGGAAAGAAGTATCCGATGGATGAGCGTGTACTGATTCGCGAGATTCTTGAGGAAGACAAAAAAGCAAAAAACGCGTGACGCGGCAGGAGGAACTTTGTGAAGGATAAGTATGCGGATATTATTGTGGATATTACTCATTCGCAGATCGACCGGACTTTTCAGTACCGCATTCCCGCATCTCTTTCCGGGCAGATCAGGATCGGCGACAAGGTGCTGGTGCCGTTCGGAAACGGCAACCGCAGGATCGCCGGGTATGTGGTAGGCTTCTCCGACACGCCTTTTTGTGATGAAAAGAAGTTAAAAGACATCACCGGATATGCGCCCGGCGGCGTGGAGGTCGAGGCAAAGCTGCTTCCGCTTGCGGGCTGGATCCGCGAGCACTACGGCTCCACGATGATCCAGGCATTAAAGACAGTCCTGCCTGTAAAGCAGAAGATGCGTGCTGCCGAGGAGCGCACGCTGAAGCTTCTGCTGAATCCTGAACAGGCACAGGAAAAGGAGGAGCTGTACCGCCGAAAGAATCAGAAGGCGCGGCTCCGTCTGCTTCTGCTTTTGCGGGAAAGGGGGCAGATCCCATACTCAGAGGCAGCGGGAACGCAGAAAATCTCCCGCGATGCGATTCTGGCTCTGCAGGAGCAGGGGGTACTCAAGATATGCTCCCATCAGGTCTGGAGAAATCCATACGCCGAAGTGCCTCTGGAGACAGAGCGGCCGCCGCTGACTGCTGAGCAGCAGGCTGCTGTTAACCAGATCTTTGAGGAGTGGGACGGACAGAGAAGGCCCTGTCTGATTCACGGCGTCACAGGAAGCGGCAAGACCCGGGTATATATGGAGCTGATCGAGCGGATTCTCTCACAGGGAAAGCAGGCGGTTGTGCTGATTCCCGAGATTGCGCTCACATATCAGAATG
>CALWSC010000024.1 GCA_944384105.1 uncultured Lachnospiraceae bacterium | reverse complement strand
ACGGGCATAGAAGCTGGAGCAGGAGAGGCGGGAACCATCTGGCAAAGATACTCGCGAAGAAATGCAGCGGGAAGCTGTATGAAGTAACAGAACGGTTGAAAAAGCCCGTATTCGAGGAAGAGAAAGTCGAAGCTGTTCCCCGCGCGAGCGGGGGTGATCCCGTGCGGTTCGGCTCTTGAGGGTGTTGGTCTGGCTGTTCCCCGCGCAAGCGGGGGTGATCCGTGGTGAGATATTTGTAGAATTTTCTCGCAAAGCTATTCCCCGCATGAGCGGGGGTAATGTGGTATAAAAGTTGACAGATTATTCTCAAGGATTTCATAATAGAATTAAATAAGCCTGCAAATAAAAAGTCAAGGCTAAATTGATGAACATTGAAAATTTTATACAGGTTGAAAAATAGGTATCACAATAAGACCACCACACCTGTGCTGGTCTGAAAAAGTGCTGTGGAATTATTTGGATTTCGGAAGTGATGAAAGATATTCTTTTACCCTACCATAGTAGATTCGTAAAAATTTATTAGCTCCGGCAGTCATATAGACATAATACGGCTTGCCTTCCGATCGCTTTTTATCCATGAACAGATATACTGTATCATCCGGTTTGGTTTTGATCAGTACATCCATGATCTGGAACAGGGTTTTTCTCAGCACTGGCGAACCGTGTTTGGAAGCATGTACGCTTTTCTGGGAATAATCTCCGGAATCGTTGACACCAGGATCTACGCCTTTCATTGCCATGACAACCGGATATTCCGGCAGTTTGGAGGCGGTTTCGTTCATAAGGGCGCGAAGCTGTTCAACGGTCTGTGACGCAGCGTTTAATTGGTCAATCGCCTGTTGGATGATGCGTTTGGTAAAGCTGTCCTTCGGGAGTACGGGAATGAGTTCCTTTGCTTTTCCGTAGATTTCTTCGGCTTTTGATTTGCTGAAGTTATACTTCCTGCGGGCGCACCACTTCTGATAGTGGTCTGTAAAAGCGCTCAGAGACATCTTGCGGACACAATCCACATGCCAGTAAGTGTCAATGAAATCCATCCATTTCTGGCTGCCGTCCTCGCGGGCAGGGCTGTCGAAATAGGTGTTGGCGCCGGGGTAGGTCTGGTCAATGAGACCAATCAGTATTCCCCGCGTAAGCGGGGGTGATCCGTGGTGAGATATTTGTAGAATTTTCTCGCGGAGCTATTCCCCGCATGAGCGGGGGTAATCCCCAGCGATATACGCCGAAGGTGAAGGTAAGCAACTGGGAAACACTGAAAAATATGTGTGGTCATGGTCGGGGATGGACGTAACGATGTCGAGGTATGCTGTTGGATGTGTCAGGCAGATATACTATCGCTAAAGAAAAACGGTATGTCAAATGGCAGAAAAAATAATATTTTAACAGGGCAGCAGCACATCCGTGCCGCTGCCCCGCGTCCCGTCATCTTAAATATTCCTTATTCCTCTTACTCAGCTTACTAAACCAGCAATAATAAATAATAAACGCAATCGTAGAAATCACCCACGTCAGCGGATAACAGAACGCCGCTCCGAGAATGGTCGGGAATTTCGGCAGTCCGAACCAGATCCACAGAACTCTGACACCGCAGATGCCCGTTCCTGCAATAAGCATCGGTATCCAGCAGTCGCCCACGCCGCGGAGAGCACCTGAGAAGATCTCGATGGCTACATAAGTTACAAAGGTCGGCACCATAAAGCGAATCAGCTGATGACCGATTCCGCGCACGGTTGCATCGGAGGTAAACAGTCCCAGGAGCAGATCGCCTCCGAGCAGGAGCGCAAAGTCCATGATGAGCGTCATGATAATGGCAATACCCATGCAGACGCGTACGCCTTTGTGTACACGGTCCATACGCTTTGCGCCGTAGTTCTGGCCGATAAAGGTTGTTGCGGAGATGCCCAGTGCGCTGATCATCATCCAGAAGAATCCGTCGACCTTACCGTATGCCGCCCATGCTGCCACATTGTCTGTGCCGAGTCCATTGACGCCGGACTGGACAATGATGTTGGAAAGGGAATAAAGTACGGATTCCATACCGGCGGGGAATCCGATGCGGATAATACGGCGAAGCATCCGCACATCAATATGTAATTTCTTAAGCTCCAGCCGGTACATGTCTTTGGAGCGCATCAGGGCGGTAAGTACGAGTACTGCGCTTAAACACTGGGACAGAATCGTCGCAATTCCGGCTCCGGCGACGCCTGCGTGAAAGCCGGCGACAAACAGTATATCCAGTCCAATGTTTAAAAAGCAGCTTGCCATCAGAAAGTACAGCGGTCTCCGAGAATCACCGACTGCCCGCAGGATGCCGGCTCCCATATTATAGATCAGATTTGCGATCGTTCCGGAAAAATAGATGCGGATATAGAGTACCGCATAGTCCATAACGTCGTCGGGAGTGTGCATCAGTGTGAGCAGGGGGCGGGAGAGAACAATTCCGAATACCATCAAAAAGATCCCGGCAAGGATGGAAAAGGTGACGGAGGTATGTACCGCCCAGTGAACCTTCTGAGGCTGTTTGCCGCCGTAATACTGCGCGATGATTACCGTGGCACCGCTGGAGAGTCCGACGAAGAAGCCGATCAGAAGGTTAATGATAGTTCCTGTGGTGCCGCCCACGGCGGCGAGGGCCTGTTTGCCGACGAAGTGTCCCACAATCATGGCATCGGCGGTGTTGTAGAGCTGCTGGAAAAAGGTTCCGAACAAAATCGGAAAGAAAAAAATCAGCAGCTGTTTCCAGATAACGCCCTCCGTAATCTGGTTTGTTTTTGTCTCAGCTTGTGCAGTCATAATAGATATTCCCCCAGTAATTATAAGATATCCTACAGTCCAGTATAGCAGAAGTGCGGCGGGAATCAAGAGGATTTTGCAGGTGAAACCGATTGCAGTAAGTGCAGCAGGCTGATATAATAGTGATGCATCCAGACACACATGTTTTACAAGATTACAGGAGTGACGGTTCAGCAATGCTGAACTGCCGCTTACAGGATGAGGAGAGGACGATAAGATGACATTAAAGGAACTGGAAATCGGGAAATCTGCACAGATCCTCAGCGTCGGAGGCGAGGGGGCTCTGCGGCAGCATTTCCTGGATATGGGACTGATCCCGGGAGCGGAAGTTACGCTGGTTAAATACGCGCCCATGGGTGATCCGATGCAGCTTAAGATCCGCGGCTATGAGCTGACGCTGCGTCTGGCGGACGCGGAGAAGATTGAGATACTGGCCATACCGAAGCTTACAGAGGAGCAGGTGTCCGACAGAAGCGCCAGAAAGAGAGCGCTTCACCCCGGACTTGGAGAAGGCGGTAAGTATCATGTAAAGGCGGACGAACATCCGCTTCCCGAGGGCGAGCAGCTGACATTTGCGCTGGCGGGAAATCAGAATTGCGGTAAGACAACGTTTTTTAACCGTCTGACAGGCTCTAACCAGCATGTGGGAAACTTTCCCGGCGTCACGGTGGACAGAAAGGACGGCGTGATCAAGGAACATGCGAATACACTTGTGACTGATCTGCCCGGAATTTATTCTATGTCTCCGTACAGCAGCGAGGAGATTGTGACGAGAGAATTTCTCCTTGGAGAGAAGCCGAAGGGAATTATCAATATCGTAGATGCCACGAATATTGAGAGAAATCTGTATTTAACGCTGCAGCTGATGGAACTGGATACACCGATGGTCGTGGCGCTTAATATGATGGATGAGGTGCGTGAGAACGGCGGTTCCATTTTGATCAATGAGATGGAAGAAATGCTGGGCGTGCCTGTTATCCCGATTTCTGCGGCAAAGAATGAGGGAATCAGCGAGGTTGCAGACCACGCGATCCATGTGGCAAAGTATCAGGAGAAGCCGGGGCGTGTTGATTTTTGCAGTGCGGATGACGAGGGAAGTGCCGTCCACCGATGCATTCACGGTATTATGCATTTAATTGAGGATCACGCAAAGCGTGCCGGAATCCCAACCCGCTTTGCGGCGTCGAAGCTTGCAGAGGGTGATAATCTGGTTCTGGAAAAGCTGAATCTGGATCAGAATGAGAAAGAGATGCTGGAGCACATCATTGTGCAGATGGAGAAGGAACGCGGGCTTGACCGTGCGGCGGCGATTGCGGATATGAGGTTCCGGTTTATTCAGAAGATCTGCGCGGAGACGGTTATCAAGCCTCATGAGAGCCGGGAACACGCCAGAAGCAGGCGCATGGATCGGATTCTCACCGGTAAATATACGGCGATACCGGCATTTGTCTGTATTATGGGGCTGGTATTCTGGCTGACGTTCAATGTGATCGGGGCATGGCTTTCCGGACTTTTGGAGATGGGAATTTCTGCATTGACGGATTTGGCTGACTCTGCCATGAGCGCGGTCGGTGTCAACAGTGTGCTGCAGTCACTGGTCATTGACGGTATCTTCAACGGTGTGGGCAGCGTGCTGAGTTTTCTGCCGACCATCGTGACGCTGTTTTTCTTTCTGTCCTTGCTGGAGGACAGCGGGTATATGGCGAGAGTTGCATTTGTCATGGATAAGCTTTTAAGAAAGATCGGGCTTTCGGGAAGGAGTATTGTCCCGATGCTGATTGGCTTCGGCTGTACTGTTCCGGGAGTTATGGCAAGCAGGACGCTTTCGTCTGAGCGAGACAGAAAGATGACAATTCTTCTGACGCCGTTCATGAGCTGCTCAGCCAAACTTCCGATTTATGGGTTCTTCACGGCCGCATTTTTCCCAAAGCAGGGGGCGCTTGTGATGGTTGGGCTTTATTTCTTCGGAATCTTGATGGGAATACTGGCTGCTCTGGCGATGAAAGGCAGTTTATTTAAGGGTGAGCCGGTGCCGTTTGTCATGGAGCTGCCAAACTACCGAATGCCGGGGGCAAAGAATGTGGCGCAGCTTCTCTGGGAAAAGGCGCGTGATTTTCTGCAGAGAGCGTTTACGGTTATCTTTGTTGCCACAATTATTATCTGGTTCCTGCAGACATTCAGCCTGCATTTCAGCGTTGTGACGGATTCACAGGACAGCATCCTTGCAGCTGCTGCGGGCCTGATCGCACCGATCTTTGCGCCGCTGGGATTTGGCGACTGGAGAGTATCCACAGCGCTGATTTCCGGATTTATGGCAAAAGAGAGTGTAGTGTCAACCCTGTCCGTGCTGATGCCGGGCAATGATATTATGATGAATGTCCTGACACCGCTGGGAGCAATGTCCCTGCTGATATTCTGTCTGCTGTATACGCCGTGTGTGGCGGCAGTTGCAGCGATCCGCCGTGAGCTGGGCGGCAAGTGGGCTGCGGCAGTCGTTATCGGACAGTGTGTGATTGCATGGATCGCAGCGTTTGTGGTACATTCGATCGGATTACTTATTATATAATATGTGCAGCCGGGGAGGTTTACAGAAGAGCCTCCCCCGCTGTATTACAGCGCAGAAAATTACAAAATTTGATATTGACAAGTTGACAGACCCGTGCTATAGTTGAGGAGCGACATGGAAGAGGTCTTTTTTTTATGCCTGAAAATAACATTGGCGGGAAAGAGACCGTCGTTAACGCAAATACACAGTGGAGGTGGAAGTCGTGCGCGTAAAAATCACATTGGCATGTACGGAATGCAAACAGCGTAACTACAACATGACAAAAGAGAAGAAGAATCATCCGGACAGAATGGAAACAAAGAAGTACTGCAGATTCTGTAAGAGACACACAATGCACAAAGAAACCAAGTAATTGGTAAGAGGTGAAACGATGGCGGATGCTGTAAAAGAGAAAAAACAAAAAAAGAGCTGGTTCAAGGGGCTTAAGTCCGAGTTCAACAAGATTATATGGACAGATAAGAAAACGCTCGGAAAACAGACCGTTGCGGTTGTAGCCGTATCAGTCGTTCTGGGCATCATTATCGCGGTAGTTGATAATGTAGTCTTACAGGCCGTTAATTTATTGATTAAATAAGGACAAGGGTGATAAGATGTCAGAAGCAAATTGGTATGTAGTTCATACGTATTCGGGCTACGAGAATAAGGTGAAAGCCAACATAGAGAAGACCATAGAGAACAGACATCTCGAGGACCAGATTCTGGAAGTACGTGTCCCGATGCAGGATGTTGTCGAAATGAAGAACGGTGCAAAGAGACAGGTACAGAAGAAAATGTTTCCCGGATATGTGCTGTTAAACATGGTTATGAATGATGATACCTGGTACGTCGTTCGCAATACCCGCGGTGTTACCGGCTTCGTAGGTCCGGGGTCTAAACCGGTTCCGCTTACAGAAGAAGAGATGATTCCGCTTGGTATCAGTGATGCAGGCAAGATTGAGGTCGATTTCCTTGAGGGCGATACGGTCGTAGTTACCGGAGGAGCATGGAAGGATACGGTCGGCGTAATCCAGAGCATCAATATGGCTAAGCAGGTAGTAACCATCAGTGTTGAGTTATTTGGCCGCGAAACGCCAGTCGAGATAAGTTTCGCAGAAATTCAGAAAATGTAACGTTTTGACTGAGTCACATGCGGTGGCTCGTGGGAGGGAAATCCCCGCAATTACCACATTATAGGAGGTGCCTTATCATGGCAAAGAAAGTAACAGGTTATATTAAATTACAGATCCCTGCTGGAAAAGCAACACCAGCACCACCGGTTGGTCCGGCACTTGGACAGCACGGTGTAAACATCGTTCAGTTTACAAAAGAGTTCAATGCAAGAACCGCTGATAAGGGCGATTTAATTATCCCTGTAGTTATCACTGTATACGCAGACAGAAGTTTCAGCTTTATAACCAAGACTCCGCCGGCAGCAGTATTACTGAAGAAGGCATGCAACATCAAATCCGGTTCCGGAGTTCCGAATAAGACGAAAGTAGCTACAATTTCCAAAGACAAAGTTCGTGAAATCGCTGAAATGAAGATGCCGGACTTAAATGCTGCAACTGTTGAGGCTGCTATGAGCATGATCGCTGGTACAGCAAGAAGTATGGGAATCGTTGTAGAGGACTAATTCCCGACATTACTGTAAACTAATTGATACGTTAAATACAACGTGGGAGGGACATTCCCGCAATTACCACTAGGAGGTTATAAGACAATGAAACATGGTAAGAAATACGTAGAGGCTGCGAAAGCAGTAGACCGCGCTACATTATATGACCCAAATGAAGCTATTTCTTTAGTAAAGAAACTGGCTACCGCAAAATTCGACGAGACGATCGAGGCTCACATCAGAACAGGATGTGACGGACGTCACGCAGACCAGCAGATTCGTGGAGCAGTTGTTCTGCCGCACGGAACAGGTAAGAAGGTTCGCGTATTAGTATTTGCTAAGAATGCAAAGGCTGATGAGGCTGTTGCAGCAGGTGCAGAGTACGTTGGAGCTGAGGAGTTAATTCCGAAGATCCAGAACGAGGGCTGGTTTGATTTCGACGTTGTAGTTGCTACTCCGGACATGATGGGTGTAGTAGGACGCTTAGGACGTGTATTAGGACCGAAGGGCTTAATGCCGAACCCGAAGGCTGGTACTGTAACCATGGATGTTGCTAAGGCTGTTGCTGATATCAAAGCAGGTAAGATCGAGTACCGTCTTGACAAAACAAACATCATTCACGTGCCAATCGGAAAAGCTTCTTTCACAGAGGAGCAGTTAGCGGACAACTTCCAGACGCTTATGGGAGCAATCATCAAAGCAAAACCGTCCACACTGAAAGGTCAGTTCTTAAGAAGCGTAACAGTCGCTCCGACAATGGGACCTGGTGTGAAGATCAATCCGGTGAAGCTGGGATAATCGCGCCCAATATATTTCAGGGACTGCTTCGGCAGTCCTTGACTTTTTCAGAGAAATGGAGTAAACTTAGGAACGGAAAAAAGGGGAGCTGGTGCAGTCCGGCTGAGAGTAAGAACAGTTAGCTTCTTTGACCCTCGAACCTGATACGGATAATGCCGGCGCAGGGAATCATAGAAGTATTATGTCCTGTCAGGTGATGTCCTGCCAGGATTTTTTTCGTTTATTTCCGCGGGCGGCGAGCCAGACGGACATGCCTGCATGTCTGTTTTGTAGACTGCCGCGGGGTTTGAATTTATTTACAGGAGGAAGAAAGAAATGAATGCAAGTGTAGCAATCCAGTCTCTGCCTGCAGCGGAGAACAACGACGAACTGATCAGAATTGTGGACGAGGTGATCGATTACATTAAGAGCTCAGGACTCAACTACTATGTGGGACCATTTGAGACGACGATCGAAGGCGATTATGATGAGCTGATGGATATTGTAAAGGAATGTCAGCATATTGCAGTACGCGCGGGCGCGCCGTCTGTTATGGCGTATATTAAGGTGAGCTATCATCCGGAAGGAGACGTACTGACGATTGAAAAGAAAGTTACAAAACACCACCAGTAAATTGTGGTCCGCGGCGGCGATTGTGATTCTTCTGCTCCTTTGGCAGATTGTATCTGCAGCGGGATGGGTGCCCGATTATATGCTTCCATCCCCTGTGGATGTGGTAAAAGCGTTTATCAGTGAATTTCCGCTGCTGATGGAAAACGCCAGGGTGACACTGGCAGAGGCATTTCTTGGACTTGCAAGCGGCGTTGTGCTCGGATTTGTAATGGCTGTTCTGATGGACCGTTTCGGGCGGCTGTATCAGGCACTTTACCCTCTGGTTGTCATCACGCAGACCATCCCTACAGTTGCCATAGCGCCTCTGCTGGTGCTGTGGTTCGGCTATGAGATGCTGCCTAAGGTCATTCTGATTGTGATTGTAACGTTTTTTCCCATTACGGTAGGACTGCTCAACGGATTCAAATCTGCGGATAAAGATATGATGAATCTCATGCGTTCGATGGGAGCAGGAAATCTCCAGATTTTCAGATATATCAAGCTTCCCGGAGCAATGAGTTATTTTTTCGCCAGCCTGCGCATCTCTGCCTCCTACGCTGTAGTAGGAGCGGTGATCTCCGAATGGCTCGGAGGATTTAACGGGCTTGGCGTATATATGACCAGGGTAAAGAAGGCATTTTCGTTTGACAAAATGTTTGCGGTAATTCTTCTGATATCCGCAATAAGCCTGCTGCTGATGAAGCTGGTAGATCTGATTCAGAGAAAGTGTATGCCCTGGGAGAATAAAAAATAGCGGAGCCTACATGATATGAAAGGATTTAATTTATGAAAAAGAAAATTTTGGCAGTTATGATGTCCTTTGCGATGGCGGCAGGACTTGCGGCATGCGGCAATACAGATACCAGGAAGGAAGAAAGCGCATCTGACGGCGCCTCAGACCAGGAGGCAAAGGAGATTACATTTGTCCTGGACTGGACGCCGAACACGAACCATACGGGACTTTATGTTGCCCAGGAGAAGGGATACTTTGAAGAGGAAGGACTGGAAGTGGAGATTGTGCAGCCGCCGGAGGATGGAGCGGATGCACTTGTTGCATCCGGAAAAGCACAGTTTGGAATCTCCTTTCAGGATACGATGGCTCCCGGCGTAGTCGGGGACAGCGCGCTTCCGACGACGGCGGTTGCGGCTGTTGTGCAGCACAATACTTCAGGTATTATTTCGAGGAAGGGCGAGGGTATGGATCGCCCGAAAGGACTTGAGGGAAAGAAGTATGCGACCTGGGATGCGCCGATTGAGAAGGCAATGCTGCAGAATGTAGTGGAGCAGGACGGAGGCGATTTCAGCAAGGTTGAGCTGGTTCCGAGTACGGTTACAGATGAAGTGTCTGCGCTGCAGTCGAAGTCCGTGGACGCGATCTGGATTTTCTACGCATGGGCCGGTGTTGCAACGGAGGTTGCAGGACTCGAGACAGATTACTTTGCATTTAAGGACATCAACCCGGTATTTGATTATTATACGCCGGTGATTATCGCCAATAACACATTCCTTGAGGAGGAGCCGGAGACTGCAAAGGCATTTCTGCGCGCAGTGAAGAAGGGATATGAGTTTGCGATAGATAATCCTGCGGAGGCTGCGGACATCCTCTGTGAAGCTTCTCCGGAACTGGATGAGGAGCTTGTGCAGGCAAGCCAGGAGTATCTGAAGGATCAGTATAAGGCAGAAGTCGAGCAGTGGGGCTACATTGACCCGGAGCGCTGGAACGCTTTCTATAACTGGCTGAACGATAACGGACTGTCTGAGACAGAGATTCCGGAGAACACAGGATTTTCCAACGATTATCTGCCGGAATAAGGGGAAAGGACATGGCTGAATTAAAAGTATCGAATGTGTCGAAATCCTTTGACGGGAAGAAGATTCTGGAGGATATTTCCATCGAAATCCATGAAAATGAACTTGTCAGCCTTCTCGGCGTCAGCGGCGGCGGCAAGACGACGCTCTTCAATGTGATCTCAGGTTTGATTTCCCCGGACAGCGGCAGTGTATCTCTGGATGGAGAGGATATTACCTCTCGTCCGGGAAACGTAAGCTACATGCTTCAGAAGGATCTTCTGCTGCCCTACCGCACCGTGGAGGACAATGTAGCGCTTCCGCTTTTGATTAAGGGGGAGAAGAAGAAAGCGGCACGTGAGAAGGTGCAGCCGTATTTTGCCGAGTTCGGTCTGGAAGGCACGCAGAAGAAGTATCCTGCCCAACTCTCCGGAGGTATGCGTCAGAGGGCGGCACTCCTGCGCACATATATGTTCTCCGACCGCCTCGCTCTTCTTGATGAGCCGTTCTCAGCTCTTGATACACTGACAAAGAGCGCCATGCATAAATGGTACTTAAATGTGATGGAGCAGATTCATCTGTCGACGGTTTTTATCACGCATGATATCGATGAGGCGATTCTGCTGTCCGACAGGATCTATATCCTGGGGGGCACGCCGGGAAGGATTGTAGATGAAATCAGGATTGAGGAGAAGAAGCCGAGGAGAGAGGATTTTAATCTGACAGAGGAATTTCTGAGATATAAGAGAAGAATATTGAGTAAGATTTGAGGGGGTATTTTGCCCCCTCTTTTTCAGTCTTTAAGAATCGTTTTTGTCCAATTTACAGCATCTGAGCCGCAAAGACGTGAGCCATTCTTCCAGGATGCATCCGGGCAATGCTCCCTCAGGCTCTTTTCAGCCTTTTCGATGCCGCTTCCGCCGGAGGTAGCGAAGGGGATAAGCGTTTTGCCGGAAAAGTCATAGCTTTCCAGGAAGGTATCCACGATGCGGGGCTCCACATACCACCAGATCGGAAAGCCGATCAATACCGTGTCATACTGTGCCATATTCTGCACTGGTTCTGCGATGGCAGGGCGGCAGGACGGATCATTCATTTCAAGTGTACTGCGGCTCTTCTTATCCATCCAGTCCAGATCCGCAGAGGTATAGGGCTGCTCCGGGCGGATCTCGTACAGATCTGCACCGGAAGCATCGGCGATCTGTTTTGCAGTGCGGGCAGTGACGCCGCTTGCAGAAAAATAGGCAATTAATGTTTTGCTCATCACACACACTCCTTTGTTTTTGAAAATCTGTATTCTGACGCTGTGTCATCAAAGGTAATATAACACTATTCTGACATTGTGTCAATATAAGAGGGCGCAGATACGCGGTATGAATTATTGGATATTTTCCACAAAATGTACCTCTGAGATTTCCCAGTATTTCCTGAATATCCGTTCCTTATTTCCGTCCAGGTTCAGCTGATACATTCGAAAAATAACGGGAAAGTTTTTGGGCTGCCACTGTTCTTCGTAGGAATAGCAGTATTTCATTCCGATTCGGCGCATGACGCCGCCGCTTCTGGGGGTTTCGCGGTCGTGGGTTGCGGTGATATAGGATAGCCCGTCCCGCCGCAGCTGTTCAATAACGGCTGACGCAGCTTCGGTGACAATACCCTGATGCCAGAATTCTCTGCGCAGCCCATAGCCCAGATCCCGGCTGTCACTCATATCAACATTCACGTAGCCGATCGGATAGTTATCGCTTTTCAGGCAGATCGCGTACGCGTATCCCTGCGGTTTCTCATAAACCGGAGCGTATCGCTCCCTATAGAAAGCGCGCGCCTCATCTGCACTTTTGATCGGATACCACGGAAGAAAGCGGTTTACCTCCTCGTCGCGGTGGATTTGGTACAGCGCATCGAGATCATCGAAAGTAAATTTTCGCAATATGAGACGGTTCGTTTCAAGTGTCGGTGTATTCATCTTTTGATTCTCCTTTCGGGCAAGAATGTTATCTTATGTGTCCTTTGAAATTAATTTGATATAATTGCTTGGAGTCATACCGGTATAGTGTTTAAAAAGCTGGCTGAAATACTGAGGGTTATTTCCGCATCCGACTTTTTCGGCAACATACTGGATCTTCGAGGTGTCCGAATTGCCGAGGAGATCCTTAGCTCTGGCGATTCGGACTTCGGTAAGATAATTTGAAAATTTCTGACCGGTTTCCTTATAAAATCGTTTGCTGATATGATCTACATTCATATAGAGATAATTTTCTGAAATCCATTTTAAGGACAGATTTGGATTATCCAGATGCTCCTGTATATATTCCTTGATTTTATCGCTGAGCTCCGTATGTTTTGGGCGGCTGGCGGACGTTTCCCGGAGGGTGCAGTGCAGCTGTTCCGACAATTTTTCCAACAGTGTTTCCGTATCTGTCAGATCATGGATTTTCATAAGAAATTCAGCGGCTCTTACCGTACTGGTGTAACTGCGGCGGGAGACATACTGGAGCAGAATGGAAGACGCCAGCTGCCTCAGGAAGTTCAGGTCAGAAATCCCGGAGAGCAGATCCAGCAGAGAATCCAGAGCGGCTTCCCCTTCTTCTCCTGAACAGGCGCAGAGAGACTCCGTAAGCCTCTGAACGGACTGGGTGATATTCTGATAATTACACAGAGGGATCATATCTGTCCCGTCGCTGTAAGAGATGGTTTCATACCGCGTAATTTTGGGAAGCAGTTCCAGACACAGGCTTTCCAGAGAGGGGAAGCGTTTCCCATGACAGACGAGAGAGACAGATTGGCCGGGAAAGGAAAGCGTATCCAGAAATCGGTTCAGTCCATCGCTGTCCGCAAGCACAGAAAGGGAAAAAACGGTAAGTGTATTGCGGACATAGACATAGTGAAAGGATATGCCCGGAACAGACGATTTTCGGTACTGTTCAATTGCGTCAACGGCGTCCTGCAGAAAGCGGTCTTCCAGATAGAACAGGTAGTACAGTTCATAAGGGGCAGACTTAAAATCCAGATATTTCTCATAAGAGTGCAGGAACGATAAATCTTTGGAGCCGGAAGCAATGCACTGATGAAAAATGCTCAGAAAAATGCCGCTGTTTAACTGTCGTGACAGGCTTTGAGATTCTCTGAATGTGTTTCTGCGGAACAGATCTGCCACAGTTTCGTGAATACAGGAAATAATCTGCTGGGCATTACAGGGCTTCAGCAGATAGTGGCGGACCCCGTATTTCATCGCCTCTTTGGCGTATTCAAAGTCATCATAGCCGGACAGGATGATAAAAGCGGTATCCTTGTCGGCAGCATGAATCTTCTGTATCAATTCAATCCCTGACAAACCGGGCATTTTGATATCGGTCATTACAATATCAGGGTACTCGTCCAGGATGATATGGTAGGCCTCTATTCCGTCGGCGGCCTGTCCGATGACTTCAACACCGAGGGATTTCCAGTCTATAATGCTTGCAATCGTCTCGCGTATGAAGCGTTCATCATCTACAATCAACAGTTTAATCATAATGTCCTCCCTGTATAGAAAAGTGAAGATTTTGCCGAGGCAGCTTTACTGACCGGGTCTGTCAAGAGGAATACAGATCTGTGCCGCTGCGTGATCGTCATCGGGATTGAACAGAGTCAGGCCATAGCCCAAACCGTAGATCAGCTGCAGCCGTTTGTGGATATTCAGCAGTCCGATGCCGAATCCTCTTGGTGTAACTTCGTTGGTCTCCAGCTTATAAAGCAGATTATCCTCAAACTGAGAACCGTTATTGACGACCTGTATGTATACCTTTCCGTCTCTGCATTCGCCGCTGATCTGAATAAAGCAGGTATCGGTCATTTCTTCCAGCGCATGGCTGATTGCATTCTCCACCAAAGGCTGAATGATCAGGTGCGGCATCTTTAGGTCAAGGATTCCCGGTTCAATGGTTTCCGTATATTGAAGACGGTCATCAAACCGTATCTTCTGTATGGTCATATTCTCAAGAGCTTTCAGCCGTGCTTCCTTGGCGAGCAGTTCCTGGACATAATTTTCTTCAATGAGCTTCTGAATCTTCTGCGCCATATGGTCAAATTGCTGGTGAAGCTCGCCGATTTCATCGCGGCGTAAGCTGTAATCGTAGGAGGTAACCGGGAGTGTTCCTTCGTCTTTTCCGAATTCTTTCATTTTCCATATAAGCTGGCGCAGATGCCCGGTAATAGACTGAACGATTCTGCGCGACAGAAGAAGCCCGGTGGCGGCAAAGATTGCGAGCGTGATCATGCAGAACAGTAAAGTCGTCCGCTGCGGATTCAGAATCGTATCATAGGGAACGAGGCACATATATTTCCAGCCAAAATCCGGTATGGAGCCGCAGACGTAAAAATAAGGGTGCTGATCCAGGTGAATCACTCCATAAGTACCTTCGGCGGAATCAGAGAGTGTGCGCAGATTTCCTTCTGACAGGGCTTCGGTGTGATAGAGTTCTGAGGTTTCATCATATAACACATACTGGACATTCTCATTCTCTACAACAGAGCGTGTGGCGTCTTTTACCAGGTGCCGGATATTGACGGAGACAACGATTGTTCCCAGATAATCAAGCTTCAGTTCATCCGCTCGGCGAATTGTCCTTGAGAGGAAAAAGCCATATTCGTTTCCCGTATCCGTCGTCCAGCAGGGATATCCGGGGTTATCCTGCGCTTTTTCAAGCACAGAAGACAGGATATCGGATGGAATTTTATTGCTTTTTGCCGGATAACTTGAAATGGTATATGACGGAGTGAACAGATCAATATAGTTAATACCGTTATTTTTAAAATTCTGGTGGTATTCCGGAATAATATAGGCAAGGCTGTTGTAGGCAATGCTTCTGCGCATAGAATTTTCCGCATCCGCTACAGTGGAAAGATTGGACTGCACTTTGGTATCTGTGAGAATCATATTTGTCATAGATTCCAGAGCAGACAGCTTTTCTGAGATATCGGTTGCACTGTAGGAGAGAGAGCCTGCCATTGTCTGATAAATAAGGCGGTTATTTGTATCGGCAATCATTTTAATGCTGATCAGGGCCGCAGCGAATGTTAGGAATGTAACAGTTATAATTGCGCAAAATATTTTTCTGTATATAGACAAATTGTTAAATTTGGAAAGAAGCAGGCTTTTTGATTCTTTTTGCATAATCGGCCTCCTTTATAAGAGAAGAACGCACGCTTTTGTGTATAAATTCATCCATTATCATAATTATAATGAAAAAAATTTCTTTTACAAGAGGAAGTCTGTGGAAAACCGGGAAATTAAACTAAGAAAGCGGTTTTTTATAAAATGGAATGTGCGGATTCAGGCGATTCCATGAAAAAGCAAAAAAATAGAAACCGGAAAACTGACATTAGAAAGCGGTTTTTTAAATTGTAAAACGGGCAGTAAAAATTTAGAATAAAGAAAAAGGAGGTGAGCGGATGAATTCGAAGGAGAGGGTTCTGGAAGCTGTCAGCCACAGAGAACCGGACCGGGTTCCGGTCGGTGAAATGGGAATTGACCATGATCATGTAAGCCGTATCCTCGGAAGGCATACCTATTGGAGAAACAGAAAGGATACAACATTGGCTTTGTGGGATGGCCGGAGAGATGAAGTGGTTGAGAGCATGAAAGCCGATTATGCGGAGCTGGTGGAGAAGCTGGATTACGATATTATTGCTGTGGAAGTGGTTCCGCCCAAGGGATACAGACCGGAAGACGTTCCGAAAAAAACAGGGGACGGTATCTGGGAGAACAAAAAAGGCGATATTTTCCGCTATGCGGAAAGCAATGATTCGATTGTGTGCGTGCACAGAGAGGAAGAAAAGGAAGAACTGTCGCCGGAAGATATCAGCAGCGCTATGAAAAAAGCGGAGCAGGTGGATGAATCCATATTCGAAGTTCTCGACTATATGTGCGAGCGTTTCGGAAAGGAAAAAGCGATTGTATGCCGGAGCGTGGATGTGTATGATACTATGTTCGAACCGTTTGGGGGCGATCTGGAGCATCAGATGATGCTGACGGTTCTGGCGCCCGAGGAGATCCTCAGAATGCAGGAGGTGTGTGTACGGTATAATCAGTCGCTGATTGATCATTGCAGAAAAGCAGGTGTAGATATTATGATGCAGCCCAAAGATTTTGCAATGAACACGGGACCCATGTATAGAATGGAAACATTTCGCACACTCTTTGCACCGGTGATGAAGCGGATCAACGAGTATACGGTTCAGTCGGGCATGATACCGTTTTTCCATTGCTGCGGGAATGTTTGGGAATTGCTTGAGGACTATGTGGCATGCGGATACAAGGGATATCAATCCATACAGGAGACGGCAGGAATGGATAATAGGAAGGTGAAAACAATGTATGGAGAGCGTCTGACGCTGTGGACCGGAATCCAGTGTGAATCCCTGATTGGTGCGGGGAAGGAGGAAATCGAAAGAGAAGTATTAAAAAATCTGGAGATTCTGATGCCGGGAGGAGGTTTTTTATTCGGCTCAACAAACAGTGTCCAGTATGGAGCAAAGACAGAGAATTATCTGCGGGCTCTGGAGCTGGTAAAGGAAAAAGGTATTTACTGATTGGAGGGAAAATTTATGAGAAAAGTATTGGCAATGTTACTTATCGGTTCCGTTTTCTGCGGAATGATGGCAGGATGCGGCAGCAGTGAGAGAGCCGGCGATGAGCAGAGTGCATCCGGCACAAAGGGGACAGATACAGAAGAGTCCGGCAGTGAAGAGGGAAGCACAGGGGGAGAGACAAATCTGACATTCGCCTGGTGGGGAAATCAGACCAGGAATGAAATGACACAGGGAGCGATCGACTTATACGTCAGTGAAAATCCGGGAGTCACGATCGACGGACAGTTCGCTGAATTTAATGATTATTGGAATAAGATGGCGACATCATCAGCGGGACATACGCTTCCGGATATTATTCAGATGGACTACGGTTATATTGAGCAGTACGCAAACAATGACCTTCTGCTGGATCTGACGCCGTATATTGAAGATGGAACTCTGAATGTCAGTGATATCGACGAAAAGAATCTCAATGTAGGAAAGGTTGGAGACGGAATCTATGGAATCTGTCTGACGGTTTCACCGCCTGCGCTGACTTATAATAAAACGTTGCTGGATGAGAACGGCATAACGGTAAAAAACAATATGTCTATGGAGGAATTCTTTGATGTCTGCCGCGAAGTGTACGAAAAGACGGGATATAAGACGAACATCAGCTACGGCAACGACGTATATCTGACGTATCTGCTGCGGGCAAATGATGAGGTTCTCTATGAAAAAGGAAAACTCGGGGTAAAATCTCCGGAAAGTCTGCAGAAGTATTTCGAAATTTATGAGCTGGGTCTGGAGGAAGGATGGCTGCTTGATCCGGGAGTTTTTGCGGAGCGTACATTAGGTTCCATGGAGCAGGATGCAATGGTATACGGAAATTCTCCGGAAACCATGTCCTGGTGCAGCTTTATCTGGGCTAACCAGTTAAGCGCAATTCAGAATGCCGCGCCGGAAGGCATGGAACTGGATATGGTAACTTACCCGTCGCCGGATCCGGAAAAATGTAATTTCCTGAAACCGAGCCAGTTGTTCTGTGTCACGGTTGACAGCAAGAATTCGGAAGAAGCCGTAAAGTTCATCGATTTCCTCGTAAATTCTCAGGAGTGTAATGAGATCCTTCTCTGCGAGAGAGGAATTCTGACAAACACGAAGATGGGTGAGGCGATTATTCCGAAATTAAGCGATGCTGACAAAAAGGCTATCGAATTTACAAATAATGTTATCATTCCCACAAGCTCACAGGTGAATCCGGCGCCTCCGGAGGGCTCCAGTGAAGTGTCTTCCTTAATCGGGAAAATGATAGAGAGGGGTTGCTATCAGGAAATAAGTGCGGAAGATGCAGCGCAGGAAATCTTTGATCAGGGAAATGAGATTATGGCCGCAAATGCTGATAAATAAGAAAAACAGGGCTGCCGCATCCGGAGATGATGCTGCAGCCCGTTTTTACTTCCGGGGGAAATAAGGCATACGGTGTTTTACAAAAAGTTTAAACAATGAGAGGATTAAGTCCCAGCTGGCTGTTGGGTACTGAAATGCTACACTTATACATTAGGAGGAGGATTACGAATGGCGAAAACGAAGAGAACGATCGGACACAGCCTGCTGACAAAGGAAAGCTCGGCAGGCGTGCTGTTTACGCTGCCGTTTACTGTTGGATTTCTTATGTTTATGATTGTACCCATGGGAATATCTCTTTATTATTCTTTTTGCGAATATAATATACTTTCCGAACCGAAGTTTATAGGACTGGATAACTTCATAAAGATGTTTACAGATGATGCGATTTATATGACTTCCCTCAAGGTAACATTTTTTTTCGCCTTTGTGTCGGTACCGATTCGTCTGGTATTTGCGCTGATCGTGGCGCTGATTCTGCTGAGAACCACGAAGGTGACTGGATTTTACAGAGCTGCGTACTATCTGCCGTCCATTATCGGCGGATCTGTTGCCGTGGCGATCCTCTGGAAGAGAATGTTCGCAATCGACGGAGTCGTCAATGCGCTGCTGGGGAAAATCGGAATCGAGACGAGTTTTTCCTGGCTGGGAGATAAACGGACTGCAATCTGGGTGTTGATTCTGCTGTCTGTATGGCAGTTCGGTTCCTCGATGCTGATATTCCTGTCGGCATTAAAGCAGATTCCCTCCAACTTATATGAGTCGGCGAGAGTAGACGGAGCGGGGAAGATCGCACAATTCTTTAAGATCACGCTTCCGCTGCTGACGCCTACGATTTTCTTCAATCTGGTTATGCAGATGATCAACGGATTCCTGGCATTTACGCAGTCCATGATTATTACGCAGGGAAAGCCCCTCAATTCCACTCTGTTCTATGCTGTCTACGTCTACCAGCAGTCCTTTGAGTTCTATAATACCGGTTATGGTGCAGCAATGGCATGGGTGATGCTTGCGCTGATCGGCGCTGTCACGGGGATTTTATTTGCGACCAAAAAGTTCTGGGTGTATGAGGGGGGATTATAATGAGGAAAAAGAAAATTGCGGGAAGGATTATTTATCACATACTGGTATGCGGTTTTGGGCTCCTCATGATTTATCCGCTCATTTGGATGGTCATGAGCTCATTTAAAGAAACGAGTACGATTTTTACAACCGCGGGGAGCCTGATTCCTGAGGATTTTCAGTTAGATAACTATGCGAACGGCTGGAAGGGCTTTGCGGGAATAAGCTTCGGCGTATTTTTCCGCAATTCGCTGTTTATTTCCGTGGCTGCTACCATCGGTACGGCGGCGTCCTCTGCGATTGCAGCATTTGGGTTTGCGAGATGCCGTTTCCGCGGAAGAAGAATTCTGTTTATGGCGATGCTCGTATCCATGATGCTTCCGGCGCAGGTTCTGATGATCCCACAGTATCTGTGGTATCAGAAGCTTGGATGGATCGGAACGTATGTGCCTCTGATTGTCCCGTATTTTTTTGCGATACAGGGATTCTTTGTATACCTGATGACAAACTTTATTGAAGGAATTCCCAGAGATCTGGATGAGGCTGCAAAGATCGACGGGTGCTCCTACTGGGGGATTTTCGTCAATATTATTCTGCCGTTAATGAAACCGGCGCTTGTCACAGGGGGGATTTTCTCCTTTATGTGGCGGTGGGACGATTTCCTTTCAGCGCTCCTGTATGTCAATAAATCCAGCAAGTATCCGGTCAGCCTGGCGCTGAAGCTGTTCTGCGATCCGGGGTCTTCTTCAGATTATGGAGCAATGTTCGCAATGGCTACACTGTCGATCCTGCCGGCGGTCTGTATCTTTATATTCTTCCAGAAATATCTGGTGGAGGGCATCAGTACTTCAGGACTGAAGGGATAAGAGCGCGAAAGAGGCGGGGGATGAAAGTTATCTTGCATGGGAGCGGACAATTCTGTAAAATATGCAAGTTTAAAACTGGAATGTTGCATATAAAAACGTCCATTTCCGCAAAAACCTAAAATAATATGAAGAATTCTGCAAGTTTTCCTTGACAATGAATCAAACAAGGTAATACAATAGCACATAAGTGAGATAAACAAGGAGGAAGTGCAGATGAAAGCGTACAGCGAGTTAAGCAGAGAAGAGCTGCTGGAGTTGAAGAGCCAGTTGGAAGCGCAGTATGAAGAGGTAAAGGGCAAAGATTTAAAGATGGATATGTCCAGAGGAAAACCGAGCAAAGCGCAGTTGGACATCAGCGAGGGACTTCTGGGAATTATTAAGACGAACGAGGACGCAGTTGCAGAGAATGGGCTGGACTGCAGAAATTACGGCATTTTAACAGGTATCCCGGAGGCGAGAAAGCTGCTCGCGGATATGTCCGAGGTTCCTGAGAAAGATATTTTGATTTACGGAAACTCCAGTCTGAACGTCATGTTCGACGCAATTTCCCGCTCATATACGCACGGTGTAATGGGAAATACCCCGTGGTGCAAGCTGGATAAGGTAAAGTTCCTCTGCCCTGTTCCGGGATATGACAGACACTTTGCAATTACAGAGTATTTTGGCATTGAGATGATTAATGTTCCGATGCTGCCTACGGGTCCGGATATGGACATCGTGGAGAAGCTCGTGTCGGAAGATGAGGCGATCAAAGGTATCTGGTGTGTTCCGAAGTATTCAAACCCGCAGGGAATCTCCTACTCCGACGAGACAGTCAGAAGGTTTGCACATTTAAAGCCCGCGGCAAAGGACTTCCGTATCTACTGGGACAACGCGTATTCTATTCATCATCTGTATGATGAGCCGGAGAAGCAGGATGTGATCCTTGAGCTGATGCACGAGTGCGAGAAAGCAGGCAACCCGGATATGGTGCTGAAGTTTATTTCCACCTCTAAGGTAAGCTTCCCAGGTTCCGGAATTGCGGCGCTTGCATGTTCTGAGAACAATATGAAGGATGCTCTGCGCCACATGAGCTATCAGATTATCAGCCATGATAAGTTAAATCAGCTCCGTCATGTGAGATTCTTCAGGGACATCGACGGTATGCGCGAGCACATGAAGCTTCACGCAGCAATCATGCGCCCGAAGTTCGAGGCAGTTCTTGATACGCTTGACCGCGAGCTGGGCGGACTGGGCATCGGCGAGTGGACCAGACCGAGAGGCGGTTACTTTATCTCCTTTGACGCTATGGAAGGCTGTGCGAAGAAGATTGTAGAAAAGGCAAAAGAGGCAGGGCTTACAATGACAGGTGCGGGAGCTACATTCCCGTACGGAAAAGACCCGAAAGACAGCAACATCCGTATCGCTCCGTCCTACCCGACAGAGGAGGAGCTGAAAGTGGCGGCTGAGATTTTCGTCCTCAGTGTTAAGCTTGTAAGCATAGATAAGCTGCTGGAGCAGGCATAATTTTACAAAACGTTCATGTACCTGACTGCGGGTGCATCACCATCCCATGAGAGGCTGGCGGATGCATGGAGCATCCCGGAATTTATGCCGCCGTGCACAAAGGGAAGATATCCCCGGTGCACGGCGGTATTTTGCGTTTTCTGCGCCATGACTGGCGTTTCGTGTCGAATTGGCGGAAAGGGTTTGCCCTGGCCCGTGTTTGGTGATACAATAAGGCAGACACAGGCAAAATATCTACACGAAAAAGGGGTGGAAGATGAGCAAAAGAAAAAAGATTGCTCTGGTCGGGCTGGCGCTGTGTATTGTGCTGATCCTGGGGATATATTTTGCAGCTGCAGGGTATTTTTCGCGGCATTTCTACTCGGGAACACAGATTAACGGGATGGACGCCGGGACGATGACCGCACAGCAGGCGAAGAAGCAGATGCAGGACAAAGTGAGAGAATATACGCTCACCATCCACGGGCGGGACGATATCTTGGAGACAATCACGGCGGCGCAGCTGGAGATGGATTATAAAGATAATGGAGAAATTGAGGAACTTTTAAAGGAACAGAATCCCTGGCTGTGGATCGCATCAATGGGGCAGCAGAAGGATCTCACCGTAGATGCGGGGAGAACTTACAATGAGGACATCATAGACACTCTCGTCGAACAGCTCCGCTGTATGGACGAGCAGATGATGGTACAGCCGCAGGACGCGAGGCTGGAGCGTACGGATGCCGGGTTTGCCATCGTTCCAGAGGAGGAGGGAAATGCCCTGGACGGCGAGGCAGTAAAGAACGCAGTCCGTCAGGCAGTCAGAGAACTGGAGAGTGAGATTTCTCTGGAGGAGCTCGGACTGTATAAAAAGCCTGCAGTATACAGCAGCGACGAGGGACTCAAAAACCGTATGGATGAACTGAACCGAATGATGACGGCACAGATCACATACGACTTTAAGGACCGCACGTTTACGGCAGATACAGAAGAAATCAGAACATGGATTGTGGACGACGGACAGGGCGGCTTTGTCCTGGATGAGAACGCTGCGGCGCGCTTTGTCTACAATATGGCATATGATACGGACACATTCGGTCAGCGCCGGGAGTTTACGACATTTCACGGAGATACTGTTTCACTAAAAGGCGGCGATTACGGCTGGGTTATCGACAAAGAGACCACGACGCAGGCTCTCGTCGAAGCGGTGCGAAACGGTGTGACAGAGACCCGCGAACCGGTTTATCTGTATGAGGGCAAGGAGCGCGCCTCAAACGATATCGGAGGCACGTACGTCGAAGTCAGCATCAGCGAGCAGCGCATGTGGTGTTATAAAGACGGAGAGGTGATTGTGGATACTCCTGTTGTGACAGGGCTGGAGAGTGATCCCGACCGTATGACGCCGCGCGGGGGCGTGTGGGCGATTGATGCAAAGAAGAGTCCTTCGGTGCTCACAAGCGATGTCTACGGATACCGGCAGCCGGTGACATTCTGGATGCCTTTTAACGGAGATGTGGGAATTCATGATCTGGAGCGCAGCAGCTGGGGCGGTGACGTCTATTTGACAAACGGTTCTCATGGCTGCGTAAATACGCCTTATGATAAGGCAGAGATTATATATAACACGGTGGAGATTGGAACGCCGGTTGTAGTATATTAAGCAGAAAGGAAATAAGAGGGAAATGAATATAGTTGTATTAGCGGGAGGATGCAGCACAGAGCGCGAGGTATCGATTGTATCCGGATTAAATGTATGCAAGGCACTCAGAAGCAGGGGGCACAGAGCAGTTCTGGCGGATGTGTTTTTTGAGGCAGACATAAGCGGGGAGCTCTTCCCTGAGGAGTACGACGCTGACGCCAAGGCGGCTCAGATCAGTGCGCAAAATGACAGGGTGGAGGAGACGAAGAAAAACAGAAGAGAATTCTTCGGGAAAAATGTGCTCACACTCTGCCGCGCGGCTGACATGGTATTTCTGGCGCTGCATGGGGAAAACGGAGAAAACGGAAAGGTACAGGCTGCGTTTGATCTGCTGGGAATCCGCTACACGGGAACCGGATATTTGAGCAGCGCGCTTGCCATGGACAAAGGGCTCACAAAGACGCTCTTTCTGGCAGGCGGCGTGCCGACTCCGAGAGGAACGATGCGCACAAAGGCAGAGGGCATCTGCACGCCTCAGGAGCTTTCGATGGACCTGCCGCTTGTAGTCAAGACGTGCTGCGGAGGTTCCAGCGTCGGTGTGTATATCGCAAACACGGAGGAGGAATTTGCCGCTGCGATGGAGCAGGCGTTTGCATACGAGGATGAAGTAGTCATCGAGGAGTATATCAAAGGACGCGAGTTTTCTGTTGCGGTTGTGGACGGAAAGGCGTATCCTGTCATCGAGATTGCGCCGCTGCAGGGATTCTATGACTATAAGAACAAGTATCAGCCGGGGGCGACTGTAGAGACATGTCCTGCAGAACTCTCTGAAGAACTGACGAAGAAGATGCAGCACTACGCAGAGCTTGGTGCGAAGGTGCTTTTCATGGAGGGGTATTGCCGGCTGGACTTCATGATGCGCGAAGACGGTTCCATGTACTGCCTTGAGGCGAATACGCTTCCGGGGATGACGCCGACGAGCCTGATTCCGCAGGAGGCAAAGGTACTGGGAATGGATTACCCCGAGCTTTGCGAAAAGCTGATAGAGGTCTCTTTGAAAAAGTATAATAACTAATATTGGGAAGTGAAGAATATGAAAAATCTGACACTGGAACATATCGCGCTTGCCTGCGGCGGAACGTATGTGGGCGCTGAGGACAAAAAGGCTGTCTGTGTGGACAGCATTACCACAGACAGCCGGAAGGCAAAGGAGGGGAGTCTCTTTGTTGCCATCAAAGGAGCGCGCGCGGACGGACATGATTTCATTCTGCAGACAGCAGAGCAGGGCGCGCTTGCCGCGCTCACGGAGCGGGAACTGCCCGAGTGCCCGATTCCGTATATCCGGGTGGAGTCCACACTGCAGGCGGTAAAGGATATCGCAGAGTATTACCTGAAGCAGCTTGAGATTCCCGTGGTCGGTATCACAGGCAGCGTCGGAAAGACGAGTACGAAGGAGATGATCGCTGCAGTTCTTGCACAGAAATATAACGTGCTCAAGACGCTCGGCAACTTTAACAATGAACTGGGACTGCCGCTGACCGTATTCCGGTTAAGAGAGGAGCATGAGATCGCAGTGCTGGAGATGGGCATCAATCACTTTGGGGAGATGCACCGCCTTGCGAAAATTGCAAGACCCGACACCTGCGTGATCACAAATATCGGTTACTGTCATCTTGAGAATCTGATTGACCGCGACGGTGTCTTAAGGGCAAAGTCCGAGATTTTCGACTACATGAAGCCAGGCGGCACAGCGATTTTAAACGGCGACGACGACAAGCTGGCGACTGTGAAGGAGGTTCACGGCAGGAAGGCAGTATACTTCGGGCTGAATCCGGAAAATAATATTTATGCAGACGAGATTGAGCCAATGGGATTAAAGGGTATCTCCTGCTGCATTCATACAGCAAAAGGAAGTTTCTCTGTGCTGATTCCGATTCCGGGCCGTCACATGGTCTGCAATGCCCTTGCGGGAACTGCTGTAGGACTGCAGTACGGGCTGACACTCGGACAGATTAAGAAGGGGATTGAGAGTCTCCAGTCTCTGAGCGGCAGATTCCATATTATTGAGGCGAACGGCATGACGATTGTCGACGACTGCTACAACGCAAACCCGATGTCCATGAAGGCATCTCTCGATGTGTTAAAGGACGCTCTCGGAAGAAAAGTGGCGATCTTGGGAGATATGGGAGAACTCGGCGAGAATGAGGCCGCCCTGCACGCGGAAGTCGGAGAACATGCGGCGCACTCCGGCATCGACTGTCTGATCTGTGCGGGAACGCTCAGCGAGCATATGGCGCAGGCTGCCAGGGAGGCGAATCCGGAGCTGCGCGTGATCCGTTACGCACAGAGGGAGCAGCTCATGGAGGATCTGAAGGAGCTGGTAAAGCCGGGCGACACTGTGCTTGTGAAAGCGTCCCATGCAATGCAGTTTGAAAAGATTGTGGAGGCGCTGCAGAAATAAAAGCGGCGCAGCAGGGAATATAAAGTCGAAGTTGATTTATAGCAAAGTCTTCCGAGGCAGTCAGCGTCAGAGAAACGGAATATTTCTTGAGCGGCGTTGACTGCCATTGAAAAACTCTTTGATGGGGAGTCTCCCCTGTTGATTACTCATATTTTTCACCTCCATTCAGACTATACCATAAAATTAGGCAAAGGAAAATCGAAAGGGAGGAGAATACTGTATTTCGGGGCGGAAATGCGGGTAGAGCAGCAGTAGAGCGGCAGAAATAATGCCTTGTGTTCCTCTGTCTCCCTGTGCAGACCGCGGTAAAAGGGGGTTGTCGGTTAATGCCGATTTTAAGCCCCTAACGCATAAGGATGAGACAATCCAGTAAAATCCTGGCTTTTTCTAAGCCACGGATTTCCTCTGGGCGGTCTCATCCTTTTCTGTTTCCTTATTT
>CALWSC010000023.1 GCA_944384105.1 uncultured Lachnospiraceae bacterium | reverse complement strand
TCCCCTCGTAAAAGTGGCCTGTTTTTTGGTTAAGGAATAGGACAACCGAGGGGCCGAGGCTCAAAAAAGCCCGGAATATCAAGGAAAATCATCGCTCAGACGATTGAAGTACGGTCTCAAAGCAGCTCGTCGCGCACCGCAGTTCAGCAAGAGATAATTTCCCTTGTGGAATATCAAAAACCCCCGAAACCACACGGTTTTCGGGGGTTTTGTTATTGGGTATTTTCTTTCGTGTTATATTTGTGCATAATTGTAGTACAAAAGGATTGGAGAGTTACAACTGAAAAAGTGATTATAAAATGCAATTTGTAGTTGATGGAGTTGGATATGATTTGGGTTTTCATGAAAGGAAATGATTGACGATTGCCATGATATGGGATATTATGTACGCAAGCATACCAACGGAAATATCATGCCAATCCTGAACCGGATAACAGCCTGTGGATTTAACGCCTTTCGGTTGCTGGGTTCTCAGGCCGGCGTGAGTATCCCAGAGGTTCGTTAGATTGTGAGAGACAAGATTGCGTTGATGGAAAATGGCAATTGCGGACTTTTACAGACAGGAACTGATGAGGAATGCCATGCGGATGTGCTGCGCGCCCTAAATAAGGGAATGTTAGATGTCGGCCGCCGCGCAAAATATAAGATGAAAAGAGGGAAAATTATGCTGAATGACAAGCAGATTCTGCGTATGCTTCGAAAGCTCAAGCGCTTTGAAGGTACTCTGGATCACATGATTTTTGAAAAGGTTTGTGAACTGCCGGTCTGCGCTTACGAGACGAAGGAGCAGCTCTACAATATTCCGGACGACTCCCTGTTCAGTCCGGTGAAGCCCGGAGATATCTGGGGCGGTGAGAATGTTTACTGCTGGTTTAAATCCAGCTATCAGGTTCCTGCAGAATATGAGGGCACGCCGCTGTATCTTCGTCCCAATGTCGGCGGTTATGAGGCCATGCTGTGGGTGGACGGTAAGCCGTTCGGAACCTTTGCTACCAAGATCGTAGTAACCGGGCACGGCAACCATTACTGCGATATGTTGGTAAAAGAACCCAAGGCTGGTCAGGAGATTAAAATTGATCTGGAATTTTATGCGGGTCACTATGTCATGGGCAGTATGCCTTTTGAGGAGAACCCCCGCCGCGATTTCCGCTTTCCCTTTACCTCTATGGATATTTGCGTGAAAAACGAAGAAATCGCGAACTTTTATTTCAATCTGCGCACACTCAATGAGCTGGTGGAAGTCCTTGATGAAACCAGCTATCGAAAGGCTGAACTTATTAACGTCATGATGGCGCTCCATGAGGTGCTGTATTATGATCCGGCCTGTGTGAGCCGCGAGAAATTCTTCGAGGCCCTGAAGCGCGGCGAGGAAATCATGGCTCCTGCCCTGGCACGGCACAACAGTTCCACCGCGCCTTATGCAGGTGTGATCGGTCATTCGCACATGGATACCGCGTGGCTCTGGCACATGGATGAAACAATCAAAAAGTGCGCCCGAACCTATTCTAACCAGCTGAATCTGATGGAGCAGTATCCGGAATACACATTTATTCAGAGCTCCGCTTATCATGGAGAGATGATCCGGGAACACTATCCTGAGCTGTTCGCCCGGATTCAGGAAAAGGTCAGGGAAGGCCGCTACGAGCCAAATGGCGGTGTCTGGGTGGAGTGTGACTGCAATATCACGTCCGGCGAATCCATGATCCGTCAATTCCTGTGGGGACAGCGCTTTACCCGGGAGTATTTCGGATTTACCTCTGACGCGTTCTGGCTGCCGGATACCTTCGGTTATTCCGCTGCGATCCCGCAGATTATGAAAGGCTGCGACGTCAAATACTTCCTTACCACTAAGATGGCCTGGAACGATACCAACCAGTTCCCATATGATACGTTCTATTGGAAAGGTATTGACGGCACGCGGGTATTCGCTCACCTTAACAAGACACATGTGTGGCCGGCGCCCAAGGACTTCTATGAATATGTATACGGTACGAAGAGTCCGGACGCTATCCGTCAGAAATATGTTTCCGACCGCAAGCTGATTTCTTATGGTTTTGGCGATGGAGGCGGCGGTCCCCAGTTCGAAATGGTGGAAATGGCGCGGCGCTGCAAAGATCTGGAAGGCTGCCCCAAGGTGGAACACACCACTGTCAGCCGCTTTATGCAGGAGCTGGAGGAAAACGTCAAGAATCCTGACACCTACAACGGCGAGCTGTACCTGGAACTGCACCGCGGCACTCTGACCAACCAGCACAATATCAAGCGAAACAATCGTCTGGCAGAGATTGCCCTGCACAATCTGGAATATCTCACTGTACACAATGCAGTCGAAAAGCAGGAGGCTGCCAGTGATGCGGACTACCGTGATTTGCAGTGCACGCTGCTGGTAAACCAGTTCCATGATATTCTTCCGGGCACCTGCATCCCCAGGGCTCACAAGGAATCCCTGGAGCAGACAGAGGCGCTTTTGGAGAAATCGGCGGTGCTTATCCGTGAAGCAGCCGCGCCGGCGGCTTCTGACAACCAGGTTACTGTGATCAACACTACCTCTTTTGAGCGCTGTGACACGGTTTATCTGGATTATGTTCCTGGAATGCGCGTACAGGGCGGTTATGCCCAGCAAGTTGTGGATACTATTCAGAATGGTCGCAAGCTGGCCGTTGCCGGCGTAAAACTTCCTCCCTATGGCAGCACAGTTCTCACTTTGGAACCCGGCGAGCCGGAGGGAAGCACCGCCTTCACTCTGGACGGACAGAACCTCACCACCCCATTTGCCAAGGTGGTATTTGATGACCGAGGCTATATGAAATCCTTCTATGACAAGGAAGCGAACCGTGAACTTACCGGTGAAGGCTATGCTTTGAACACCTTCCTGGTAGCCGAGGATCTCCCCGCTGAGTGGGATAACTGGGATGTGGACGCTGACCTGGAGATGAAGTTTAAGGACTGCGCGACACTCCTGTCCCGGGAAGTCATTGCCAACGGTCCTGTGGAGCTGCGCATCCGCAGCCGCTATCAGCTGACAGAAAAGTCCGTCATCACACAGGATATGGTATTCTCCGCCAACAGCCCCCTGGTTCGCTTCGAGACCATGATGGACTGGCAGGATGACCACCGTTTCCTGAAGACAGCCTTCGATACCAGCATTTTCAACGACTTTGTCCGTCAGGAGATCCAGTTTGGCTACCTCAAGCGCCCGACTACCCGGAACAATTCGGTGGATAAGGCGAAATTTGAGGTGCTCAACCACAAATATACCGACCTTTCGGAATCCCGCTACGGTGTTTCAATTCTGAACGACTCCAAATACGGAATTTCCGCTTACGAAGGTCAGCTGCGCCTCTCCCTGCATAAGGGCGGTCTGCGCCCGGACTTTAACGGCGATAAGGGACAGCATTACTGCGAATACGGATTCCTGCCTCACAACAGTGCTTTTTCTGCTGAATCCGTTATTGAGCCTGCCTATACCTTTAACTACAAGCCGGTAATCGTATCCGGCGCCCGCGAGATGGGTTCCCTGATTAGCAGCGGATGCTCCAACGTGATTGTGGAGACGCTCAAAGCCTGCGAAGATAGTGAAAACGCGTTCATTGCCCGTCTTTATGAGGCGGAAGGAACCTACACCCACGCGGACATCCAGCTTGGCTTCACGCCCAAGGCAGTGGAACTGACCAACATGCTGGAAGAGAAGCAGGAAGATCTCTCCGCAGAAGCGACCCTGCGCCTTACCTTCCGTCCTTTTGAGATTAAAACAGTAAAGATTTCTTATTAATTAAAGATATCTTTTGTAAAAATCTGGCCTGCCGGGTTTTCTGTACTGCGGATACAGAAGCCCGGCGGGCTTATTTTTTCGGAATGGACGGATAATAAGAAATTTTGCATCTGATTTATAAAAAGGCAGAAGCAAAGTAAATGTGAAGAGGTAAGAAGAGGTAATCAGAGAAAAATCCCCGGCAGTGTGCTATAATAAAATCAAATCCAGTTTAGACAGGAGGTGCTGCCATTGCTGCGGCAAATAAAATATTTCCAGGCTGTTGTGCGTAATAAGAGTTTCTCCGAGGCCGCCGAGGAATGCCATATTTCTCAATCTGCCATTTCGCAGCAGATTAAGGCATTGGAAAATGAATTGGGTTTTCGGCTGTTAGAGAGGAAAAACCGTAAGTTTATCTTGACACCTGCGGGGGAGTATTTTTATAAGAAGAGTTTAATTTTACTTGCCGATTATGAACAAATTTGCAGCGAGTCAGCCAGAATAGCCCGAGGCGGTGAAGCGGTACTGAAAATCGGCTATCTACGCAGCTGCAGCAGCCAGGAACTGCTGCTGGCTCTGGAAGATTTTTCAGCAAAATATCCCCGTATATCTGTACAAATCCTGCACGGAAATCATGAAGAGCTATTTGCTCTGCTGAGAAACGGCGGTGCCGATCTGGTGCTGAACGATCAGCGCAGGGCTTTTTCAGATGAATATGTGAATCTGATTTTATCGGCCAGGCGTATGTATATAGAAATCTCAGCCAGAAATGCAATATCAGCACTTTCCTCTGTTGCAGCACAAGAATTAAAAAATATCCCCTGTATCCTGGTTGCGTCCAAAGAACAAAGAGAAATCGAGAGGGAATACTATCAGACAGTAATTGGCATTCAGGGTGATTTTATGTATGCGGAAAATCTGGAGGAAGCCCGTTGGCTTGTCGTAAGCGGTCAGGGATTTATGCCTGTTGATGGAAATAGTCCGTTTGCGAATGATGGAACTTCCATCTGCCGCATTCCGCTTTGCCGGGGGGAGAAACAGATTATCCGAAATTATTGTCTGTTCTGGAAAAAAGACAATTCCGGTTACTACATTGAGGAATTTGCGGATATTTTGAAAAACAAGTTTGTATAACAGCGTATTTATGAATGAAGCTGCTCTCATAGTTGGGGGCAGTTTTTGTATATTAGAAAGACTAATATGACAAGCAGAGAACTCAAATTGACTGAGTATATACATAATCTTTTCTGTGGGAGGGGTGCAGAATGTGGGATCAGCCTTCCGCTGGAGGCTAGGTTACAACGACCACAGAAAACAGGCTGGAAGCCGGAGAGCAGACATATCAACAGGTGGCTTACAGATAATTGCTTTGGAGATGATTGTTCATTGGTTATCCCAGAAGTCTGAATGCCTTGAACTGGAAATCCATATAAGTAAAACTTATGGATATGATTTAAAAACAGAATTGCTGATTTTATGGAATAATTTAAAATAAGAATCAGAAAATGAAAAGGAGGAAGTTGCAATGAGCAGAACATTGATCGTTTATTATTCCAGAAAAGGAGAGAATTACTGGAACGGAAGCATTAAAAATCTTGAGAAAGGAAACACGGAGATTGTAGCGGAGATGATCGCTGATCTGACGGGAGGGGATCTGTTTGAGATGGATACAGTGAAGACTTATCCCGCTGATTACTATGCATGTATTGATGAGGCGAAGGAAGAACTGCGGAGAAAGGATCGCCCTGAACTGAAAACATATCCGGAAAGCCTGGATGGGTATGACACGATCTTCGTAGGTTATCCCAATTGGTGGGGCACAATGCCGATGGCTATGTTTACATTTCTGGAGCATTATGACCTGTCAGGAAAAAAGATTATTCCATTTTGTACAATGAAGGAAGCGGAATGGGCGGAAGTGAAAGAGATCTGAAGAAAATCTGCAAAGGTGCTGATGTGAAGAAAGGACTTTCCATTCACGGAACCGAGGCGGCACAGTCCCGTTCAAAAGTTGAGGCTTGGGTCAAAAATATAGTGTAAGCTTAGGAATGGATACATGAAAATAAGAATTCTTGGACAAGACATGAAGAAACTGGGAGATATCCTGGATCAGACGCAAGTTTTTGGAATGCGTTATTCTGAGAGGAGTTACCAAAAAGAAAGAGGTGCATAGATATGAAAAAAGATGTAATGATTTTAACCGGAGCAGGACAGATTGGTATGGCAATCGCCCGCCGCATGGGTTATGGCAGGAAGATCATGATTGGAGACAAAAAAACGGAAAATGCGCAGACTATCGCAAAGATTATGAATGATGCAGGTTTTGATGTAGAAGCTATGGAGATGGATCTTTCATCCAGAGATTCTATTAAAAAACTGATTGCAAAGGCACAGGAATACGGGGATATTACTATGCTGGTGAATGCAGCCGGAGTTTCTCCCAGCCAGGCGCCTATTGAAGCAATCCTGAAAGTAGATCTCTACGGAACGGCAGTGCTTCTTGAAGAAGTTGGAAAGGTCATCAAAGAGGGCGGTGTTGGCGTGACAATCTCCAGTCAGTCCGGGCATCGGATGCCGGCTCTGACACCGAAGGAAGATGAACAGCTTGCTTGTACGCCCACGGAAGAACTCCTGAAACTCGATATCCTTCAGCCGGAGAATATTAAAGATACTCTTCATGCATATCAGATGGCAAAACGCTGCAATGAGAAACGTGTTATGGCAGAGTCTGTAAAATGGGGAGAAAAGGGTGCCCGTATAAACTCCATCTCTCCCGGAATCGTTGTTACACCGCTGGCAATGGATGAGTTTAACGGACCACGGGGAGATTTCTATAAAAATATGTTTGCAAAATGCCCGGCGGGACGTCCTGGTACTGCGGATGAGATTGCCAATGTAGCAGAACTTCTCATGAGTGATAAAGGAGCATTTATCACGGGGGCGGATTTCTTGATTGATGGAGGCGCTACAGCGTCCTATTTCTATGGACCATTGAAACCGGAGAAATAATAACTATCAGAAAGATAAAGGAAAATAGCAGGGAATCCGACGGGCTTCATTTAGCTGACCAGTCATGCGTTCCTTATTTGGGAAAACTTTACTGCTCCCTTATTTCGGAATGGGTCTGTATATCACATCATCCATTATGCAGCAGCATGGCGGTCAGCTTTCACATAGCCTTTACTGGACTTCCTGCTCCTCAAATCGAATGAGATTGCTTATATATGGACGTTTGCCGGAAAGCACCTCATCATAGAAATGATGCCTGCTTTTTTGTCAGCAGTACTTTTCTTTGAGGAATGGTGGCCGGGCCCTGCAGGCATAATTGAAGGTGGGCGTCTGACAGACGAAACAATGCTGATCTGCGGCGGCGGAACGATCAACCAGACATTCTGCAGCAGGGTATGGCAGATAAACTGAGCCTTTTAGAGACAGACGGATAAAGAATCCTATTTTACAATTGCTGCAGCGGATAGAAAAAAGAATCGGGATGGCGCAGCTCTCTTGCTTTCGGGGCTTGCGCGCATCCCGGTACTCAGAACTACTTCCTGCCTGAATATTCTTTTGCCAATTCCACAATCACCTGCACGCACTGCTCCATAGATTCCACGCAGGTAAATTCAAATCTGCCGTGGCAGTTATAATCTCCTGTTCCGAGGTTCGGGCAGGGCAGTCCCATGAAGGAGAGCCGGGCGCCGTCGGTGCCGCCGCGGATGGGCTGGATGTGCGGGGTAATGCCGAGGCGGCTGAAGACTTTGAGCACTGTGTCGATGAGATGACGGTGCGGCTCAATCTTCTCCTTCATATTAAAGTAGGAATCCTTGAGCTCTGCGGAGACAGTGCCCTCGCCGTACTTCGCGTTCATATATTCCGCTGCGCGCTGGATGAGCGCCTTTTTCTCCTGAAAGAGTTTCATATCATGGTCGCGGATAATGTATTTCAGGCAGGCATGTTCCACGCAGCCGTCCATGCCGATCAGGTGGATGAAGCCCTCGTATCCGTCAGTACACTCCGGGCGCATGAAGGCGGGCAGCATCTGCTGGAATTCCATTGAGAGGATTGCGGCATTTACCATTTTCCCTCTGGAAGAGCCGGGATGAATACTTGTTCCGGTGAAGGTTACGGTCGCAGAAGCGGCATTAAAGTTCTCGAACTCCAGCTCACCGGCCGCGCCTCCGTCCATCGTATAGGCGAAATCCGCTCCAAAGCGCTCTACATCGAAGCGATCTGCACCGCAGCCGATCTCTTCATCCGGCGTAAAGGCAACGCGGATCGGTCCGTGCGGGATCTCCGGATGCGCGATGAGATACTCGGCGGCAGTCATAATCTCCGCAAGCCCTGCCTTGTCATCTCCGCCAAGAAGCGTATTCCCGTCCGTGACAATCAATGTTTTGCCTTCGAGAGAGTGCAGTGCCTCAAAATCATCCGGGCGCATAATAAGATGCAGCTTTTCGTTTAACACGATATCCTTTCCGTTGTATGACTCAATAACACGCGGCTGGATATTCGCGCCAGGCGCATCGTTTGCAGTGTCCATGTGTGCGATAAAGCCGAGAATACTGCCGTTGAAATTCTCAATGGTTGATGGAATTGTACCGTATACATATCCGTTTTCATCGCGGAATACGTCTGTAAGTCCCATTTCCCGCATTTCATTTGCCAGCATATCTGCAAAGCAAATCTGCGACGGTGTACTCGGAAATGTCCCGGAATCGGGATCTGAGGTCGTGTCAATCATTACATACTTGATAAATCTGTCCTTTACATGCATCTTTTGCATCCTCCTTTAGATTTTATAATTTAATTCTGGCGGTCTCCCGGCGTGCGCCTGCGCGGCGCATTTTCTGAAAACGCAGTCATTATATTTTTTGAAAATCCTGCTGAGATAATTCGGGCTGAGCGAGAAGTGAGAGAGCTCTTCTTCCGCAGCTCGGACTGCGGAGACACTGTGCTGGAAATATTATATCATAAGTGGAATAAGGTGTATATTTCATTTAGAAGAAAATACAAACAAAATACCACAATACGGAACTGCGTCTTGCATGGTGGAAATATTCGGGATATAATGATTTAGACCAGCCGCAGGCGTCTGTCTGCGGTACGGCGGAAATAAGCAGAGCGCAGTTCAGCGCCGCGTACAGGAGGTTATTCAGATGAATCTGGAAGAATTAGGATTTGAGTTAAAGCATGTGGGGATCAACTGCCGGAACGAGGAAGAAGCATGTGATGTAGCAGGAGCGTTTGACAAGATTTTCGGCTTTACAGAGAAGGTCGGCAACGGTTCCGTTTTCGCGGGAACAGAGATCGAGGCAATGAAGACGCCATATCTTGGAAAGAACGGGCATATCGCAATCGGAACCGCAGATATTGTAAAAGCAGTGGAGTATTTACAGAGCCGGGGCGTAGAGTTCGCGATGGATACTGCAAAATACAAAAACGATAAGATGACTGCGATTTATTTAAAAAATGAAATTGGAGGCTTTGCAGTACATCTGGTACAGAAATAAGGAAATATGACATCACACGGGGGCTATGCTTTAGGGCAGAGCTCCCGTATTGTTTACAAAAGTATCTGTCACCTCTTTCTATGTTCATCCGTCACATTTTGCAAGCATTCACAAAAAATTAAGAAAGAAGTCAAAATAACACAGGAAAAACGCTAAACCTTATGCTATAATGGCAGAAACCAACAAAATCAGGAGGAGATCATATGACAACAAAAGAGAGAATGCTCGCCGAGCTTCCGTATCGTGCGAGTGACCCGGAGCTGGGTGCAGACAATATAGCAAATAAAAAAAGATTATATGAATATAATAACATGGAACCCGGCAATTTTAAACGGCAGGAGGAGCTTATAAAGGAAATTCTTGGGAAATGTGGGGAGCGCGTCTATGTGGAGCCTCCGTTTCGCTGCGACTACGGCAAAAATATTGAGGTTGGCGAGAACTTCTATTCCAATTACAATCTGACCATTCTTGATGTTGCAAAAGTCCGTATTGGAAAGAATGTGATGTTCGCCCCGAACGTGAGTCTCTATACCGCCGGACATCCGCTGCACCCGGACTCGAGAAACAGCGGCTATGAGTATGGTATTGGAATCACAATCGGCGACAACGTGTGGATCGGAGGTAACTGTGTTGTTAATCCCGGCGTGACGATTGGGAACAATGCGGTCATCGGATCAGGAAGTGTTGTGACAAAGGATATCCCGGCAAACGCAGTTGCAGCCGGCAATCCCTGCAGAGTTCTGCGCTTTATCACGGAGGAGGACAGAGACTACTATTTTAAAGATCGCAAATTTGATGTGGAGGACTACAAGCCTTGACATTCCGAAAAAACCTGCCTATAATGACACTGGTACTACCAGTTGAAAGCAGGGGAGGAATTTTATGAAATTTTTAAAGCAGTTCAGCCTGATCATGCTGGTCTCTTTTCTGGGAGAGATTCTGCATGAAGTGCTGCCTTTTCCTATTCCGGCGAGCGTCTACGGACTGATTCTGATGCTGTTGGCGCTTGTGACCGGGGTAATTCGGCTCGAGCATGTGCGGGAGGCTGCCGCGTTTTTGATTGAGATTATGCCTGTGATGTTTATTCCGGCCGGCGTCAAGCTTATGACGTCCTGGGGCGTTCTGCAGCCCGTTTTCGTTCCGGTCATCGTGATCACAGTTGTGAGTACGATTATCGTTATGGCGGTTACCGGAAGGGCCACTCAGCGGATGATACGCGGGGACAAGAGCGAGAGTGGG
>CALWSC010000022.1 GCA_944384105.1 uncultured Lachnospiraceae bacterium | reverse complement strand
TTTTGAAATACTTCCCCGGAGCCTCCGTTTTTATCCGCTGTATGGCAGATGAATCACAAATGTACTGCCGGCGGCATTTGATTTTGCGGAAATGGTGCCTCGGTGCATGGTAAGAATCTCCCTCGCCAGATAGAGGCCTACGCCTGCGCCTCCGGCGCTTTGTACCAGAGGAGAAGAACCGCGGTAAAAACGTTGAAAAATTTTATGACAATCCTCCTTTGTGATCCCGATTCCCTGATCAGTAAATTCCAGGCGCAGGAAAGAAGGACGCCTCATTGCCCGCACTGTCACCGTGCTGCCGTGCGGACTGTATTTTACTGCGTTATCGAGTACGTTTACAAAAACTTCCCGCAGCCAGCGGCTGTCCTGTCGAAGTGTAAGGTCTTCCAGCGCTTCAAAGTCTTTGACTTTCAGCTCGATCTGCTTTGAGGCGGCGCGCGGATAGATCTCATTGACAGCGGCAAGCAACGTATCAAAAACCGGAGCGTCTGCAAAGTTCATGGTGATCATTCCTGTTTCCATACGGGAAATCTGCACCAGGGCGTCGAAAAGCCCCTCCAGGCTTTTGAGGGAGCTGCGGCATCTAAGCATAAATTCTTCCTGCTCCGCAGGACTTAAATCGCCCTGTTCCAGTACGGAAAAGCTGATATCAAGCGCAGCGGCAGGCGTCTTGATCTGATGCGAAATATCAGTGATGAGCGCTTTTGTACGGTTGCTGTCCTCACGGCTTCGTTCTATAGAGGTCTGACAGAAATCATTCAGTGCTATGAGCTGACTCATAATGCGGCTTTCCTCCGGCTTGCCGCCCGCTGCAAAGCATCCCTCACGGATCGAGAGCAGGGCGCCCTCCAGCAATTCCGACTCCCGGTAAAACTCCTGGATGCAGCGGCAACAGTTCATGACAAGCAAACTCAGGCAGAGCAGATACATGGCTGCAGCCCCAGCAGCGAGATATCCGATATCCTCCCGAAGACTGTCATAAAATACGGTTGCTCTGCCTTCTTCAAAGCCCGCGCGGCTTAGGACGGCGCGGGCTTCCTCTTTGCTGAGTGAATTCTGCCCTTTCAGAAACTGCGGCAGGGACGGGTCGTCAGCCTGAAGAAGAGCCGCCGCGCCGCAAATCTCCTTTTCATAGCTTTGAACCCTCAGAAAAGCGGCAAGCACAAATGCCGCAAGACACAGTGTCAGTGCTGCGAGCGCAGCGAGGATCGTCCGATATTGAATCGCATTTTTGAACTCTCTTTCGCTTCTCACAGTTTTCGGCACTCCTTATCCCAGAGATAGCCAAGCCCACGGATATTCCGGATATATTCCGGATGCGAGCTGTCTGCCTCCAGTTTATCTCTCAGCCGGCAGATATTTACTGCCACGGCGTTCTCCGCTGCAAAATCCCCGTCTTCGTCAAAGAGATGCTCCAAAAGCTGTGCCTTGGAGAAAATCTGGCGCGGGTGTTCAAGGAAAAAGGACAAAAGCTTCCACTCCTTTCTGGTCAGAGAAAGCTGCTGTCCGCCCAGAAATACTCGCAGAGATGCCGGCTCAAGCCTCACTTCGCCAGAAATCAGTACTTCCTGTCTGCCCTGCTGTCTGGAGAACCGCTTAAAGTACGCCTCGACTTTTAAAAGCAGGACTGATAGACTGAAGGGCTTTGTAACATAATCGTCCGCCCCCGCCTCATATCCCATTACCTGATCAACCTCGGAGTCGAGCGCCGTCAGGCAGATAATATACGCACCGCTTCGCTTTCTCACCCATTGGACAAACGAAAGCCCGTCTCCGTCCGGCAGTGTCAGGTCACAAATACAAAGTGCAGGTTCCTCCCGCAGAAAAGAAAGTCTCGCCTCGGCAATACATGCACACGCATGTACCTCAAATCCCTTCTTTTCCAGAGAAAAGGCGATGCCCCGGTTCAGGCTCGGTTCGTCCTCGAGCAGAAGAATTCTGTTCATTTGATGCACGCTCCTTCCATATCTCTAATCAATACATATCAACTGCATGTTTGCTATCTGACCATTATACCAGAAACCTTTATGACTTGCCATCCGTTTCAGGAGAAATCACCGATGCCGTTGTATATTTCGCATATTCAATAGAAAAAAAACTTTGCTGCTGCACGAAAATCAAAATCTTTTCATGCCGGCATCATGCATTTTCTCCTATAAGCAAAAATTGGTTGACAAATCATCCAAAACCCACTATAATAACTATTAATTCCAACTGATAAATGCCAGGACAGGGAGGAGTACATAATATCGGGATGCACAGAGAGAAGATGGCTGGTGGAAATCTTCGGGAACGGATTATGGAAGTAGCCCTCGAGCAGTGAACCGAAAGATGCGTTTTTTTCACATCCGCGTAGGCTTCGACGTTTTCCCACGTTACAGGGAAACGGTATAGCGCCGGCTGTACCGTATGAGTGCAGGATTCTGTCCTGAAATTAGGTGGTACCGTGGATTTTATTCACCCTAAGCGATATGCTTAGGGTGTTTTTTGTGGCATGAAAGATTTTCACGGACTTCTATACGATTGAAAGGGAGGTAACTATATGAAACAAATCTCTGGAAACAAGCTGTTGGTTAAGGCTCTGAAGGAAGAGGGTGTGGAAGTTCTCTTCGGGTATCCGGGAGCCTGCACCATTGACATCAGCGACGAGCTGTACAAACAGAATGATATCGCAGTGGTGCTTCCTCGCCATGAACAGGCGCTGGTTCATGAGGCGGACGCTTACGCCCGGACGACCGGAAAGGTGGGCGTTTGTCTTGTCACCAGCGGTCCCGGAGCAACCAATCTCGTAACCGGTCTTGCGACGGCTAATTATGACAGTGTGCCGCTTGTATGCTTTACCGGGCAGGTAGCGCGCCATCTGATCGGGAATGACGCCTTCCAGGAGGTGGATATTGTCGGCATCACGAGAAGCATCACAAAATACGGCGTGACCGTGCGAAACCGGGAGGATCTCGGCAGAATCATCAAGGAGGCGTTCTACATTGCCAGAACAGGACGCCCGGGTCCGGTTCTTATCGATCTTCCCAAGGATGTAATGTGTGAGCTCGGCAGCGCCGAATATCCTAAGAGTGTCAATATCCGCGGCTATAAGCCGAACACAAGCGTCCACATCGGACAGTTAAAGCGTGCAATCAAATTGCTTCAGAAAGCAAAGCGTCCGCTCTTTCTCGCCGGCGGCGGCGTCAATATTTCAGGTGCCAATGAGGTATTCCGTCAGGTTGTTGAAAAGACGAATGTGCCGGTCGTTACAACCGTTATGGGCAGGGGAGCAATCCCTACGAATCACCCGCTCTTCATCGGAAATCTCGGCATGCACGGTGCCTATGCCGCAAATATGGCGGTCAGCGAGTGTGATCTTCTCTTTTCCATCGGCACGAGGTTTAATGACCGCATCACCGGCAAGCTGCACGCTTTCGCACCGCATGCGCAGATCGTTCATATCGATATCGATACCGCGTCAATATCCAGGAACATTCAGGTACATATCCCGATTGTAGCAGACGCAAAAGAGGCAATCACAAAGATGAAGGAATATGTCGAAGAGTGCGCCACCAAGAAGTGGCTCTCCCAGATAGAGGCATGGAAGGCCGAGCATCCGCTCACAATGCGTCCGAATCCGAAGATGAGCCCGCTCGATATTATTAACGAGATAAATCATCAATTTGACGAAGCCATACTTGTCACGGACGTCGGACAGCATCAGATGCTCGTGGCACAGTATGCTGAGATTACAGAGAAGAAGAAGCTTATCATGTCAGGAGGACTCGGCACCATGGGATACGGGCTTCCGGGAGCCATCGGCGCAAAGATCGGCAATCCCAACACTCCTGTCATCTCCGTCTCCGGCGATGGCGGTATGCAGATGAACATCCAGGAGCTCGCAACCGCTGTGCTTGAGGAACTGCCGATCATTGCCTGCATCTTCAACAATGAATATCTCGGAATGGTGCGCCAGTGGCAGAAATTGTTCTATGGAAAGCGCTACGGCATGACGAACCTGCGCGCAGGCGCCCTCTCCCGCCGAACAAACGGTGCAGAGTACCCGGAGTATACACCGGATTTTGTAAAGCTTGCCGAGAGCTACGGAGCAAAGGGTATCCGCGTGACGAAAAAGCAGGACATTGCAGCTGCATTTGAGGAAGCTAAGAAGAATACGAAGACACCTACGATCATTGAGTTCATCATCGATCCCGAGGAGATGGTCTATCCCATGATCAAACCGGGCGGAACTCTCGAAGATATGATTATGGATTGTTGACAGGAGGGTTAGATATGGATAAGGGTATGAAGAAAAGATGGATTTCTCTCTATGTGGAAAATCAGGTGGGCGTGCTCTCCAAGATTTCAGGATTATTTTCCGGCAAGGGCTATAACTTAAACAGTTTGACAGTAGGCACCACTGAGGATCCCACCGTGTCCCGCATGACGATTGCAACGGTCAGCGATGACGAGACGTTCGAGCAGATCAAAAAGCAGTTAAACCGTATGGTTGAGGTTATCAAGGTCATTGATTTCACAGATATATTTGTGCGCATGAAAGAGATCCTGTACATCAAGGTCAAGCGCTGTACGCCTGAGGATAAGGTCGAGCTGTTCCAAATAGCGGAAACTTTTAAGGCAAAGGTTATCGACTACGGCAGAGACAGCCTTCTGCTCGAGTTCGTACAGACGGCAACCAAAAATGATGCTGTCGTAAAACTGATGAAAGAAGAATTTGAGCTCATCGAAGTTGTCCGTGGAGGAAGCGTAGGTATTGAGTCTATCAGCATGATGGAACGTTAAATATTATGGAATCGAGATTGTCGCCGCATAATGGCTGTCCACTCCCAGTCCTATAAGTTTCCACATCCTGGTCCCTGGCAGTTTCCAGATACACATCCGATTTCTTACTAAGCACATATGTCTTTTATTATTTAAAGAAGCAGTCGGCATCTGTCTGATACCGGCTGCTTCTTTATAGCGTTTTCTCTTCTTTATGATTTCATGGCATACCCGCTTATTCGGTCAACCTGGTTTCGCAGCGGTTCTCCGCGCAGATACCGGGTGAGATTTTCTGCGCAGATCTCCACAATCTGCTCCAGTGTCTCGGGAAGTGAGAAGCCGCCGGATATGTGGGGGGTTATGATAACATTCGGCGCCTTCCAGAGAGGATGCCCGGCAGGCAGGGGCTCCGGATCTGTGACGTCAAGAGCGGCTCCTGCTATCTTGCGCAGATTCAGGCATCTCGTAAGCGCATCCGTGTCCACAGCACTGCCGCGCCCGACATTCAGAAGTACCGCCGTCTCCTTCATCAAACCTAAACGGTGTTCATTCATGATGCCGCGCGTTTCTTCATTTCCGGGAAGAGAAAGAGCCACAATATCCGCCAGCGGCAGCTCTCTGTCAAGAGCTTCCATCGTGTACAGCTCGTCTACATACGGCGGCCTGCTCCCTGCCGTGCGCCGTATGCCTATCGTAACGGCTCCAAGTCCTTTCATTTTCCTAAGAAATGTCCCTCCGATGTCTCCCATGCCGACACTGAGCACGCGGCTGCCTTCCACGACCGCAACGTGCCCTTCCCTTATCCACTCTTCTCTTAGCTGATGTTCATAATACAAATGCAGCTTCTTGCGCAGCATAAACAGGCATCCTATCATATGTTCTGAGATAGCAAGTCCATAGGCCCCGGTCGCATTCGTAAGCTGCACCTCAAACGGAAGCACCTGAGGATCACAGTACCCTTCCGTTCCTGCGTTATTCAGCTGTATCCATCTGAGGTTTCTGGCCTCTGAAAGCTGTCCCGGATCTGCGAGATTTCCGAGAATAATCTCTGCTGCTGCGAGATCCTCCCGCGTGACCTCAGATTTCAGATGAAACAGGAACTTCGCACTGGGAGCCCTGCTCTTTAAGAGTGTCTTCTGACGTTCATTAACCGGCATTGTCACCAGAATATGCATCATTCTTAAACCTCCTTACCGGTCAGATACGCTGTAAGCAGCAGGAATGTATTTCGAACGCCGTCTCTGTGGCTCCTTTCATATCCGTGGGAAGCATAGACACCGGCGCCGATCAGCGCGTGGCGGATATCGGCACCGGCGCGCAGCGTCGCCTCAACATCAGATCCGTAGTGCGGATAAACGTCTGCAGCATAATCAATGCCATTTGCCTCCGCGAGGGCAATCAGCTCCCCGACCATCTCGTAATTATATGGACCTCCGCCGTCCTTTACACAGATGGATACCTGGCGCTCCGTACAGGAGAGCCCGTCCCCGACACATCCCATGTCTACGGAAATGGCATCCTTTACCCCAGCGGGAACCGACGCGGAGCCGCCATGTCCAACTTCCTCATATACTGTGATATGCTGGTATGTCCTTCTCGGAAGCGTAATGCCCTCCTCCTTTACATACTTTGCAAAGCCCAGCATAATTGCCACACTCAGCTTGTCATCAAGAAAACGGCTCTTGATATAGCCGCTCTTAGTGATGCGCGTGCGCGTCTCAAAAAATACCATATCGCCCGTGCGGATGCCGAGCTTCTTCACATCCTCCGCAGAACTCACCGGCTCATCCAGTACGACCTCCATGGAGTCAAAGGTGCGCGCTGTATCGCTGTAACTGCCGTTTACATGGATCGAAGCATTCTTAAGCTGGAAGCAGCCCTCATACCGCTTCTTCTCCCGCGTCAGTACCGTGCAGTTCTCCGCCTCGGTATTATTGGCGTTCAAGCCTCCAAGCGGCGTAATGCGCAGCCTTCCGTTTCCGAGAATCTCCGCCACCATGCCTCCGAGCGTGTCCGTATGGGTCTCGACGAGCACGCCGTTCTCCGCATCAAGCCCGCCCAGATCCACGAGCACGCCGCCTTTCTGTGTCATTTGAGGCTCATACCCGAGTGCCCGGTATTCCTCCTTAAGCCAGGCTGCCGCTTCACATGCATACCCTGTCGGGCTGTCGATTGCAAGAAGCTTCTGCAGACGATCTAAAATAAATTCTTCATAGCCAGCATAATTGTTCATAACTATTTCCTCCTGATACTTTTTATTTCTGCGGGCAATGAGCCCGATCTTTGACTCCGCAGGCTGCGGACTTTGCCTGTTGAGCAGCGTTTGAGTTTACATAACATTATTATGTAAACCGCATAAAATTCCTCTTGTTTTTTCGTATAATTTCGCATATGCTATTGGGTATGGAAATTGACGAAAGAGAGGATATACAACATGATACAGGATATTGCACCTCACACTTACCATAATGAATACCGCCATACGGCACCTTCCGGCGAAAGCCCCATCTTCATCTGCGGAAACCGCACGGTTCTCCTGAGACTTGAGGATGATCAGCTCGTCTATCCGCGCTGGGAGGATGTGCGCACATCGGTTCCCGACGCATCCTCGCGCTGCCGTTTTCTCTTTTCGATTGATGATACAGAATACTTTGGAATCATCGGGGATGCACCGGAAGCGCTTGACGGTTTTACATATGAGAGACTGAGCTTTCTGCGCACTGCCCAGCCGCAGCACCTCGCCTTTGCAGGCATGGTGGCGCATCAGCTTCTTGACTGGTACCGCTCCTCACGCTTCTGCGGTACGTGCGGGGCAGCGGCCGTACACTCCGATACGGAGCGCGCAATGGTCTGCCCTGTCTGCGGGCGCGTGGAATATCCCCGCATAGCCCCGGCGGTTATCGTCGGGATTCTCCACGACGGAAAGCTGCTTTTATCAAGATATCAGGGACGGGAATATAAAAAATTCGCCCTGATTGCCGGATATGCGGAGATCGGAGAGACGATTGAGCAGACCGTCCACCGCGAGGTGATGGAGGAAGTCGGGCTGCGCGTAAAGAATCTGCGCTACTACAAATGTCAGCCCTGGGCGCTCTCCGGCACTCTGCTCTTCGGCTTTTACTGTGATCTCGACGGTACGGATGAAATCACGCTCGATCAGAACGAGCTGGCGATGGCACAGTGGTACCGCCCGGAGGAGATTGACCTCTCGGGCGATAATATCAGCCTCACGAAAGAGATGATCACGCGCTTCTGCCGCGGAGAGAGCTGCTGATTCTACGCGAACGTATTTTCATCCAGAAGAACCGTAAAGGGACCGTCATTTACAAGCTCTACATCCATTTCGGCGCCAAAGACGCCTTTCTGCACGACCGGAACGCTCTTTGCAGCCTCAGCCAGCAGATACTCATAAAGCTCTTCTGCAAGCTGGGGCCCTCCTGCTTCGATAAAACTCGGACGGTTCCCCTTACGGCAGTTTGCGTACAGTGTAAACTGAGATACCATCAGAAGCTCCCCTTTCACATCTGCCAGGGAGAGGTTCGTCTTTCCGTTCTCATCTTCAAAGATACGAAGCCCGAGCAGCTTCTTTAAGAACTTGTCCGCTGTCGCCTTTGTATCGCCCTTTCCAACACCTACCAGCACGAGAAAGCCTCTGTTGATCTTCCCGACAATCTCGCCATCTACTGTTACTGACGCGCGCTTTACGCGCTGTATCACAAATTTCACTTTTCTGTATCCTCCTTATTTGATGTCTCTTTCTTCTTCTCCGCGCGGTAACTGAATACCTCGTCACGGTTGATTTTGCTGTCCGGCGCCGGATAGACCGGCTTTAGCGTCTCCTCGTCTATGTGGTCAATATTCTTATAATATTCCCTGTCAGCCGGCAGATGCGCCTTCTCAAGCCTTCTGCGCAGCGCGTTCTGCACGATCGTCAGAATAACCGCAAAGATCGGCACTCCGACGAACATTCCGAAGATTCCGAAGAAACCGCCGAAGATCAGAATCGCAACAATAACCATAAAGCTTGACATACCGGTAGACTCTCCCAATATCTTAGGTCCGAGAAAGTTTCCGTCAAACTGCTGCAGCACCAGAATGAAGATCACGAAGTAGACACACTGCAGCGGATTTACCAGCAGAATCAGGAAAGCGCTCGGCACAGCGCCAAGATACGGTCCGAAGAACGGAATCACGTTTGTCACTCCTACGATTACGCTGACCAGCAGTGCGTACGGCGTGCCCAGAATGGTGGTGCCGATATAGCAGAGAATCCCGATGATCACAGAGTCAATAATCTTGCCGATGATAAAGCCGCCGAATGTCTTGTGCACATATTGGAAGTCACGGATGATATTATTCGCTGTCGCAGTGCTTACAATGGAATACAGCCCCTTTTTGGAGCTTGCAAGATACGATTCCTTGTTGTAGAGCATGTATATCGAAATCATCGCGCCGATCAGCAGATTCTTTAAAAATACAAGAAAGTCAAACAGCCCTGTGGAGAAGTTCAGCACAAGCCGGTTGAGCTGCGGCAGAAAATCTGAAGTCAGCCAGTTCTCAAATCTGGAAGAATACCGCGTCACAATCGCAATCGCGCTTTCCTCCAGATCCGGATTGTCCTTCAGTACATCGGAGAGCCAGTCCTGAATATTCTCCATATATCGTGAAGAGTTATTGATAATGTTCATCAAACTGTTAATAATCTCAGGAACCAGCATTGCAATCAATCCGTAGATACATACAACCGCGATCACCAGCGACAGTATCACGCATACCATACGCGTGACTTTGCGCAGGCGCGTATGAATACGGATCTTCGCCCGTTTTAAGATCCGGAAAATCACGTTCTTCTCCAGGAAGTTTACGAGGGGGCACAGCAGGTAGGAGATGGCAGCTCCGTACACCAGCGGAGTGAGGATTGCGTAAACCTTCCGCAGTCCCACCGCCAGGCTGTCCATGCGGAAGATCAAAAAGTAAAACAGAATACTGCACACTACCACGAGGAACGCAGTGATGCCCCATGCGAGATATTTTTTGTCCCAACGAAATTTCATATGACCCCTCCCAAAAAAATATTCTTCCGCTTTTGCGTACTCCTATCAGTATAACACACTTTATTTTTTTTGTCCCTATGCAAAACGGGAAAATTCAGATATAATATGCTTGCCAAAAGAAGAATGGAGGTTCGTAATGAAATTACAACAACTGCTTAGTTATACGAGAAAAGCCGTGGATGAGTATCAGCTCATAGACGAGGGGGATAAGATAGCGGTCGGCATCTCCGGGGGCAAAGACAGCCTGACCATGCTCTGCGGGCTGCACGGGCTGATGCGCTTCTACCCGAAGAAATTTACCATAGAGGCGATCACCGTAGATCTGGGGCATCCCGGTTTCCATACGGATAAGATTGCCGCGTTCTGTGAGGAAATGGGAGTTCCCTATACCGTTGTACATACACAGATTGCACAGATCATCTTTGATGAGCGGAAGGAGACAAATCCCTGCTCGCTGTGTGCGAAGATGAGAAAGGGTGCCCTCAATGAAGAAATCAAACGGCTTGGCTGCAACAAAGTGGCATATGCCCACCACAAGGACGATATTATTGAGACAATGCTGATGTCTCTGCTCTTTGAAGGAAGATTTTATACCTTTTCCCCGAAGACGTACCTCGACCGCATGGATCTGACAGTGATCCGCCCGCTGATGTTTGCAGACGAGTGGGAGGTATCGGCGTTTTCAAAGAAGTACGGCCTTCCCGTTGAGAAGAGCCCGTGCCCGGCGGACGGCTATACGAAACGGGAATACGCCAAGCAGCTTGTGCGCCGGCTGAACAGCGAGCACCCGGGCGCCAGAGAGCATATGTTTGCTGCTATCCTGAACAGCGATATCAAAGGATGGCAGAACCGGATCAAGAATCCGAGAATGAACGGAAAATAACACGGCAAAGCCGCTGCGGACGGGGTATCCCCCGCCGGCAGCGGCTCCCTGTAAAGAAAGCTCTTAATCTGGAAGCTCGTGTCCCTGTCCTACCGGATTCACGTAGATCTTCTTCTTGCCGGAGCGTTCTCTCTCCTCTACTGCTCTCTTGATGATCTCAACAGCTCCGTCTACGCCGAACAGACCGCTGTCCACGCAGAGATTATAGCTGTCAATATCTCCCCAGCGCTTGCTGGTGTAATAGTTGTAGTAGCTTGCACGCTTCTTATCGGACTTCACAATCCGGTCCTTTGCTTTGGCATCGGTCAGATCGTACAGTGTCGCGATTCTGCGGATACGGTTCTCCATGCTTGCGTGAATGAATACACTGAGTACATTCGGATAATCCGCAAGTGCATAGTCTGCGCAGCGTCCTACCAGGATGCACGGACCTTCATTTGCAATATTCTTGATGCTCTCAAACTGCGCGAGGAATACCTTCTGGTTAATCGGCATATCTGAGAAAGAATTGGAAGCGTATCCGAACGAATATGTATCCATAACCAGAGAATACAGAAAACTGTTCGTAGGCTTCTCATCGTGGTTTTCAAAAAGCTCCTTGCACATGCCGCTGTCCTTTGCCGCGCGGTCGAGCAGCTCCTTATCGTAACACTTAATGCCGTAATCCCTTGCAAGTCTTAAGCCGATCTCTCTTCCGGCACTTCCGTACTGACGTCCAATGGTAATGATGGTATTCATATATGTCACTCCTTCCCAAGCATTTGTAAAGCAGAAATGATCTGCTTCTATGGATATATTATAAAACAAATTTCAGAAAAAGTACACAATTTTATGCAAAATATCTAAAAAACATGCTTTCCCCAGCAGTGCTTAACGCCTGCGGTTTCGAAGCTTCTCTAAAATCGATGTAAAATATTCCGGCAGAGGTGCTTCCACCTCCAGATATTCTCCCGTAGAAGGGTGGATAAATCCCAGCACCATTGCATGCAGGCACTGTCCCTGCAGCCCCGGAAACGGGCATTTGGAAGGACCGTAAACCGTATCGCCCAGAAGCGGGTGTCCGATGTGAGCCATATGGACGCGGATCTGATGTGTGCGGCCCGTCTCCAGTCTGCATTCAATATACGTGAAATCCCCAAAGCGCTCCAGTACACGGTAGTGCGTCACCGCAGGCTTTCCGTTTCTGACTCCCACAGCCATCTTCTTACGGTCTGTCGGATGACGTCCTATATCGCCGGTCACTGTACCGGTATCTTCTCCAAATCCGCCGTAGACGATCGCTCTATACCGCCTTGTGATCGAATGAACGGCGAGCTGTTCGGCAAGCGACTGATGCGCTGCGTCATTCTTGCACACTGCGAGCGCACCCGTCGTATCCATATCGATGCGGTGGACGATGCCGGGACGGAGTACACCGTTGATGCCTGAGAGGTTCTCCCTGCAGTGATACAGCACTGCATTTACAAGCGTACCGGAACTGTGCCCCGCCGCAGGGTGTACGACCATGCCCTTCGGCTTATTGACGATCAGGACATCCTCATCCTCGTACAGAATGTCAAGAGGAATGTTCTCAGGTTCCACGTCAAGTTCCTTCTCCTCAGGAAGCTCAAGAATAATCTCATCGCCGCTGTTCACCTTATAATTTGCCTTCACAGCCTTTCCGTTTACCGTCACGCCCTGCCCCTTCAGAAGCTTCTGCAGGTATGAGCGCGAGAAGTCGGGAAGCTGTTCTGATAGATACCGGTCAATACGCACCGGAAGTTCTGCTCCGCCGGCAGTCAGTTCTACTTTCTCACACATTGCTGCCGCCCTCTTTCCTCTTTCTCTCAAGGAACGCAAAGTCTTCCTCTTTATACACGAAGAAAATCAGAAGAAACAGCGCCGCCACTCCCACGGTAACGAAGATATCCGCCACATTGAAAACCGGAAAGTCAATCAGCTCAAAGTAGATAAAGTCGACGACATACTTCAGCCGCACGCGGTCAATGAAATTACCCAGTGCTCCTGCCAGGATCACAACACTCAGAATATGCAGAGGCAGGTAGCGTCTTCTCATCGGCAGGCGGCAATAAATCCAGATGATCACAGGCACGATTACGACCGTCATGATGTAGAAGAATATCTGCTTATTCTGAAACAGTCCGAACGCCATGCCGCGGTTCTCGAGATACTGCAGGCGCAGAACTTTTGGAATCAGATCCACGCCGGCGGTTCCGGCCAGATACCGCACGGCAAGTGCTTTTGTCCCCTGATCCATAAGCGTCAGCACCGCGGCTCCGATCAGACCGAAAAACAGATACCTGATCCGCAGATTTCTCTTATTCTCCATTCAGCAAATCTCCATTAATAAAATTAATTGCCTCCAAAAGCTCCTCATCCGTCACAGTACGATCCACGACCGCATGCCCCATAGACTCAAGCAGTACGAACTTGATTGCGCCGTTTTCCATCTTCTTGTCGGATTTCGTCGCTGCGAGTATCTCCTCAGGATTCAGTCCGTCAAAATAGATTGGAAGGTCAAATCCCACGTTCATGTCCCGGATCTCGTAGAACTCCTCGGTAGAGAGCTTGCCGCGCTTAAACGATATGTAGGCAGACGCGACGGTTCCAAGCGCGACGCATTGTCCGTGGAGCATCTCAAAGTTCTTCAGCTTCTCTATCGCATGTCCGATCGTGTGTCCGAGATTTAAGACGGCACGCTCTCCCTGCTCGTCCGGGTCAGCCTCCACGACTTTGCGCTTGATGTCACAGCATTTCTGAATCATCTTCACAAGAACCGGATAAATGCGGTCATTGATCTCCGTCATATGCACGATCACCCAGCCGTAGAATGCTTCATCACGGATCAGTCCGCTCTTTAACACTTCGCCCATTCCGCAGGAAAACTGCTCATCCGGAAGCGTCTTTAATGTGTTCATGTTCATATATACAAGACGCGGATGATGGAATGCACCGATCATGTTTTTATACTGGTCGAAGTCCACACCGGTCTTGCCGCCGATGCTCGAATCCACCTGTGCCAGCAGCGTCGTCGGAATCTGAATAAAGTCTACACCGCGCAGATATGTGGCCGCTGCAAAGCCTGTCAGGTCTCCGACAACGCCTCCTCCCAGCGCGATCAGAAGATCTTTGCGGTCAAAGTGTTCCTCAATTAAATGCGTATAAAGCTGCTTTACCGTGTCGAGATTCTTCTGCGCCTCCCCGGCCGGAAATACAAAGGATGTCACTTTGGAAAAAAGGCTGCTGCAGGCGCCCGCGACATCGGACAGATACAGCGGTGCTACATTGGAATCTGTCACAATGCACGCCTTCCTTCCCTCGCAGCCCAGGTTCTTTAAGAGAACTGGAAGCTGGGAGAAATTCTCTTCCCATACGATTTTGTATTCAAACATGCCCTCTCTTTTGACTGTTAATTGTTTCATTACCTACCTCCTAAATGTATCGGTATAGAGATACCAGATTGCGTCCTTTTTTCGTCCGGGACAGGACTTCCCCGAAGCGGAATTTTCCCTTTCCGCGCACGGATACAATATCCCCTTCCTTTAGATTATATCCGTTGGATACGGTCATTTTCCCGTTTACGAAGACTCTGCCTCCCTCGATCAGAGGGATCATACTGCTTCTCGATGCCTGAAATGCAAGCGCAATCACACTGTCAAGCCGCACAGAGGCCACAGTACCGCGGATTTCTTTCTCCTCAGGACGGAACGTATCGGGGCTGTCATAACAGCGCACAGCATTCATCTCCGTATGGCGGACGCGCGTGATATTCTCAGTCAGGAAGTCCGCCAGTTTCTCGTGGCAGAACAGATATGCGCCCTCCGGGCGCACGAGTATATCCCCGGTCTTTGCACGGTCTATTCCCAGATTCAGAATTGCCCCCAGATAATCCCGGTGTGTCAGGGGCTCGGCGTACTTTGCCGCAAGCGGTGTGATTTTTAAGACCGCTATGGGATATTCCCAATCATAACAAAGAGCATCAGGCACAAAGGCTGCAATCTGACGCTCTGCTGTCTCATACCCGCCGAAGAGCGCAGTTCTGACGCCTGCGCTGCTTTTGACGGAGGTATTTACAATATGAAGTTCATTGAGATCCAGAAAGTCGGTGAAGGTCGCGATATTTCTGTTATACGCCGTGCGCGCCAGCTCCTCAACCCGCTTTCTGAACAGCTCTTCCCGCTCCATAATCAGAAATTGGTGCGGATCGGCGGCAGCTCAAACGCTCCGCTTAAAATATCCTGAATATCACCGGAAATCTCCACATTAGCTGGAGTCAGGATAAAGATATAACTGGATACCTTCTGCAGGCTTCCGTTTATGGAATAGCATGCACCGCAGGAGAAATCGATGATTCTCTGTGCGACTTCCACGTCAAGCCCTTCGAGATTGAGCACCACGGTGCATCCCGCAAGCAGAGTGTCGGCGATCTCTCTCGTATCCTCCATGGAGGCTGGCTTTGTGACATGTACTTCCATAGAACTGTTACCCGTGCGTTTGCTTCGCATCGGGGTTATCTTGGAGGACGTCTTCGCTGTCCTGGCAGAAGAGGAAGCCTTCTTCGGAGCAGCCGGCTCGTTATCATCCTCGTCGTCTCTGTCCGCAGAGGACATTTTCTGGAAGAAACGCTTCTTCGGCTTCTCGTCCTCGTAATCATCCTCTATCTCATCATCATAGAATTCATCATCGTCATCATAATCATCGTTTAATTTGACTGCATCCAAAAACTTATCTAATACACTCATTTTTAATTCTCCTATTTCCTTATTGACTACTTTTCACGCGAATAGTCGCGCTCGCCGAAAATTCCCGTTCCCACGCGAATCAGGGTAGCACCTTCCTCGACAGCAACCTCATAGTCATTGGTCATTCCCATACTGAGAACATTCATAGTAACATTATCAATATTTTTTGCCGCAATGTCAACACTTAATTTCTTTAATCGGCGAAAAATATCGCGGTTTTCCTCCGGGTCCGGGACATACGGCGCTATGGTCATCAGTCCGCGAAGCGACAGATGCGTAAGATGTGAAATCTCCTCTGCAAGCGCGGGCGCCTCTTCGACAGATACGCCGAACTTGCTCTCCTCTCCCGCCACATTAACCTCTATGAGAACCGGGACTGTGACGCCCTTCTTTGCCGCCTGCTCCTCAATCGTCGCGGCGAGCCGCAGCGAGTCCACAGAGTGGATCAGACATGCCTTGTCCACTATGTACTTTACCTTATTTCTCTGCAGATGTCCGATCAGATGCCACCGGATATCCCCGGGCAGCACTTCGTACTTCTCTGTCAGCTCCTGAACCTTGTTCTCCCCGAAGTCTCTCTGGCCGAGGGAGTAAACTTCCTCGATCATGGATACCGGCTTCGTCTTGCTGACAGCGATCAGTGTGACCTCCGATCGGGGTCTTCCGGCGCGCGCGCACGCCGCACGAATCCGCTCCTCCACCTGGCTGTAATTTTCCTGCAACATTTCAATGCCTCCTTTAATACAGGATCTCCTCTTCCCTTACTTTTGTTCCATCTCTGACAATATAGTCATATTGGGAGATACCAAAAGTGGTACCTTCCTCAACAATACAATACTCTTCATTCTGGCTGATAATAGAAATCTTCCGAAATACCGCATAGCCCTTATTAATGCAGTAGACGCCTGCCTGGGACGCTGTAGCAGATATGGTATAACGGTTTGTCGAATTAGGCTGTATCAGCACATCGCCCTCGTCAAAGACATTTTTCTCTACATAGTAGACGCCCTCCTGTGCATCTTCAGCGTAAAGTGTCGCCTCGACGAACTCCGTCGTTGTGTTGCCGTCCTTATCCGTCGTCTCGCGGAAAAATCCGGAATTATTGTCGTCTCCTCCGCTCGTCTCGTATTCCTTGGGCACTGTGTAAAACTCTTTCTGCACAATCGAGGATACCGGGATCTTCAGACCGCTCTGTGTGTTCACCACAAGCTCTACCTCGAGGTAGCGCTCGTCCGCATAGCGCACCATACCGTTCTCAAACGTGATCTTGCCGACGCGCTGATCTCCTATCTTCATCAGGGTAAAGCTTCCGACCTGCGTGGAGCCGTCCTTCAGGAACTTCACGCGGATCGTTGAATTTGACGCCAGTGCCACGGTCTGCCTGTCCGTCAGCGGAATCATGATGGACCACTCCTCGCTCGTCACAAGCTTGTACACCGGGTCACCCGATTTAACCTGCTTAGTGGACTTTAGATTCTGCGGGGAGTACGACTTCTTATTAAAGCAGTCCTCCGTGAGCGTATCCTCCGTAAGCCCCTCAAAACCGTCGGCCTTATATACGACGAGCCCGTCGTCCGGTGCCGTCACGATTGTACGCCCGCCGACTCCGGCAGTATCGCTGTCCGAAGACGGCACATAGCCGGAATACTGCAGCAGATCCCCTTCGAGGGAATACTTGAAATTATAGATGGACTGAAAGTCCGTACTGTCAAAGCTTGCAGAGTAGTTCGCAGCCTGTGAACGAATCTCTGCAAGATCTTCGCTTGTAAGTTCTCTCGCGCTCTCCTGATCCTGACTCGCACCGATGCCATAGACGACGCCGTCCTTGTGTACTCTCGTGCTGTCTCCCACATAGTAGCTGATATATCCGTCGCTTCCGGCAGTGTACACCGTTTCCTCCCGAAGCGCCAGCGCGGTAAACGTAGGATTCTTTGAGAGCGTGCCCGCTGTCACCTGATAGGAAGAGATATGGGTCGCTGTCAGGTACATGATAAAACTGATAATCATATATAGAAAAATCGCGCTGAATATAATCGTGCCGATATTCAGTGTGACAAGCTTCTTGACATGCGCAAGCCGCAGCTTCGGCAGACGCCGCTTCTTCTTTTTTGTGTCTTTGGATGGCATGAAACCGTCTCCTTTTATTAATATACAAATTTACACTCGTTAATATTCTACCATTTTATAAAGTAATACACAAGAAGTTATTGCAGAAATATTAAAAAAATGTGACACAGCATGCATATTTTCCGGCTGATGAGAGAAAATAGAGTAATGAAATACAGGAAGGACTCTTAATGGTACAGGAGGTTTAAGAATATGAAAGCATTGGATTTTACGGCACTTACCATTGTCATCATCGGCGCCATCAACTGGGGGCTGGTGGGATTTCTGGGCTTTGATCTGGTTGCGTTCCTGTTCGGAAATATGAGCTGGATTTCCAGAATTGTCTATGCCCTTGTCGGTATCTGCGGACTCTATCTGCTGACATTTTACGGTAAGATCGGGGAAAGAAACGAGTAAACACAGGAAGAGCCGGTATCGCATACCGGCTCTTCCTGTGCGTAAATGTTTTTATAGAGATACGATGACTTTATCCTTTAAGCCATCCGGAAGTTCATCCTCGTCCAGGGATACGCTGAGCGTAAATGTAACTTCAAAGAGCTTACCGATCTCCTCAAGCTTCGCCACTGCATCGGAAATATCCTGTCCCTCGAGCTTCGCTACTTTTAAGAAGCTGTCCAGATACATCTCCTCCAGGTCATGATCCTGCGAAATGATGCCGCAGATGAATCCGATAAATTCATCACTGTTCTTGATCGGGAATGAGGATACATCGATCAGACGTACCTTGTTGTTCAGCTCATACATATGTTTTGAACTTTTGTCTAAGTAGACAATGTTGCCATTGGCAGCTTTAATGGCTGCATTTACTTTATCCAAAAGCTGCTTAGTCTTTCCTTTCCCTTTTTTGCCGACAATTAATTGAACCATAGCAGTTTCCTCCTTAGACTTAATATGAACTTATAATTTGACTAAAAACTCGTCTTTCATTGAACTAATTATAGTGCATTTGAACAAAAAATACAAGATAATTTCGAGAAAATTTCAAAAAAAGTTTCAAAAATCCTCTCAAACGCCTATCCGTTGATTTTTGCCAAAAGTTGGTTCATATCCTCATACAGTACCGTCTTCGTCGGGGCATTCAGCACAATGGAAACGAACGGTTCTCCATAGGAATTCTGCGCAAGCAGCGCAAGACAGCATCCCGCCTGATCCGTTGTTCCTGTCTTGCCGCCGAGCACTGTGACACCGGAGGGAGCACTCTTCTGCTGCGTCAGATACAGGTCCGTGGAAGACAGAGAGATCTGTGCCGCTGTTCCGTCAGCCCGCGTCAGGCGGAGCGTATAACCGTCCTGCTGCATCGTATCCACGAACAGATCGTACTTCAGCGCCTCATTAAGCATCAAATATACGTCGTACACGGTTGTATAATGATTCTCATCATGCAGACCGTGCGGATTGACAAAGTGTGTACCCGTTGCGCCGAGAGCGCGCATCTCCTCATTCATCAGATTGACAAACTCCTCCTCGGAACCGGAGATGTGCTTTGCAATCGCCGCTGCGGCATCGTTTGCAGAGTAGATCACAAGGGCATGGAACAGTGCGTCCATCGTGACCGTATCCCCATCGCGCAGACCGCAGACCTGGCTTCCCTCCTCCAGCTCGAGCATCGAGCTGTCTATCGTGACCACATCATTCATATTGCCGTACTTGCAGGCAAGTATCGCGGTCATGATCTTCGTAATGCTCGCCGGATACATCTTCCGGTACATATTCTGAGCAAACAGGACATTTCCGCCGTTGACGTCAAAGAGAGCCGCGCTCTCCTGTTCGTTCAGCGATACACCGTCAAGTGATATATTGTCCTGCGATACACATAAATTCCGGGCAAACAGATCATACCGCTCAACCTCGGACGAGCGTCCTCCGTCCCCGTACAGAAAAGCTTCCCTGCTGTACGCTGCCGGAAGCTCGGGTGTGGAATTCCTTCTCAGAATCAGTACACCCAGGATAATCACAAGCACAGCGGTCAAAGCTCCGATGCCCGCCAGAGCCCAGCGTGCTTTTTTCCAGAACGGGCTCCGGCTTTGCACCCGCTTTTGTCTCCTGTGCTTAGTATTTATACATCTCACGCCAGTCAAGCTCACCTCTTTCCAGGGATTTTACAAGCATCTCTGCGGAAGCAAGGTTTGTAGCAAGAGGAATATTATGCGTATCGCAGAGCTTAAACAGGTTGCTTGCCACCGGTTCGTGGCGTTTGGGGCTTAACGGGTCTCTCAAGAAGATCAGAAGGTCGATGTTATTATTCTCAATCTCTGCTGCAAGCTGCTGCTCTCCTCCCACATGACCGGGCAGAAATTTATGCACGGTCAGCCCCGAGGCCTCCTCCACAAGCCGCCCGGAGCTGCCTGTCGCATACAGCGTATGCTTTGAGAGAATTCCCCGGTAAGCGATACAGAAATTCTGAAGCAGTTTCTTTTTTGCGTCATGTGCGATTAACCCTACGTTCATGTTTGTTCCTATCTCCTTTCAGGTTGTTTCTATTTTTATTCAGATAGCTGATATCCTGAAGCCCCACGTTTAGGACAAAGCCAATAGAAATGAACAGTGTCCACAGGGACGTAAGACCGTAGCTCACAAAGGGAAGCGGGGTTCCTGTGTTCGGGACAAGCCCGGTGGCAACACAGATATTCACAAAACTCTGAAATCCGATCATCGATGCCACTCCCGCACAAATCAGCGTACCTGAAAGGTCCTTTGCCCGCATTGCTGTACGGATACACTCAAATACGATCAGAAACAGAAGCAGTATGATCAGGCAGCAGCCGAGAAATCCAAGCTCCTCCCCCGCCACTGCAAAGATAAAATCGTTGTGGTTCTGTGAGACGAAATTCCCCTTATTTACCGATGCCACTTCATTATTATTAATTCCCTTTCCGGTAAGCTGCCCGGAACCGATCGCGGTGATAGAGTTCTGCTGCTGAATGATTTCGTCAGAATACTCCGCGTCCTCGGGATTGAGCCACGCCATGATACGCGTCTTCTGATAGTCCTGGATGATCGGAAGATCTGTCTGCGTAATCAGAATCATCAGTACAATACCCACCGGTATTACCACGCCGAGGATGCCGCCTATAATCTTATAGCTCAGTCCAGCCATATACATCAGGAAGCAGAATACCACGGCAACTGTGATCGTATTCTTCAGATCCGGCTGTATGAGAATCAGCACGAGCGGCACAGCCAGAAGCGCCACGGAAGTCAGAATTGTCTTTAATGTATTCAGATCATCCTCATGCTTCATCAGATACTGGGCGAAGAACAAAATCAGAAAGATCTTCGACAGCTCCGTCGGCTGGAACTGAAATCCGCCGATAGAGATCCATCGGGTCGCGCCGAGCTGCTCAGAACCCAGAGGGATCAGCAGCAGCAGCAGCACGATATTGACGCCGTAGATCACCCAGTAAAAATTCAGAATCCAGCTAAAATCCATCAGCGATACGATGACCATAATCACCACGCCGCCGATCACTCCGGCCAGCTGCCTCGTCTGAAGACTCTTCATCGCGCTTCCCACGAGGATGACGCCGATAGCGCTTAACACCAGTACCCATAACACGAGACGGAAATTGTAATTTTTCAGTTTATATCGTCGTAACATTACTTGTTTGCACCTGTTTCTTTCGTTTTAGTCTTTGGTTGCTGTTTTAATAGTTCATCGGATGGGACTCCGCGAATGGTATCTGCGCAGTCAGTATGCTCGGAGAGTAGGAAATCGATACCGTCACCTGATCCTCCTCCACTGTCATATACTTGCTTATCGTCTTTATCAGGTCGTTCTTCAGCATGATCATCGTAGTGGGCGAGCAGTCGAGCCGCTCTGACACGAGCAGCAGCTTCAGTCTGTCCTTGGCAATCGTGCTGGACTTCTTCTTCCTTAATTCAAACCATCCCATGCAGCTTCCTCCTATCTGTGAAAGAAGCGGGAAAGTCCGCGTCTTTTTGTTTTCAGTTCCAGAAACGGCACATCCTCCCCGGTCAGCCTGCGGCTGATGTTCAGAAATGCCTGTCCCGCCTGGGAACTGTCCCCGGCGAGCGGTTCGCCCTGATTCGTGGAAATCACCACCTGCTCATCGTCCGGAATCACACCCAGCAGATCGACAGCAAGGATATCCACGACGTCTTCCACGGACATCATCTCCCCGCGTTTTACCATGTCGACTCTGACGCGGTTGATGATCAGAGAGATATTATCCCGCATATCGTTCGCCTCCAGAAGTCCGATGATGCGGTCGGCATCCCGGATTGCCGAGACTTCCGGCGTAGTGACAACGATGGCCTTTCGTGCGCCGGCGATTGCATTCTTAAACCCCTGCTCGATGCCTGCCGGACAATCCAGGAGTATGTAATCAAACTCTTCCTCCAGATCCCCGCACAGCTTCTTCATCTGCTCCGGCGAGATGCAGGTCTTGTCCCTCGTCTGCGCTGACGGCAGCAGGTAGAGCTCCTCGTACCTCTTGTCCCGGATCAGCGCCTGCTTCAGGCGGCAGTTGCCCTCGATGACGTCTACCAGATTGTAGACGATCCGGTTCTCCAGTCCGATCACCACATCGAGATTCCGAAGCCCGATATCGGTATCAACCAGAACCACTTTCTTGTTCAGCCTGGCAAGCCCGATGCCGATATTGGCGGCGGTCGTGGTCTTTCCCACGCCGCCCTTGCCGGATGTTATTACGATTACTTCGCTCATATCTTCGTTATCCTCCTGATTTCTGATTTGCCCTCTTTTGTGGATAACACCTTTGCAGGGTTAATCGGTCTGTCCTGCCGCAACTTCATCCGTCACTGCCCTGTTCACGATAATCTCGGATTCATCCTTTAAGTCAAAGTAATAATTGAATACATCCTTTGCCACCAGAGCCGCGTATGTGGAGCTGTAGCCATGAGAAATACGGACTGCTATTGCCATTTGAGGATCGTCATAGGGCGCGTAACCCATGAACAGTCCGTGGTTGGCGCCGCTCTCCTGCGCTGTACCGGTCTTTCCGGCGACCTCCACGCCCAGATCATTATAGTAAGCCATATTCTGGATCACCGCGCGCATTCCTGCGTGCAGGTCATCCCACACATACTCCGGCAGATCGAGTGTGCTCTCTGTCTTGGGAGTGTATTCTTCTAACATATTGCCGTCAGAATCCGTAACTTTCGACAGAAGGGAGAGCTGGAAGCTCGTACCGCTGTTGGAAAGCGTTGTCACATACCGCGCGATCTGCGAGGTCGTGAAGTTGTTCGTACCCTGACCGATAGAGGACGGGATTGCCGAGGAATCCGTCACCTGAGGCGATGACTCCGCAATCTCCAGACCGCTCTTCTTATCCATATCAAACAGTTTTGCGTACTGCGTCAGCTTCTCAAGCGCCCTGGTCTCCGAATATGTGGAATCGTCATCCGGATCAGACTTTCCGAGCTCATAGGCGATATTGCTGAAGAATACGTTGCAGGATTCCTTGATTGCACTGCGGATAGCAAGGTTGCCGTGTCCGCTCAAATTCCAGCAGTGCAGCGTCGGCGATACCTTGTCAAATGCTCCGTTGCAGTTAAAGTATGTGTCGTCGTCAATTACCCCCTCCATCAGACCCGCTGTGGCACTGATAAGTTTAAACGTGGAGCCAGGCGCCGTCTTCTCCTGCGTCGCCTTATTGTACAGCGGCTCGGAGAGATCGGAAAGCAGGCTGTTATAATAATCAGAATCCATCTGATTCGCAAGCCTGTTATTGTCATAGCCGGGGTAGCTTACGCAGGCGCGCACCGCCCCGGTCTTTGGATCTGTGATCACAATGGATCCGGAGCACGGCTGCAGAGCAAGCTGAGCCGGAGTGATTAACAGATCCCGGATTGCAGTCTGTATAAGCGTTGCAGCGTCGATAAGCCCCGCCTGTAACTGATTATACCGGTCATCCATCTCCAGCACGCCCTGGTCATACAGCAGATAGCAGACATCCCTGCCGGTAATCACATCATCCAGAAGCATATACTTAAAAAGCAGCTTCCCAAAATCCGTGTCTGTGGAAAGGTAATTTGAAATATAGTCCGCAAGCTGCTGATATATATCATCAGAACTTAAATACGCGTCCTCTCCGCTGGAAATCGCAGAAATATCAATCCAGTTCTGTCCTGCTGCATATGTCAAAAACTCGCGCAGACTGATAGAACCGTCTTTCATATATGCCTTGTACACCTCATCGGACGAATCCATGGCAGTGTTTGAAAGGATGCCCGTCTTGCGTATTAAAAGTTCGTCAACGATATATGAGATATATCCCTGCATCTCCTCATCCAGATCGTTATATGCGGCCGGACTGCTGCTGGTAAGTTCCGCGCGCACCGCGTCAAATACCTGCTGCTGCTTTGTCTGATACTTCGCATAGACCTCCTGCTCCTTCGCTGTGGCGTCCGGTGCGGAGAAGTGACTGATGTCCAGAATATTATTATTAAAGAACGCATAATAGACATCGTAAATCGGAATCGGAATACTGCTGCCGTCGTAATCCACATCTTCGTCGAGCTCCTTCAGGCCCGTGTCGATATGAATTGCCACAATTCCGGCAATACGCTGTTCAAGAATCTTATAAGCCGCAATCTGCAGATCCTTATCTATGGAAAGATATACGTCGTTACCCTGCGTGGGGGAGACGCTCTTGTTCTCATCAACCTGCAGCACGGTTCCAACGTTGTCAATATATATCGTCTCCTCGCCGTCCATTCCCTGCAGTGTCGTCTCCATATACTGTTCAATACCGGTCTTACCGACAACAGAGTTTGTGGAGTAGCGTTTCGGATCCTCCTCCGAGAGCTCCTCGAGCTCCTCCGTGGAAATCTTTCCCGTATATCCCAGAATCGGCGCAAAATAGACGCTGTCCGTGTAGACACGGATATAGCCCTCCTCAATATCCACACCCGGCATATCCGCCTGGCGCTCCATCACAGCCGCGATTGTCTCATCGCTGACGTTCTCAGCCACAGTGATCGTAAGGTACTTCTGATAACTGATATTATTGAGCAGATAACGGATAGTCAGAACTTTTAACTGTTCCTCCTTCGTCATTTCCTCCGGAAGCCCGTGCGCCGCCTTCTCCTCGGCAGTATACTCCTTATTATCATAGGAAAACAGGGCAAACTTATCGCTCAGATCCGCCATGATCGTATCCGCCGAGGACGCAGCCTCTTCTTCGTCCAGATCCTCAATCTTCGCATGTCCGTAAACGTCGGCGCGGAAACGCGACAGTGATGTGCCCTCCACATCAAAGACGTAATTACCGCCCTCGTCCAGCACAATGTGAAAATCATTGGTAATCTCATCGCCGTTCGATTCAATCAGCTTAATGAGCTGGTAAATTTCTCCGTTCAGCGACAGTGCGCGCTCCTTATTTGAGTCATACGTTCCGCTGTCTTCCAGTGTGACAGAATACGACAGCTCGTTGGACGCGAGCACGTTTCCGTTCACATCAAGGATATTTCCGCGGGTGCTTTTAATCGGACGCGTCTTTGTCGTCTTAATGCTGAAGTTATTCACATATTCCTCGCCGTTTACAATCTGCAGCGTGAAGAGCCTGTATATAAGAACCAGCGCCATGCACAGGAACAGCAAAAGCAGCACGACAGGGCGCGGAATCTGAAATTTTCTAAAAAACTTCTTTATTTTCGTAACCAAAGTGATCTCTGTCCTTCCATTTCGTTTGCAACCAGTATCCGGTTAATTTTGAAGAAAATCCGGTAGAATATCATGGTCAGTACAACCGTGTAGATAAGCTCCGGAAACACAACATGTCTTACATAACTGAACACCTGAAGACGCCCCCGCAGAAGAAACTGCAGGACGTACACAGTGACGCCGTACGCTGTATCGCTTACCGCCACAAGCAGCATGGGCACCTTAATGTCATCATCATAGAATACCTTGCAGAAAAATCCGTTCAGATATCCAATATACATATAGACCAGCGCTGAGAAGCCGAACAGGTTTCCGAAAAACAGGTCTGTGATCAGTCCGCAGAAGAAGCCCACCATAATGCCTTCCTTTTTGCCCCGCATAAACCCGAACGAAACCGTTAGGATCAGCAGCAGGTTCGGCACGGAGGAGGCAATGGACAGCCACTGAAACAGCGTGCTCTGCAGCAGAAAGGTCACGATAATCAGCACGGCCAGAACGATCTTTCTCGGCATTACTCCTCTCCTCCCGTCTGCTTGAGCTGTTTGATGACCAGCACCTCCTGCAGATGTCGGAAATCCGCCACAGGAATAATGGTGCCGCTCTTTGTCAGATGATTGGAATCGTACTTGATCTCGCTGATATAGCCGATCAGAATTCCCTTTAAGAACTTGTCGCTGACGTTTGAGGTCACGATCTTGTCTCCCACCTGCACTTTGTCATCTTTGTCGTAGAGCTGGAAGAACTGAAGAAGTCCTTCGTCCGTGAGCGTCAAGTCTCCCGCTACAATACACGTATCTCCGGTGCTTGCCGACTGAGCGCTTACATTGCTCGAATCGTCGATGAGCGGGCGTACGGTTGCCCAGTCATTTCCGACTGCTGTAACGATGCCGACGAGTCCTCCGTCTCCAATGACATTCATGTCCACGGCGATGCCGTCCGCTGAGCCTTTATTAATGACGAAGGACTCATACCAGTTTGTGGGATCCTCGGAGATGATCTGTGCCCCGATCTTCTCGTATTCTGAATACGCCTTATCGAGGTCGTACATCTCCTGAAGGCGCTTTAATTCGTCCTGGTTCTGAAGAAGCTCACTGTTCTGCTCTGTCAGATCCGCCACCTTCTGCTGCAGCTCTTCATTCTCCTTCGTCAGCTTCTTGGCATCTGAAAATCCGCTGGTCTGATCCCCGAGCCAGCTTCCCACATAGTTGATACCCTTCTGAAACGGTACAATCAGGTAGCCTGCCGCGCTTCGCACCTGCTCGATCGGCGCTGCGGTATTTGCCGCCAGCGCCATAAGGCTGATGCAGACCAGCGTCATGATCACGATTAAATGTTTGCTTTTCAGGTTGAATCTTCGTTTCTTGTTCATGCAAATACCGCCTATTACTTCTTTTTCTTCTTAATAGTATATGCCCATTTGTGGAGAGACTTATGGGTGATCAGCTGCTTCAGCCCGTAAATCGTGCACATATCATAGTGCTGTGACAGGCGGACGGAGCATCCGATGCGGGAGGACAGATACCAGTCAATGTTCTTTAAGTATGTGCTCCCTCCGGACAGATAGATTCCCTCGCTTAAAATTTGATTATGTACCTGAGGCGGCGTGCGGTCGAGGAAACTTTTGATCTCGTCCCCGATTCGCGCTACACAGCGCAGAATCGCCTGGTTGACGGTCATGGATGTAACCACGCCCTCGCGCGGCAGACCGCTGACGCTGTCCACGCCTACGATCTTCCTTCCTTCGCGTCCCTCCGCTTTCAGATCTCCCATCGCAAATTTCAGGCGCTTCGCCGTACGGTTCCCGATAAGGAAATTATTTCTCTTGCGGATATTGTCCGCGATCGCCTCGTCGAACTGGCTTCCGCCGATCGAGATAATCTTGCTGATAATAACTCTTCCGGAGGCAATCACGGAGATCTCCGTACTCTGCGCCCCGATATTTACAATCATGGATCCTCTGGTTCGGCTGATCGGTATCCCAAGCGCGATTGCGTCCGCGATCGGCTTCTCCACGAGAAAGACTTTTGACTTCTTTAAGGAGCCGCGGTGGGCGATGGAATGGTATGCCCGCTTCTCGATCTCCGTCATATCCGTCGGCACCGCAAAATACAGAACCGGATGGTATCCGATCAGGCGGCTGGCGCGCAAAAGCAGCATCTGCAGGATGAACTCCGCCTTCTCGATGTCACCAATGCGTCCGTTCGCCATGGGGGAACCCACGTCGATATTGTCCGGCGCTTTCTCGTACATCTCGTATGCCGCGTTTCCCACAGCAAGCACCTGCTCCTTATCCTTGACAGCGATCATATTCATTTCTTTTGTCAGTTGATTGTTCTGCTGGGAATAAATCTTCAGCGTGCTCGTGCCTAGATCAATCCCGTACGTATTATGAAACAGCATAAAAGCCAGTCTCCTCATTTGATTCATTACTTTTTCACAGCAGCCCCTCCTGCTTCATGCTGCAGTAGGTGCAGTCGCCGATCACGATGTGATCCAGAAGAAAGATGCCAAGCATCTCCCCTGCGCGTTTCACTCGCTGGGTGAGAAATATATCCTCCCTGCTCGGCGTTGAGTCACCGCTGGGATGGTTGTGAACCAGCAAAATGGACACCGCACGGTAGGAAAGCGCGGCGAGAAAGAGCTCTCTCGGAGAGATTGCCGAAGTGTTCACCGTGCCCTTTGACAGCTTCTCCTCCCCCAGAAGATGATTCTTCGTATCGAGCATCATGCAGATCATCTGCTCCTGCTCCTCGTGACGGAGAAATTCCATATAATAGTCGGCGACACTTGCGGGCTCGTCAAAGGCAAGCCTCTCTCTTGCAGCCGTGCGGGCAATGCGCTTGGAGAGTTCTCCGATACACTTAATCTGGATTGCCTTGACCTCCCCGATTCCGCGAAGCTCCATAAGATCGCTCATCGAGAGATGGTGAATCCCCAGAAGCCCATTCCCCTGTCTGTTCAGCTCCAGAATCTGTTCCGCGAGATCCACGGCTGAGATGCCGGACGCTCCGGAACGGATAATGACCGCCAAAAGCTCTGCGTCCGTCAAAGCCTGTGCACCGTAAGCGAGGCACTTCTCATAGGGGCGCAGGTTCGTGTGCTGCGATTGTTCTTTTTTCATATGCTTTTACCTTGGGGCTCTCCTTCCCCCTGACAAAACATTTTAGCACACTTTTTTTTATAAGTATACGCCATTCATTTATTTTTCATAAAAAAATCAGAGAACCGGCGGCGCATACCGGCAGCAGAGCGCTTCAGCAACCTTCAGACCGTCAATCGCCGCGGACGTAATGCCTCCCGCATAGCCCGCTCCCTCACCGCACGGATAAAGTCCCTGCAGACTGCTCTGAAATGACGCATCCCTTCGGATACGTATCGGCGAGGACGTCCTGCTCTCCACAGCGCTCAATAAACTGTCGGGGCGGGAAAAGCCTGAAATCTTATGCTCAAATGCTTTGACTGCCTCCTCAAGCGATGCCCCGATAAAGTCCGGCAGAAGCCCGCGTACATTTGAGAGCTCATAGCCGCCTTTGCAGCAAGGTGCAATATCTCCAAGCTCCCGGCTCTCTCTCCCTGCGCAGAAGTCCTCAAAAAGCTGTACCGGAATCTTCCCTCCCGCTGCCGAGAATGCAAGACTCTCGAGATGGCGCTGGAAGGAAATACCGTCGAAAACCGCCGGTGTCCCTTCTATATGATATGCGGCAAAATCCGACGGATTCACAGTCACGATGAGTGCGCTGTTGGCGTTTGCACTGCCGCGGTTCTGATAACTCATTCCATTGACCGCAAGTCTTTTCTCCTCAGA
>CALWSC010000021.1 GCA_944384105.1 uncultured Lachnospiraceae bacterium | reverse complement strand
ATAGTCTTTGAGCATTTGCTGTATTACATTCATGAGACTATTATGAAGCAAAGAAAGGCAAAAAACAAGCCCTTACCCCTCAAGATTGAGGGGCAGGGGAGTTGAGATGCCGTAGGCATTTTTTTATGCAGATTAAACAAATTCACTATAGGAATCCTGGCGTTTCTGTAGTAAAATATAAGGCAGCAGAAGAAAAGAAAGGGGTATAAAACCAATGGTAAATTTTCAATACTATACACCTACCAGAGTAGTATTCGGAAAGGATGCTGAGATGCAGACAGGAGCGCTAGTGAAGGCTCAGGGCTGCAAGAAGGTGCTTGTGCACTACGGAGGAAAGAGCGCGAAGAAGTCCGGACTGCTCGACAGGATCTGCGCTTCGCTGGAAGCCGAGGGGATCGATTACGTCACGCTGGGGGGTGTGGTTCCGAATCCGCGGCTTTCACTTGTCTACGAAGGCATTGAGCTTTGCAGAAAAGAGGGCGTGGATTTCCTGCTCGCAGTCGGCGGCGGCAGCGTGATCGACTCCGCAAAGGCGATAGGTTACGGTCTGGCGAACGAAGGCGACGTCTGGGATTTCTACTCCAAGAAGAGAGAGGCAAAGGCGTGCATGCCGGTCGGAGCAGTACTGACAATCTCTGCGGCCGGAAGCGAGATGAGCGACTCCTCTGTCATCACAAACGAGGATGGCTGGCTTAAGCGCGGCTATAACAGTGATCTGTGCAGATGCCGTTTTGCAGTCATGAATCCTGAGCTGACGTATACGCTTCCGAAATATCAGACAGCGTGCGGATGCACGGATATCCTGATGCACACGATGGAGCGCTATTTCACAAAGGAGGATCACACAGAGCTTACCGACCGTATGGCGGAGGGACTGATGAAGACCGTGATGGACAGTGCGAGAATTCTGATGAACGATCCCGAAAACTACAATGCCCGCGCGCAGGTAATGTGGGCAGGAAGTCTTTCACACAACGGTCTGACCGGCTGCGGCACGGTAGGCGACTGGTCAAGTCATCAGCTCGAGCATGAGCTGGGAGGTATGTTTGATGTGGCGCACGGCGCGGGGCTTGCGGCAGTCTGGGGAAGCTGGGCGCGCTATGTATATGAAGAGAAGCCGGAGCGTTTTGCGCAGTTCGCTGTAAATGTGCTTGGCGTAGAGAATGATTTCACCGATCCGCGCGCGACGGCGCTGCGCGGCATCGAGCGTATGGAGGAGTTTTATCACTCCATCGATATGCCGGTGAATCTGCGCGAGCTTGGCATCGAGCCGACGGACGCGCAGATCGGCGAGCTCGCAGAAAAATGCAGCTTCTTTGGCACGCGCACGGTCGGACAGTTCAAGCCGCTGGCAAAAGAGGATATGCGCCGTATCTACGAGATGGCCAGAGGCTGCAAATAAGGACACTTTTTTTGACAAATCGGGTTCTTACATAAAAAGAACCTGTAAGATAAAATAAAATACGAAGATATGCAAGGAGGTTCCCCAATGAGTACATATTATTTAGCAGTTGACATCGGAGCATCAAGCGGACGCCATATTTTGGGACACATGGAAAACGGAAAGATGCAGCTGGAGGAAATTCACCGCTTTGAAAACGGAATGGTAAAAAAAGACGGTGAGATGTGCTGGGAAACGGACCGGCTCTTCAGGGAGATCGTAGCCGGACTGAAGAAATGTAAGGAAGCAGGTAAGATCCCGGTGAGCATGGGCATTGATACCTGGGGGGTGGATTTTGTCCTGCTTGACAAGGATGATAAGATGCTGGGCAACGCCGTAGGCTACCGTGATAAAAGAAATATCGGAATGGATGAGAAGGTCTATGAGAAGATTTCTCAGGATGATCTGTACGCCAGAACCGGTATTCAGAAAGCGATTTACAACACAGTTTATCAGCTCATGGCAGTAAAACAGAAATACCCGCAGTATATGGAGCAGGCGGAAACACTGCTCTTTATTCCGGATTATCTGCATTTCCTGCTGACAGGCAAAAAGGCAAATGAGTACACGGAAGCGACAACCGGACAGCTTGTAAGCCCTGTGACCAAGGACTGGGACTATGAGCTCATGGACATTCTGGGCTATAAGAAAGAGATGTTTCAGAAGCTTGTGCTGCCGGGCACATCGCTTGGCGGACTCAGAAAAGAGATTGTGGACGAGATCGGCTTCGATCTGGAGGTGGTAGTTCCGGCGACGCACGATACTGGTTCTGCTGTACTGGCCGTTCCGGCAAATGACGATGACTTTATTTACATCAGCTCAGGCACCTGGTCTTTAATGGGCATTGAGAGGATGCAGGCGGACTGCTCCAAGAAGAGCTGTGAGCTGAATTTCACAAATGAGGGCGGTTTCGGATACCGCTTCCGCTATCTGAAGAATATTATGGGACTGTGGATGATTCAGTCCGTGCGCCATGAATTCGGAGACAAATACGGTTTCGCTGAGATCTGCGCGGAGGCTGAGAAGAATAAGGACTTCCCGTCCAGGGTAGACGCAAACGACGAGTGTTTCCTGGCTCCGGAGAGTATGGTCGAAGAGGTAAAGAACTACTGCCGCAGGACAGGGCAGCAGGTTCCGGAGACACTCGGTGAGATTGCCACTGTGATCTATGCAAGCCTGGCAGACTGCTACGCAAAGACAGCCGCGGAGATCGAAGAGAGCGCAGGCAGAACATTCAGCCGCATACATATTGTGGGCGGAGGCTCTAATGCCGGATATTTAAACGAGCTGACCGCTAAATCGACAAAGAAAGAGATCCATGCGGGACCGACCGAGGCAACAGCGATCGGAAATCTGACCGCACAGATGCTCAAAGCAAAAGAATTTGCCAGTGTGGAGGAAGCGCGCGACGTTATCCATGAATCGTTCGACATCAAGATCTACACGGCATAGATAGGAGGAATCATAATGACGACAAGGGCAAGATACGAATCCGCAAAAGAGATTTATGCAAAGATCGGTGTAGATACGGATAAGGCGATGGAGATATTAAAGAACATCCCTATCTCTATGCACTGCTGGCAGGGCGACGATGTTGTCGGCTTTGACCAGGACGGACCGCTGACCGGCGGTATTCAGACCACGGGAGACTATCCGGGCAGAGCGAGAACGCCGCAGGAACTGATGCAGGATATCGATGAGGCGTTAAAGCTAATCCCCGGTGTACACAAGCTGAATCTTCACGCTAGCTACGCGATCTTTGAGGATGGCGAGCATGCGGACCGCAACGCTCTGGAACCGAAGCATTTCAGAAAATGGGTGGAGTTTGCAAAGGAAAGAGGTATGGGGCTTGATTTCAACCCGACCTTTTTCTCGCACTCCATGGTAAAGGACAACCTGACGCTTTCCAGCCCTGATGAGAATGTGCGTAAGTTCTGGATCGACCACGGCAGGGCATGCATCAGAATCTCCCAGTATTTTGCGGAGGAGACGGGTATGCCGTGTACGATGAACATCTGGATTCCGGACGGCTATAAGGATATTCCGGCTGACCGCCTGGGACCGAGAGCACGGTTCAAAGATTCTCTGGATCAGATCTTGTCCGAGCCGTATGATAAATCTAAGGTATATGTATGTCTGGAGTCCAAGGTCTTCGGCATTGGCATGGAGTCCTATACTGTGGGATCCAGTGAATTTACGATCAACTATGCGGCGCATAACGGCATTTTAAGCCTGATGGACAACGGACATTATCATCCGACTGAAGTGGTATCTGATAAGATCCCGTCCATGCTGCTGTTCAATGACAAAATCGCTCTGCATGTGACAAGACCGGTTCGCTGGGACAGTGACCATGTGGTGCTCTTCGATGACGAGACGAGAGAAATTGCAAAGGAGATTGTGAGAAACGACGCGATTGACCGTGTGCTTCTGGCTCTTGACTTTTTTGACGCGAGCATCAACCGCATCGCTGCATGGGTAAACGGCATGAGAAATATGCAGAAGGCTCTGCTTTACGCTCTTGTTACGCCGTATCAGCAGTTAAAGGAGCTGCAGGACACGAACCAGTTTACAAAGCTGATGACCATGCAGGAAGAGCTTAAAGTCTATCCGTTCGGCGATGTATGGAATTATTTCTGCGAGCTGAACAATGTGCCGGAGAGAGAGGACTGGCTGGCAGAGGTTGAGAGATACGAGAAAGATGTGCTGTCTCTCAGGAAATAATTATTGCTAACCTTCCATTTTATATACTATTCAAATAAAGGGGGCACCGGCAGTCGCCGGTGCCCCCGCCTTACAGCAGACAAAGAGAAAGTGCCGGCTCCAAAGGGCGAAAACTTTGAAACCAGCACTTTGTTCTATAACTCAAAATTAGAAGGAAGGAGCCAGTGTACTATGCCACTGGCATATGAAAAAGAAAATATAAAGTTATTAGCTTTATCTGAATTTCAGTATAGTAAAAAGTTGTGAGAATAGTATTAGTAAAATTTGAACGTTTTGTGAACATATCAGTACGAAAATATGAATCACGGGAAAGGAGAGATCACGATGATCAAAGGATTTAAAATGAAACTGTACGAGGGAAAGGAGGAGGAGTACGAGAGACGCCACAATCTGCTCTGGCAGGAAATGAAAGACATGATCCACGCGCATGGCGGGAAAAATTACACAATCTTCCTCGATAGAGAAACGCTGACGCTGTTCGGCTATATTGAGATTGAGGACGAGGAACTCTGGGCAAAGGGTGCCGACACGGAAATCAACCGAAAGTGGTGGGACTATATGGCAGACATCATGGAGACAAATCCGGACAACAGTCCGGTATCTATTGATCTGCAGAACGTATTCCATCTGGATTGACAGAAGTCGGGGTTGTCGGTTAATGCCGATTTTAAGCCCCTAACGCATAAGGATGAGACAATCCAGTAAAATCCTGGCTTTTTCTAAGCCACGGATTTCCTCTGGGCGGTCTCATCCTTTTCTGTTTCCTTATTT
>CALWSC010000020.1 GCA_944384105.1 uncultured Lachnospiraceae bacterium | reverse complement strand
AGTAATGCTTCCGTTTCGGATTCCCTTGCCCATGTTCTCCACCGGTGTCCAGCAGTTATTCATCTGCGCTACGAACGGCTGAAGGATGGATGTGCTGTTGAAGGTATCATTCTGTGCCTTTACAAGTTCATCGGAAGCGATGTCTCCGCTCGAGAGCAGCTCGGTATTACACGGAACCACACTTCTTAAATCATAGTGAAGCTGCTGTGCCTCGGCAGATCCCAGATAAATCGCCAGCTCTACAGCCTGCACCGGATACTCGCTCTGCGGGTTAACGCCGATTGCCTTGGATCCGGCATATGCGAGCATCTGCTTTTCCTCGCCGTTTAATGTGTAGGTCGGCAGAGATTTGACGCCCATATTGTCACCGAGCGCTTCACGGATCGCCGCCGCATCCCAGGATCCTGTAAACATCGCGTTAATGCTTCCGTCACGGATTCCCGCCATACCGGAACCATCCGCATCGACAGTGAAGTTTGGATTATTGATCAGATCGATGAGATAGTCTGTAACTTCTACAGCGTTCTCTCCGCCGAAATCGACGCCCGCCGACTCATCTGTGCCGTCTCCGAACAGTGTACATCCGTTGCCCAGGTAAAATGCCGGCAGATACCAGGAGTTTGTGAACGGGAAGGATACCTTGCCCTTCTCGAGCATCGTGTCCAGATTCCGAACATCTTCCTCGGAAAATACGCTTTTGTCATAGAACATAAACCAGGTATTCGTGGTAAACGGCACACCGTACAGGTAATCATCCATGATCAGAGAATCCAGCACCTCCTGGCTGTTGGTACTCTCTACCTGATCCCGGTACTTGCCGCCGATCTTTGCCAGAGCGTCGGCATCCGTCATCTTTGTCAGTGTGTCGTTTGCGAACATGAACACATCTGCTCCTGCTTCCGGATCCTGAGCAATTGAGTCTGCCGCCGTCGCCTCATCAGCAACTCCATAGACAAACGTGATGTCCCATTCCGGATGCTGCTGTGCGAACTTCTCGCAGCAGGTCTGCAGCCACTCTCCGCTGTTCTTGGACTGGTCTTCCGACGGCGACCACACCATCAGTCTGACCTTCTCTCCCGTTCCGCTGCTGCCCTGCGAACCGCAGCCGGCCAGCGCGGATACTGCAAGCGCTCCGGCAAGCAGTATTGACATTCGTCTCTTCATGTCTGTTCCTCCCTTTTTTCTTAATAAGAAGTTTCGTATTGTTTAGCTATATCCAAATATACTCCTCTTCATCCTGATAGTCAACCCCTTTTTTCGTTATTTTTTCCATTATTTTTGCGCTAAAATCTATATTTTCGTCCTTTTGCCAAAATTCTATCTTTCATTTTTGTGTATTTTGTCCCTAAACTTCGCGAAACTTAAATGAGGCATCGAAACTTTCAAAAATTGAACCCCTTATATTCGGGGTGCTTCCTGCTCTTCATCCGGCTTGAGCAGCTGGGTTTTCAGATTTGTTTCGTAAAGTTTTGATATTTTTACTAAACCTTTTATCTGTGCATATCATTTTTGTTGAAACTTTTTGCTTTGTCTTTTATAATAAGAAAAAGCGTGCTATTATGCCCGCTCATTTACGAAACTTTTTTAAAGGAGGTTTTACCATGACAACCATGGCAGATATCGCAGACAGACTCGGCATTTCTAAGAGCACTGTCAGTAAGGCACTGAGCGGCGCGTCAGACATCAGCGAAACTCTCCGAAAAACAATCCTTGAAACCGCCGTTGAAATGGGATATACAAAGCTGAAGCGTTACAGAGACTCCGGAAAGCATCTCTGTATCTTTATCGAAAATATGGAATATACTGCTCCATCGCACTTTGGCTATGAGATTGTGATGGGATTCCGTCAGCTTGCAGAGCCGGAGGGTTGTTCCGTTGATATCATTGAAATCACCGAGCAGATGCAGAAAGAGACCGGATATGATATTTATATGATAGAAAACGGATATGTGGGTGCCTTCTTCCTGGGCATGTCTCTGAGTGACCCGTGGCATGAGGAATTAAAGACCAGCCGCACGCCCGCTGCGCTCTATGACAACTATGTGGCAAATCCGAACACCGCCTACATCGGTGTTGACACTGCGGAGGGGATGAATCTGATTCTCTCTTACTTAAAAAAACAGGGACATCGCCGCGTCGGATACTTAAGCACAGGGCTTGGCTCCTACGTCGTACAGCAGCGCTACAGGGCTTTTTATTCCGCACTGCACCGCTATGGTCTGCACGCAGAATCCTCCGTTGCAGCGGACGGATACTTTATCCTGGAGTGTATTCAGAAGCACCTTCCGCACATCCTGGATCAGAAGATCACTGCGCTCATCTGTTCCCACGATCAGCTGGCAAACGCGGCTATGATCCAGTGCAAGGAAATGGGTTACCGCATTCCGGACGATTTAAGCATCATAGGCTTCGACGATCTTCCGATTGCCGCTTATACCTCTCCTCCCCTGACTACCATCCGTCAGGATCGGTTAAATCTCGGAAAATGCGGCTACTATGCACTGCAGAGTCTTTTAAGCGGCGTCCCGGTAAGCACTTTGCTGCTTCACGCACAGCTCATGATTCGTCAATCCTCCGGTCCCGCAAAAAAAACAGGCGTCCGAAAGCAGACGCCTGATCACTGAAACAATCCCCCGCTGCGTTCTGCGGCGGGGGATTGTTATTTCAATCATTCAGGAAGCTGTACTGCGACATATAGAGATCATAGTACAGACCTTTCTTCGCCAGCAGCTCCTGATGGCTGCCTCTCTCACGGATGCCGCCCTTATCCACATACAGAATCGTATCACAGTTCTGGATCGTAGAAAGCCTGTGGGCGATGATGAACGAAGTCCGCCCCTTCAGCAGTTCGTTCAGGCCCTTCTGCAGCGCAATTTCCGTCTCCGTATCGATGCTCGAGGTGGCCTCATCGAGAATAAGGATTTTCGGGTCAGCGAGCAGCGCTCTTGCAAATGAAATAAGCTGTCTCTGTCCGACGGACAGGCGGCTTCCCCTCTCGTTGACCTGCGTCTGGTAGCCGTGTTCCATCTCCATAATAAAATCATGAGCACAGACGGTCTTTGCCGCGCGCACCACCTCCTCATCCGTTGCCGTACGGTTTCCATAGCGGATATTATCCATGATCGTTCCGGAGAAAATGAAGCTGTCCTGCATCATCACGCCCATCTGCGTGCGAAGGGAATGAAGCGTCACATCGGAAATATCGATGTCATCCACCAGCACGCGTCCGCTGTCCACGTTATAGAAGCGGCTCAGCAGGTTGACGATTGTGCTCTTTCCGGCTCCGGTCGGGCCGACAATCGCAAAGGATTGACCGGGCTGGGCCGTGAAACTCACATCATTTAAGATGCGCACGCCGTCCTCGTAGCTGAAGCATACGTGGTCAAACGTAACTTTTCCTTTAATCGGAGGCATTTCACCGGCACCTTCCTTATCCTTTACCGCAACCGGCTCGTCGATAGTCTCGAAGATACGCTCCAGATAAGAAATTGCGGTCAGCAGGGAGTTATAGAAGTTTGCCAGCGTCGTGATTGGGGACCAGAAACGGCTGATATATCCCGTGAACGCAACCATGACGCCCACGGACGCACCGCCCTCTCCGTTTACCAGCCAGTTCACCATAATTACATACAGAAATGCTGTGGTTGCCACGGAAATCAGATCCACTGCAGGACCGATCATAAAGTTATACCGCACCGCATGCATCCAGGAGGTTCTGTAGCTGTCGCTCAGACGGTTGAAGATTTCAAGGTTTCTCTCCTCGCGCACGAACGCCTGTGTCACGCGCACGCCGTTGATGCTCTCAGCGATATACGCGTTCAGATTAGACTGCTTATTGCTCTGGATCTGCCATGCGCGATGCTGCTTCTTTTTGATCAGGGCGACAAAGATTCCAAGCACCGGAAGCCCGCACATACAGATCAGAGTCAGCCTCCAGTCAATCGTCAGCATGAAGATAATGATGAAGACCAGACTGCACAGATCGGTGATCGTATTGATCAGTCCGTTTGAGAGCAGGTTGCTTAAGTTATTTACATAGTTGACAACACGCACCTGGATTTTTCCGTGCGGACGGTTGTCATAGTAGGAGAACGGCAGCTCCTGCAGATGTGTAAAAATGTCTGTTCTCAGCTTATGGATCACGTTCTGACCCACTTCGTTCGTGATACGGATTTTCGTCTTTAATGTCAGCACAGAGTACAGAATAATCAGCAGCGTCAAAATGCTGTATTTCACAATTCCCGCCACGTCCTTTTCCGGCACGCAGTCGTCCAGCACATTCATAAAGAAGCGCGGAATCAGCATGGTAAGCGCACTCGAGGAGAGCATCAGCACGCCCGCGAGAATCATTCTCTTCTTGTACGGCAGCACGTACTTTGCAAATCTCAGAAGCTGATGGACGTCAAACTTTTCCTCCATGACTTCGTCCACATCGTACTTATTTCTGGCCATTTTCCAGCGCCTCCTTTCCATACTGGTGTTCAAATACACGGGCGTAGTATCCGCCCTTCTTCACGAGCTCCTCATGCGTACCGCGCTCCGCGATCCTTCCGTCCTGCATCACGAGAATCAGATCTGCATCTTTGATGGAAGATATACGGTATGCAATCACAAAAATCGTATGCGATCCCTCGAGCTTTTTCAGCTGATCCTGGATATACGTCTCCGTCTCCATATCAACCGCCGATGTCGTGTCATCGAGCACAAGAATCGGAGGATTCTTTGTCAGAGCGCGCGCCAGGGAAATTCTCTGCTTCTGTCCGCCGGAGAGTCCCACGCCTCGCTCACCCACGATCGTGTCGTAGCCGTCGGGCGTCTCCTTGATAAAATGATTCGCGTCGGCTGCGATTGCCGCGCGCTTTACGTCCTCAAAGGAACAATCCGGGCGCCCATATGCAATATTTCCCTCTATGGTATCAGAGAACAGAAATACATCCTGCATTGCGATACCGATATTGTCTCTTAAATCCTGAAGATTGAGCTTCTTTACATTGACACCGTCGATGAGAACCTCGCCCTTCTTCGCGTCATAAAACCGGAACAGCAGATTCATCATCGTTGACTTTCCGGAACCCGTCGGACCGAGAATACCAACCGTCTGACCCGGCTCCACGTGAAAGCTGACATCCTCCAGCACATCCGCATCTCTGGTGTGAAACGAGACATTTCTAAATTCTACCTCGCCGCGCATATGCTCCATCCGTACCGCATTCTTCGGCGACTTGATTCGCGGCTGTATGGAAAATGTAGTATAAATCTTCTCCACAGACGTCACGAACCGCTGGATATCGTTGATGTACCACCCTGCCATTCGCAGCGGGCTGTTGAGCATCCATAAATAACCGTTGACTGTAACCATATCTCCCACGCTGATCTGTCCTCGGATTGCCAGGATACCGCCGTAGAGCATCAGCACCACAGTCAGAATATTCGCAAAAAACTCAAATACCGGTATATATTTCTCCCAGATTGCTGCGCAGGCGAGCTCTGAATCACGGTAATCGTCGTTCTCGCGCTCGAACTTCTCTATCTCAAAATCTTCTTTTGCGAACGCCTTCACCACGCGGTTTCCGCTGATGTTCTCCTGTACATACGTATTGATAGACGAGAACTGCCGGCGGATCTTATGGAATGCTGGCTTTACCGCTTTCATCTGCAGCAGAGTCGTCACCGCCGTAAAAGGCAGAATACAGATCATCAGCCATGCAAGCTTTACATTGACCGTAAATACCATAACCAGGGCGAACACAAAATACAGGATATTTTCAAAAACTGCATAGATATTTGACGCCACAAAATTTCGGATTGCATCCATATCCCCCGTCTGCCGCGACATCAGGTCACCGGTGCGGTTCTGATTGTAGAATTCAAAATCCTCCTGCAGCAGCTTTTCAAAAACTGCATCCCTCATCTTGTAAAGCACGCCCTGAGAGCAGATTTCAAAATTATAGGGGACTGCGAAGCGAAGTGCTGCCCGTATCACCGTCGCCGCAATAAGCACTGCAATCAGCCGCGGCAGTGCGCCGTAATCTCCTCCCTGGAGCACTTCATCCGCTATCTGCCCTGAGACTGCAGGGCTTATAAGCGCAGCGCCCGCCATGACCGCTACCATGAACAGTCCCAGGATAATTCTCGGGCGGTATTCCTTTAAAAAGGAATAGAACCACTTCATAGGTGTCATTATGTACCTCCTCTTTCTTGCCGTCTGCGTCTTGCAGCAGATCCTTTTTCACAAATCATCATAATCCATCGGCAGAAAAAGAAAATGTATTTTCTTGTAAAATTTTTGTGTTATATTGCCCCCGCCCATCAAAAGAAAGTACATAAACTTCTATTAAAATTACATGCGCTTTAGGGTTTACATTTTAAAAAGACCGCGGTAAAATAACAAAAAAGCATGGAATTCAGACTAAAAAGGGGGACTTTCAAACACATGTGCCAGCCGCAATGCGATATTACCTGGGGCGATTTAAGCCCGGACTTTCTGTACACACACCGCTGTCTGCGAACCGCTTCCGGCAGGGATCACAGCCATGATTTTATCGAGCTTGTCCTGATTCTGGGCGGAGATGGAGTTTTTTGCGTCGACGGGCAGCTTCTTTCCGTCCGCCGCGGAGATGTCCTGATCTTAAATCCCGGCACGCGTCATCACGGTGTCGCGGGATCCGGCAGGGAGACACTGGAGGAATTCTACCTCTCCTTTACGAATATTCATTTCCGCACCTTGGATGCAAACCGTTTCCTGGTTCCGGGAGACAGTGTACTCGTACACCCGGAGGATAAGACATTCCTGCGCCTGTCGCGCCTCGCGGACTCCATCACCTCGGAAGCTTCTTCGTGCCAGGCCGGGCAGTATGCCATGCTGAAATCATACCTGACGCAGATGCTGCTCATCCTCTACCGTGAGTATGCCGCTCCCGAGAGTTCCTCAGGGCGTTATCTCTTTGACGCGGACGGCAAGAAGTACGTTGCAGAGCAGGTCATGGAATATATGGAGCAGCATTACAGCGAGAAGCTTTCTCTCGACCAGGTGGCGCAGACAATGTATTTAAGCCCGTTCTACCTCTCAAGGCTGTTCAAAAATGAAACAGGCGATACGCCGATGAATTATCTGATCCGCGTTCGCATGCGCCGCGCCGGAGAGCTGCTGCGCTCTCAGCGCCACACAAGCATCCAGGACGTCGCGCGCTGCGTCGGCTATGAAGACGCGTATCATTTCAGCAAAGCATTTAAGAAGCACTACGGTATGCCGCCGTCAAAATACCGCGGAGCATAGGCTTCACGCTCACCAGAGTCCTCCCGCATTCATATGATATATCATATCATGCAGGAGGGCTTTGTTATGAATCAACCGCTGCTCGAACTTCAGAAGCTCTCCCTCTCCTATCACACGATGGAGGGAGAGGTCGCAGCTTTGTCCGATATCACGTTTTCTGTTCATGAGGGCGAGTTTGTCGCCGTCGTCGGACCGAGCGGCTGCGGCAAAAGCACCATTCTCAACCTGATCTGCGGACTGCTTCCCATAGAAAAGGGAGATATTTACTTCAGAGGGGAGCGCCTGGCAAAGGGCTCCCCGCTCAACATCGGATATATGCTTCAGAAGGATCACCTCTTTGAGTGGAGGACGGTCTATAAGAATATTCTGCTGGGACTGGAAATCCGCCATATGAAGACCGCGGAGCATCTTGCCCGCGCGGACGCCCTGATCGAACAATATGGGCTGTCCGCCTTTCGTGATTCCCGCCCGTCCCAGCTCTCAGGCGGTATGCGGCAGCGTGCGGCGCTGATCCGAACCTTGGTTCTGGATCCGGATCTCATGCTCCTTGATGAACCGTTTTCCGCACTCGACTATCAGACCCGCCTTTCGGTGGCAGACGACATCGGGACGATTCTGCGCAGCAGCGGAAAGACGGCAGTTCTCGTCACTCACGATATTTCGGAGGCTGTCAGCATGGCAGACCGCGTGATTGTGCTCACTCCCCGCCCTGCGAGGGTACAGAGTATTATCCCGATTTCACTGTCGCTGGGCGATGCGCCTCGCACGCCTATGGCGTCGCGAAACGCCCCGGACTTTAAGACTTATTTTAATCTTATATGGAAGGAGCTGCATACCGATGCGTGAATCCGCGTTACAGGAGCAATACAGAAAACAGCAGAAGCGCAGGAAATACCGGACGCATTTCCTGCGGCTTTCCCTTTTTGCAGCGTTTCTGGCAGCCTGGGAGCTGTCCGCCCGCACGGGACTCATCGACTCGTTTATCTTCAGCAGCCCCTCCCAGATTGCTGCCACATGTGTAAACCTCACGCTCGAAGAAGGACTCTTTACGCACATTGGCATCACGCTGTATGAGACAATCGTCAGCTTTCTGCTCGTGCTCGCCGTCGGAATCGGCAGCGCCGTTCTGCTCTGGCTTTTTCCGGGTGCGGCAAAGGTCTGCGAGCCGTATCTGGTTATCCTGAACAGTCTTCCAAAATCGGCGCTTGCACCCCTTCTGATCGTCTGGCTGGGCGCGAACACCACGACAATCATTGTATCCGGCATGTCGGTGGCTGTCTTTGGCTCCATCATGAACCTCTATACGGGATTTACAGAGATCGACAGGGATAAACTGACTCTGATCTACACGCTGGGCGGAAAGAAACGGCACGCACTTTTTAAAGTTGTGCTTCCCGGCTCGATACCGCTGATTTTAAGCGTGCTTAAAGTCAATATCGGACTGTGCCTAGTAGGTGTAATCATCGGAGAATTTATCGGTGCAAGAAAGGGATTGGGCTATATTATAATTTATGCCTCCCAGGTTTTTAAGCTTCCATGGCTCATTGCGTCAATAATAATTTTGTGCGTCATCGCCGTGCTGCTCTACTCACTGCTTAATCTTCTGGAAAAATGCTATGCCAAAAAGCATTGAAAAAGCCCGCGGAACGACCCGCGGGCTTTTACTTTATTTATTCTCCAGCGTAAACCAGAATTCCACTCCATTGTCAAAATTCTGCACGCCGCATTTCTGGTTCATCAGCTCCATGATCGCCTTCACGATTGACAGCCCAATGCCGCTTCCGCCGTATTCGCGGGTGCGCGCCTTGTCGACCTTATAGAACTTAATCCAGATCTTGTCGAGATCCTCCTCCGGAATCGGGTCGCCGGTATTGAAAACGCTCGTGCGCACGATTCCATTTTCCTGCCGGCAGCGAATCTCGATGATTTTGTCGTATTTCAGGTGATTGAGCGCATTTGTGAGATAATTCGTCACGACCTCCTCCACCTTGAACTCATCGCCCCAGACATAGATCTTCTCCGGCTCGTCAAAGATGACCTTCGCCTCCTTCTGAGAAATCAGAAGATCCGAGGACTGCAGAATACCGCGGATTAATTCCGTGAGGTCAAATCTCGTCATATCAACCTGCTCATTTCCAAACTCCAGATGCGTCAGCGTCAGCAGCTTCTTGACCATTTTATTCATTTTGCCCGCTTCGTCCATAATGACGTCGCAGTAGAACTGGCGCGTCTCAGCGTCGCCGTCGTCAATATTATCCTGCAGACCTTCCGCGTAGCCCTGAATCAGGGCAATCGGCGTCTTCAGCTCATGAGATACGTTTGAGATGAATTCCTTTCGCATCTCGTCAATCTGCTGCTTCTGTTCAATATCGCGCTGCAGCTCGTTGTTCGCCGTCTTGAGCTCCGAGATCGTCTGCTCAAGCGTTTCGGAAACCTTATTAAAATTGTTTCCGAGTGTGTCGATCTCATTTCCGCGCATCAGCGGCTCCGTCTCATAGTGGGCATCAAATTCCAGATTTGCCATCTTCTGCGAGATCTCCGTCAGTCTCGTCAGAGGGCGCGTGACCCTGCTGGAAATCACCCAGATCACAATCGTTCCGATGAGAACGCTTGCGATCGCTATATACAGATAGAACTGATTGGAGACATCCACCGCTGTCTGAATCCCGTCAACCGGAATCCGGGCGATGAAAAATCCGCCGTCCAGCATACCCCACATTTCCAGGAAGTCCATATTTGCCAAAGGGTCTCTGTTTCTCTGAATCACATAGTCATTCGTGGTCTCCAGTACGTTTCTGCCGTCCTCCCCCTGGCTCAGAAAGCTATAGACAAAGATCCTGCCCACCATGTTGTTCGTGCTTCCTTCCATCACATTGCTGTATACCTTGTTCAGATACTGATCCGTAACCACCACGGAGATATTATTCGTCAGGCAGAAGTCCTGAAAGCTCTTCGGCACAATTCCCGACATATTATTGTTGGAAAGAATCTGGCTGCGCGTCTCCTTTAGGCACTCCTCACGCGTGGAAAAATAATACTGCGGAAGGAGCACACGGTTTACGATGACTACGGCGCAGGAAGTAAGCACTGAAATACAGATGAAGATCGCCGCAATCTGCCGCTTAATCGAATGTTTCATTCCCCTACCTCGAACTTATATCCCATACCCCAGATGGTCTTAATCATCTCGCCCTTGGCGCCCATCTTGCTTCGCAGCTTCTTCACATGCGTGTCGATGGTCCGTGCGTCACCGAAATAGTCATAGTTCCACACATTATTTAATATCTTCTCTCTTGAGAGTGCAATTCCCTGATTCTCCACGAAATATGTAAGAAGCTCAAATTCTTTGTAGCTTAACTCGATCGGCTTTCCGTCGAGCGTTACCTGGTGCGCTGCCTTATCAATCACAATGCCGCCGGCGCTTACGACCTCCTTGCGGTCAAGTTGGTTTGTCCTGCGCAGGATCGCTTCGACGCGCGCGACGAGTATCTTCAGGCTGAACGGCTTGGAGATATACTCGTCAACCCCCAGCTCAAACCCTAAAAGCTCGTCCTGCTCCTCCGATTTGGCTGTCAGCATGATAATCGGCACCTTTGATTCCCTGCGGATCTCCCGGCACACCTGCCAGCCGTCCATCTTCGGCATCATCACATCCAGGATGATCAGCGCGATATTCTTCTGTGCATAGAAAATATCAAGCGCCTCCTCTCCGTCTCCCGCCTCCAGAACCTCGTAATCCCGCTTTACAAGGAAATCTCTCACTAACTTTCTCATACGGCTCTCGTCATCCACCACTAATATCTTAAACTTTTCCATATAGTATTCCTCCCATTATGTCTTTTAAACGTATCATACCAGAAGAATATGACACTTTTGTGAACTCAGGCAAAAAAAGAAATTCCCGCAGAATTGCATTTGTGGTTTCTGCATGATATAGTTAGAATAAGACTTATATGAAGGGGGATTTCTTATGCTGCATCGCATGCACAAGCTCCGGCAGGAGCTGATTTATTCATCTTTATACGGACGCACTTTTCTGCACAGCATTCTCCTGGGTATCGCCGCGGGCATTGTCTGCGGCATTGCGGGATGTGCTTTTTTATCACTGACCAATTCCGCTTTTCATATGAACCGCCAGCATCCCTGGCTGATTTACCTGCTCCCGGTGACAGGGCTTCTGATTGTATTTGCCTATCGCTGTGCCGGGCTGGAGGAGGATAAGGGCACAAATCTCGTAATCGAATCCATCCGCACCGATCAGCAGGTTCCGCTGCGCACCGGTGTGCTGATTTTCTTCGCCACAGCAGCAACGCATCTGTGCGGCGGCTCCAGCGGAAGGGAGGGCGCATGCCTGCAGATCGGTGCCAGCGTCTCGCAGGCGCTCGGCAGATTTTTCCGCCTCGATAAAAAGGACATGCACCTGATTACCATGTGCGGCATGAGCGGATTTTTTACCGCTTTGATGGGAACGCCGATTTCTGCCTGTCTGTTCAGCATGGAAGTCATCAGTATCGGCGCGCTGTACCACTTTGCGTTTATTCCTTGCCTCGTCACCTCGCTGATCGTCTATGCGATTCACGGCGCGCTCGGCATGGAATCCGACAAGTTTCTGCTGCGCGGTATGCCGGAGCTGGGACTGATGAGCCTGCTGCGCGTGCTGGTGCTGGCGCTGGGCTGCTCTCTGGTTGCCATTTTACTTTGCTTTGCACTGCACAAGACGAGAAAATTCTTCGTAAAGCGGATTTCCAACGCCTATGTGCGCGTGCTTGCCGGAAGCGGTATTCTGATTCTTCTGACGCTGCTCTTCCCCTCAGGAGATTACAACGGAGCCGGACTGTTCGTCGCCGTCCGGGCTCTTGAGGAGCCGGCACGGCCGGAGGCATTTCTGCTCAAGATTATCTTCACCGCGGTGACGCTGGGCTGCGGCTTTAAAGGAGGAGAGATCGTACCCACGCTCGTTGTGGGCGCTACGTTTGGAAATGTATTCGGCGGCCTTTTGGGGCTTTCCCCGGAGTTTGCCGCAGCTCTCGGCATGGTCGGACTGTTCTGCGGCGTCGTAAACTGCCCGATCAGCTCTCTTTTGCTCAGTGTGGAAATGTTCGGCGCGGAGGGGCTGATTTTCTTCTCCGTCATATGCGGCACGTGCTATGTGCTCTCCGGATATTCAGGGCTGTACAGCAGCCAGACAATTCTTTACTCCAAACTGCGTCCTTCTTATATCAACAGGAAGGCAAAATAATTTCAGAGAAACGGATGTGACTTTATGAAAAAACGTATAGGTTCTTATCTTATGATCGCCGCGGGAGGTGTTCTCACAGCAGCGGCGTTCGGACTGTTTATTCTGCGCCAGGAATTCGTGGCAGGCGGCGTCACAGGACTTTCTGTCGTACTGCAGGAATTTATTCCTGTAAATCTCTCTCTCATTGTACTCGTAATCAACCTGCTGCTTTTTGCGCTGGGGTGGATTTTTGCGGGCAGGGAATTCATTCTCAAGACGCTGATTATGACACTGCTCTTTCCCGCTCTGCTGGATATCTTTTCGCGCGTCCGCGCCTTCGACGAGCTGAGTGCTGACCCGTTTTTAAGCAGCCTGCTCGCCGGATGCATGCTCGGCGTCGGCTCCGGCATGATCCTGCGCGCCAACGGCTCCAGCGGGGGATTTGATATCCTCGGCGTCATTCTCAATAAGAGACTGCACGTCCCCATTTCCGCGGTTATGTATGCCTGCGACTGCACAGTGATCCTGTGCCAGGCCGTTTCCAGGCCTCTGATGAAGACGGTATACGGTATCGTTGTGATCCTCTGCTGCAGCCTTATGATCAACCGGGTTCTCATGTTCGGCAAATCCCAGGTGGAGCTTTTGATTTTTTCTGCCAAGTATGAAGAAATCCGCCCCGAGCTGCTCCAGACTTTCGACGCCGGAATGACCTACCTCAATGCCGAAAGCGGCTATAACCGGGAGACCACCAAGGTTATCCTGACCATAATTCCGTATACGAAGGTACACGAGGTCAAGAAGATGGTATACGCCATTGACCAGACAGCGTTTGTCGTCATCAACGATATCCACTCGGTGGCGGGTAAAGGGTATACGCTGCAGAGAGATGCCTGACCGAAACTGCTGCAAAATTTTTCAAAAATAGGGCTTGCATTTTTGAAACCCGGCGTATATAATAACGAATGAACTACAAAACATTTGTTTGCATACCGCATAAGCCACAGTTATTCAGTCAAACAAAAGGCAGCGAAGCTGCTGTGGTTTGAAACAGGGGCTTGTACTGGTTTCGACGGGGGTTTTGAAGTTTGGGAAGCCATCCGCGGACTCCGGGACCGCG
>CALWSC010000019.1 GCA_944384105.1 uncultured Lachnospiraceae bacterium | reverse complement strand
TGGTATTCGGGCAGCTTATTTACGGCGGCGAGCGCGATGAGCGGTCGAAGAAGGAGCAGCAGATCCTGTTCTATTTATTCCGGAAATATCCGGGAACAGTAGGACGTGAGGAACTGATGGAATATCTGTGGGATAATAAGCTGTTTGTGGATGAAAATATCCTGAATGTCAATCTTTCCCGTATCCGCCGAAGACTAAAGGGCACGCCTCTGGAAAACTTCATCCGAACGGTACCGGAACAGGGATATCAGATCGGAGGGGTGAGCTTATGAGTCTTGGAACATATCTGGAGGAACACGCGGGCGTCCTGCTGACACATGTGTTTTCTCTGATAGCGTCAGCGGCATATCTGTGGCTTACCGGCACAAAAGGGCAGGTAATCATCTGCCTGGACACGGTATGGCTGGCTCTGGTTGCCGTGTGGGTGGGTCAGGGCTATTGCCGGGAAAAAAAGTATCTTCAGGAGACAGAGGCGCTGTTTGACGCTTTGCCAGAGAAGTATCTGTTTGCCGAGACGCTTCCAGCGCCGAAGTCCGCCGTCGGAAAGATGTATTTTTCCATGTGCCGGGAGGCCGGCAAAGCGATGCTCGAGCGCATTGACGGGGCGGAGCGCAGTGCAGGAGAGTACCGGGAGTACATCGAGGGATGGATTCACGAGGTCAAAAATCCGATCTCCGCGCTGGATCTCTACTGCCGGAATCATCCCGGATCGGATACGCGGCTGCTGCAAAATGAAGTACAGAATCTGGAAAGGCTCGTCCGCCGGACGCTCTACTGCGCCCGCCTCGGTTCCGCCGAGAAGGATTACCTTGTGCGGGAGTGCAGCCTGGCGGATGCTCTGATTCCCGCTCTTCAGAGCTGCCGCGGCATGATTCTGGAAAAGCATCTGAAGCTGCAGGTACAGGAGGATCTTGGAGAAGTCTGCACGGATGTCAAATGGGTGAGCTTTATTCTGGAGCAGCTGCTCTCCAATGCAGTGAAGTATACGCGTCCGGAGAAGGGGAGGATTGAGATTTATACGGAACAGAAGCCGGGAGGGATCTGGCTTTGGGTTCAGGATAATGGCTGCGGAATTTTGCCGCAGGACCTGCCCCGCGTCTGTGAGCGGGGATTTACCGGATCGGACCGCACCAGGGGACAGGCGACGGGAATGGGACTTTATCTGGCAAAAGAACTCTGCCGAAAACTCGGGCTGTCTTTCTCCATCAACTCTGCTGTGGGAGACGGCACGCGAGCCGGCATAGGATTCCCGGTGGGAATCCTGGTAAAGCCCTGACAGGACTTACAACTCTGTAAGTGGTAAAGCCGTCCCGGGGATGATATAATCATCTCAGATAAGGAAAGCTTCCCAAATACAGAGAAAGGAGCGCCGCAGGAGCCGTAAGCGGCAGAGTATAGCATAATGACAGCATTATTGAAGATAGAAAATCTGGACAAATATTACGGAAACAGGGGAAACGTCACAAAGGCGCTGAACCACGTCTCCTTCGAGGCGGAGAGAGGAGAATTTCTCGGCATTATGGGGGCGAGCGGAAGCGGCAAAACCACGCTGCTCAATACAGTGGCTACAATTCACCGCTGTACGGCGGGCCATATTTACCTGGAGGGGACGGATATTACGAAGCTGAAGAACGATGAGCTCGCGCAGTTTCGCATGGAGCATCTGGGGTTTGTATTCCAGGACTTGAAAATCACGGACAGAGCCATGCAAAGAGGCAGTACCGCCTGTTCTGGGTGTATGCGGCAGTGCTTCTGGCAGGCGGCGCGGCGTACTATTTCGGCTGTGTGAAGGGAATGAGATGGAAGCACAGCGGCGTCGTGGTTTTGCTGGCGCTGGCGGCGATCCTGCTTGCAATCCGCGGCATTTATATCACAGTCACAGGATTTTTGACAGGCGCACTGCTCTCGGGAAATTTTAAATATTATAAAAACCGTCTCTTTTTACTGCGCGGCATTACATCGAAGCTGTCGGTTATTGGAAAGACCCTGGGAATCCTGGCGCTGCTTCTGACCGTCACGCTGAGCGCGACGCAGCTGGGTGTCCTGTTCCGGGAATATTTTGACGCGCAGGTGAAGCTGATCAGCGGCTACGACATCGCATTGGGCGGTGCGGATATCGGAAAGTATGATGCTCTGCATGATTATATTGAGGAGACGTATCATGTCACATACGAAAAAGAATATCCGCTGTACGCCGCAGAGGACAGCGGGCTGTATGAATACTGTGGACAGAGCGGGGAAAACACATTTACTCCTGTCATGCGGTACAGCGATTTCTGTGAACTGAGGGAGCATCTCGGATATAAATCAGTAAAGCTAGAGAAAGGGAAGTATCTGCTTCTGGCACCTGACAGCGTGAAGCTGAAAAAAACGCTCTCAGAAGCCCCCGCTTTGACGGTGGGCGGGAGGAAGCTTGCCGCGCAGGCGTGCCTGTCGGAAGCGTTTAACCTGTATGGAGTAAACGGCGAAGGCTACACTGCCGTGGCGGAAGATACACTTGCCGAAACGCTGCCGCTTTACCGCACGTGCCTTGTGATGAATACGAAGGAGAAGATAGATGCTGATGTAAAAGAGCTGGAAACGCTCGCCTACGGGGAAGACTATGAAAATTATGACGGGGAAACGGACACGTATACCACAAATGCGGCAGTCGAGGACGCCATGAATTCCAATGTGATCATGTTTGCGTTTTCCCTGTTTTATGTGGGTCTGATTTTTGCGTGTATTGCAGCGACAGTTCTCTCAGTGCAGCAGCTTGCCGATTCCGTGCGGTATCAGTACCGCTACGAGGTTCTCTCAAAGCTGGGTATGAGTGCCGGAAAAATCGGCCGGCTGATCGGCGCTCAGACGCTGTTATATTTCGGGCTGCCCCTGATTCTCCCGATTCCGGCGAGCATTCTGCTCACGCTAGGCATAAAGAAGCTTCTTCTGGATCAGCTTGTGGCGCCGGAGCTGTTCCTCTGGTCGGCTGCGTTGTCTGTGGGGATATTTCTGTTCGTGTATGCGCTGTATGTGCTGGCAGCGTATCTCGGCTATAAGAGAAAGGTGATGGAGCATATTGAGTAAAAGAGAATTAAACGGCGCGCCGATGCTTCCGTTTGCCCTGGCCGCATGCGAGAACGCGGGGGAGGAGCTGCGAGTGACGAACCTTTCGGCGGAGGGGTTTGCGGTGCGAAGCCGGGACGAGATCACGTCCTTTTCGGATCTTACGCTTTCCTTCTATCATGGCTGTTCCGGGACATACCATCAGGTAAAGCTTACGTCATATTCGGTTGAGACCGGAGAGGTGACGCGCTTTTACAGAGAGTACCGCATCTTTACTGAACAGCCGGAATACCGGCAGGAGGCGGAGCGGCTGTTTCGGGAATACAGACAGTATATTTCGCTGAAGATGACCGGCGATGACGGGTATCTTGCACAGGAACTGACAGGATATCCGTGGGAGCTGGAGGAGGAATATTACACGACGTTTGCGGAACAGAAGCGGGCATGGATGCAGGATGTGTGTGAAGGCGCGGCGGGAGAACAGTTTCCCGCCGCGCTGGAGCTTGCCGTCTGTCTGGATAATGACAGGCAGCGTAAGTCGTATCTGAATCTGGATAAGAACGCGTTTGCAAAAACGTACTGGGAGGAAAATTTTCTCAGCAGCCATCCGATCGCGCGGCAGCCGTTTCGAAGGATTTATGTGGGAAATCAGTTCTGTGAAAATCTTTTTCCCTCCGAAAAGGAGCTGTTCGCGATCTTAGAGAAGGCGTCCGCGCAGGAACAGAGCGTCACTGTGATGTTCGCCCCGGCGCAGGAGCATCAGATCAGCCAAAGAGAGCGCGTGACCGGGCAGCTCGCAAAATGGTGCCTGAGGTGCGGAAAGCGCATGGAGGCCGTTGTCAATGACTGGGGAATGGCCGCGCTGCTGCGGGAGCAGGGCAGTGTGCTGGAGCCGGTGCTGGGAGTTCTGCTCAACCGCAGGAGGAAAGATGTGCGCTATCAATATAAAATCGGGCTTGCAGACAGTGAGGCGTATCCGCCGGAGGGATACGGTTCAATACAGCAGCATGGGTTTCAGGAGCTTGCTGCAACCGGTCTGAACAGCGCGTTTTATCAGGAGTATCTGCACAGGACTTTCGGTATCACCCGATATGAATTTGAGTCCTGCGGTTATATGCAGGAGATTCCGCCCGGCGCGCACAGTCTTCATCTTCCCTTTTACCAGACGAATACCTCACAGTATTGCCCCCTCTATGCCGAATGCCGGGAGGGCAGCCGCGGCAGACAGCGCTTTGCTGCAGACTGTCCGCAGTACTGCCGTTCTCACGCATTCCTTTATCCGAAGCATCTTGCTCTCGTTGGCAGATACAACTCCATGTTTGGCTTTGACTGCAGTATTCTAAGAAATATGCAGATTCTGGAAAAGTACGCGCACGCCGGAGTGGACAGAGTTGTGGTCGGAATGATATGAAAACAGACCTGAGAGGAGGGAGTATTTATGACTGCAATGAAGATTACTGCAGGGCTTGGCTGCGCGGATGATTATGCCGCTTACTGCAGAGCGGGGGCGGACGAGTGCTTTTGCGGCTATGTGCCCTTGGCATGGGCGAAAAAATACGGGCTTCTGACGCCTCTGAACCGCAGGGAGGTCAGTTATTACAATGTGCAGCTCGGATCCGAGAGCGAACTGAAGATTCTTCAGGGGATGGTTCAGGAGTATGGCCGGCGTGTTCATCTGACGTTTAACTCTTTGTACTATACACCCGGACAGTATCCGGTGATTGCTGAAATTATTTCGCGCTGCATGGATCTGGGGTTTAAAAGTTTCATTATCGCTGACCCGGCGCTCCTTGTATACCTGCGGGAGCAGAAGATCATGTGCGAAATACATATAAGCGGGGAGTTTGGGGAGATGAATCACCTTGCAGCGGAGGCCTTCCTGCCGCTTTCACCGAGCCGAATCATTTTCCCGCGCAAGAACAGTCCCGGAGCTATGGCGCAGTGTATCGCATATCTGGCGTCACATGGAGTATCCCTGGAATACGAGGCGTTTGTGCTCAACGAGCTCTGCCAGTTCAGCGGCAGCTTCTGCAATTCCTTTCACTGTGACGAGATGGGCTATCTGTGTACCGTCATGTACTGGCTGGGGAGTGTGGACGAGAGCGGAGCGCGGATTCCAAAGATGGCAGCTGTGCCCGAAGAAATGACAGAGGAGACACCGGAGGCTGATCTGCCGCCGCTTGGTGTCACCGGCTGCGGGCTGTGCGCGCTTCCCGAACTGTCCGCAGCCGGTATCACGCATTTAAAGCTCGTAGGAAGAGGCAATCACACGGATTGCATGGTGCGCGATATCCGTTCGCTGCGTCTGTCGCTGAAGATTCTGGAGAAGTCTGAAGACGCGGTGTCCTTCCGAAAAGAGCTGAAACGCCGCCTCTTTGCAGACGGCTGTCCAAACAGGTGTTATTATCTGGAAGAGCGGTGAAGCAGACTGCAGATAACCGCCCCGGCGCTCGCAGCAGCCTGCCGGAGCGGTCATTTTTTCTCTTGCGCTGTATTTTCTGTCCTTTATGTTTTCCTACTTGTCAGATTCAAAAAAAGAGCTAAAATGTTAGTAACCGTTCGGGAAGAGACTCCCGTTCGGAAACATTAGATCAGATTTTCTGAAAAATCTGGGAGGAGGGAGAACTATGCTTAGAATTGAACACCTTACTAAGAAATAGGGAGCGAAGACCGCTGTTGAGGATCTGAGCCTGCACATCC
>CALWSC010000018.1 GCA_944384105.1 uncultured Lachnospiraceae bacterium | reverse complement strand
CGTTAGAATTAGACTTGTTAATAATTATCATCGCAAGTTAATTTTAACACAAAAGAAGGACCTTGGGCTTATTTTTAACCCATGGTCCTTCTTTGTTTTTAGGCTATGCTTTTTTTCACAGCCCCCTAACTCATCGCTGCGCATACCGAACGGTACGCAGCGATTTCAATTGTTGCTGTGCAAATCATAAAAACCCAAACCACGCTTTTAATACTTCTCTGTCTTTTCCAACCGTATAGCTGCTGCCGCCGCGCTCTTTCACGTCTTCCGTCATACTGACGAGCAGCAGAGAATCTCCGGAACCTTTCTCTGTGGTAAATACCGCAAACCACCCCATCTCTGTTCCATCAGTATCGTCCTGGGACGCTTTCAGCTCCGCCGTTCCGGTTTTTCCTGCCAGCCCCAGCCCGTCGATATGGCCGGAATAGGCAGTCCCTTCCGGATTCTGAACGACCTCGGAAATGTCTTCTGCAACAGTTTTGGCAGCCTTTGCCGTGAAGACCTCCTGCTTCCATATCTCCGGTGTGACCCCATCTTCATACAGAAGCTTGGGCATTACCATACTTCCCTGATTGAGAAACGCAGTGTAAATACATGCCATATGAAGCGGATTTACCAGCAGTTCCCCGTGTCCGTATCCTGTATCTGCGAGCTGAATCTCGCTGTCTATTGTCCCGGTGCCGGAATAGGAGGATGCAGTCATCACAATCGGAAACGGAAGCTGCTCATTGAATCCCAGCTTATTGAGATTCTGCGTCAAAGTATCCGCACCGAGACGCAGCGCCGTCTTGGCAAAATAGATATTGTCTGAGTACAGCAGCGCATTTGCCAAATTTACCGGCTCATATGCCTTGAGCGTCGTCACATAATAATCACCCCAGCCCGCGTCTGCCTGCCACTTTAGACCTACATTTCCAAAATCCTCCGCCGGATCAAGCATTCCGGCCGTCATTCCGATAGCCGCTACAATCGGTTTGAAAATTGAGCCCGGGCAGAATGTGCCGCGAAAGCGGTTGTAGAGAGGATGGTCAGGATTCTCATTGAGCTCGCTCCACTTCTTCTCAGACATGCCCCGCACAAAATCATTCGCGTCATATGAAGGCGTGCTCACCAGCGCCATGACCTCTCCGGTCAACGGATTCACTGCAGCAGTGCAGCTTTTATCCTCCCGAAACTGTTCATAGAGCAATTCCTGCAGCACTGCGTCCACAGTCAGCCTCACATCCTGTCCGTCCTGCTGCTCCTTAACTGCGAGTATTTCTTTTACATCTCCGTTTTCATTGAGAATATCTATCTCATAACCGTCCCTTCCGCGAAGCGTTTCTTCATACAGAAGTTCCGTGCCGCTTCTCCCGATCACACTGTCCGTCTCATATCCCTCGTCGGCATGTTCTTCAAGATCCTCCGCCGTTACGCTCTGGACGTATCCGGTGAGCATGGACGCCGCCTCTCTGTAAGGATAGACGCGGATCTGCGTATCCGAAATCATTACTCCGGGAATCTCAAGCAAGGCATCCTGCCGCGCAATTTCCGCCAGCGTCCGCTCATCCGTCTCACCGGAAGTTCTCATAGTGTCCTCAATCTTATCCAGTGTCTTGATGGGTACAAAAGAATCCTCTCTGACCCACGATGCGGACAATGCCGTGTCAATACTCTCCCGGCTAATTTCAAGCAATTCTGCCAGGCGGTTTAAACTGCCCTCCTTTCCCTCTCCCAGCTTTCCCGGGATGATGCCCACGCTGGATGCGGTTCCCTGTTCTGCCAGCACTCTGCCATTTCTGTCCAGGATACTTCCGCGACGGGCTTTCAGCCGCGTGACTCTCACCGTATCGGAACCGGTCATATGCGGGAAGATCACAGACGGCTCCCATTCCAGCAGATATTTCCCATTTTCCCGGGTGAGCACCGCCTGGTTATTAAAATTTATACTCCCTGCCAGCGTGGACATCTCCATATGAAAGGATACTTCTGCTGTGTCTGCGTCTCCCCTATTATAATCGGTGATTTTCACCTGAAAGCCCTCTGCCTCAATGCCCCTGCAGATATTCTCGTATTTCTGCACAAACTCCTCGCAGGAAATCTGTTTTCTGCTTCTCTCGCTGAGCATACTGTACATACCTGCATAATCCGCCTCCCGCAGCTTCTCCATATACGAAGCAAGTACCTCCTGCGGCTGCGTTCCCAGCCTTCTCTGCTGTGCCGTAAGCGCAAGTACTGCAAAGAGCAGCACACACACGGAAAGCAAAATCGCAAAGCCGAAGACTCTTCTTTTCTTTCTGCTGCGTTTTTTCTTCATAAACTTTTCACTCCTTATTTTCTTACACTCGTAATATTTGTCCCCTTTTAAATCTTACTTCTGTAAGATTTATTTGTCAACTACTTTTCCCTCTTCCAAATATCCGTTCTTATGATATAATGGCATTGAGCAGGCTTTTCTGTCCTGCTGTTACATAAAAATCTGATTAAAGAGGTGAATATCCCATGTATTCTGTAAGAAACGTAAGTGAGGATTTATTCTGGATTGGAGCTGATGACCGCCGTCTTGCATTATTTGAAAATATTTTTCCCATCCCGCGCGGGGTATCCTATAATGCTTATGTAATGATGGATGAGAAAACGGCACTTCTCGACACTGCCGATTATTCCGTAGGACGCCAGTTCTTTGAGAATCTGAAGCATGTGCTCGGCGATCGAAGCCTGGATTATGTGATCGTAAACCATATGGAACCCGATCACTGCGCGCTTCTTGCTGACATTGCAAGAGATTACCCGGATGCTGTCTTTGTAGGCAACGCAAAAACGTTCCAGATGATTGGTCAGTTCTATCAGCTTGACCTCTCCGGAAGAAATCTCGTAGTAAAAGAGGGTGATACTCTCACGCTCGGAAAGCACACTCTGACCTTCGTTATGGCTCCGATGGTTCACTGGCCGGAAGCAATGATGACGTACGATGTGACAGACAAGACTCTGTTCGCTGCAGATGCTTTCGGAAGCTTCGGCGCGTTAAACGGCAACCTGTTCGCAGACGATGTAAACTTTGACCGCGACTGGCTCGACGACGCGAGAAGATACTATACAAATATCGTAGGAAAATATGGTACACAGGTACAGGCTGTCTTAAAGAAGGCATCCGGCATTGAGATCTCCATGATCTGCCCGCTGCACGGTCCGATCTGGAGAGAAAATCTCGGTTATATCCTGGATAAGTATATGAAATGGAGCACCTATACGCCAGAGGATAAGAACGTGATGATTGCATACGCTTCCATGTACGGCGATACTGAGAACGCGGCGTGCGCGCTGGCAAATCTGCTCGCAGAACGCGGTCTGAAGAATATTGCTGTTTACGACGTATCCAATACCCATGTATCTACTCTGATCGCAGAGGCATTCCGCTGCAGCCACATCGTACTCGCAGCGCCTACCTACAACGCAGGTATTTATCCGATCATGGAGAACTTCCTGACTGACATGAAGGCATTAAATCTCCAGGGACGTACCGTGGCAATCATGGACAACGGAACCTGGGCTGTTTCTGCCGGAAAGCAGATAGCTGCAAGAATAGAGGAGATGAAGAACATGACCATCCTTCCGAACATGCTTTCCATCAAGTCCGCCCTTCACAGCGACAGAACAGACGAACTCGAGGCGTTCGCCGATATGATTGCAGAATCTGTGAAATAATATATCATCCTGTTGTGATAAGAGAAGAGGGAGCCGCAGCGGCTCCCTCTTCTCTTATGATCATCCAGCCAGATTGTCATAGAAATCAGTGATCTTCTCATCCTGATACCTTCCGGCATAGATCCCGTTGCGGAAACGGTTTGCCCCTTCCCGACGGAATTCTTCCCAGCACTGCTTCTCCTCGCGCACGTTAATCGGGAAAAACAGTACGCCGTTTTCCTGTGCTGCTTTTAAGTCTGCCGGAGCATCTCCGATCATCAGAATATGATCAGACGCGTAGCCAAGCTCTTTCAGCCGATGGATGGTACTCGCCTTGGAGCCGGCCTCCTGAGCATAGATATGCTCGACATACTCAATCATGTCCCAATAGACCCATTCCTTTCGGATCTCCTCCTCATTCGCCGCCGTCACAATGGCGATATCCGCAAATCCCGTCATCTTCTGCAGCGCCTCACGCACGCCGTCGAACGGAACCTTCTCATCCGTATTGATCATGCGGATGGATCCGTTTACCAGCTCTGACCATGCCAGCACCTTCTTCAGGCACGGGCTGTCGGTGCGCTCAACCTCCGCCTTCAGGCTGTCATTCGACAGCTCATCCGCATTCTGGACCCAGTTTAAGAGACTGTCCAGATCCTCCACATGCTTGTAGTTCTCATTAATATCCTTCAGGATCTTCGCCAGACCGATAAAGCGGTTCACACCCCTGTCCATACTGTACAGACTGATCTCCCTCCATCGTCTCTGAATCGCGTCTCTGAATTCCTCCAGTCCCCACTCATATACCGTACACGGCGCCAAGCTTTTCCGATGCTTTAAATCCATAGTATCAATGGCACATCCGTCCGAATCGATACAGATGAGAAACTCTTTTGTCTTCTTAAATTCTGTCGGTTTCCCTTCCATTGTCTTCCTCCTCGTCTTCAAAACGTCAATTACCTTTAACCATTATACCACCATATCAGTAAAATTTGCACCAGTGTATCGCCAAAAATACCGGAATCCTTTTGTGTATTATGTACAGATTTTTTTATATAAATATATTTGTTTTAAGCATTTTCCAGTATCTCTCCTGTTTTTATATGTGTGACTGTCATTCGCCTCTATCCTCTGTCATTTCTTCTGAAACCAGCACCGCGTTTTCGCTTATATGCTCCATCAGCGGCAGCAGATAATTCTGCTGCTCCTGCGGAACATCCTGCAGAACCTGGTTCCACCATTCCTCCAGCACCGTCCGGATAACCGGAATCAATTTTCTTCCCTTCTCAGTCAGAAACAACGCATACTTGCGGCTGTCCTGCTCTGAGCGGATTCTGCTCACGTAGCCTTCCTTCTCCATCTTCTTCATAGAGCGCGTTGCCACCGCCTCATCAATTCCCATATTCCGGCACAGCTCCTTTTGCGTACAGCCCTCATTCTTTGCCAGAAACAACAAAAAATTATAGCTTGAAAATCCCAGACCGTATGGCTGCATTACCGCGTTAAGATACTTCTGTTCTCTTCTGCTGATGACAGATATGTACTTTCCCAAAACTGTGATTCCCACAATCTTCCTCCTGCCTCCGCCTCCCAGGCGGGTGTTCTTTCAAATGTTCTGATGTCAGTTTATCGTTTTTTGATTGACTTGTCAATCATTCAAGGTCACTGATACCATTTCACTCCTTTGCTGTCCACCCGTGCCAGAATCAGAGGCTTTGCCGCGGGCTTCTCCTCTGAAATCCGCACAGCCTCCAGAAAACGCACCTTAGCATCTGCAAACCGCCGCTCCTCTGATGTGTAGAGCACAGCCAGAACATCCCCTGCACACACCCGGTCGCCCGTCTTTTTTCTCAGCTCTATGCCGGCTCCGTAGTCGATAGAATCCTCTTTTTTCTCTCTTCCGGCTCCGAGTATCATAGACGATGCACCGATGCCCTGCGCATCCATGTGTGATATATAGCCGTCCCTCTCTGCCTTCACCTCAATACGAAGCCTGCAGTTCGGAAGCCCATCCGGATCCTCCAGGGCTTCTGCACGGCCTCCCTGTGCATGCACCATTTCCTTCAGGCATTGAAGCGCACTTCCGTCTGTGATCGAACGCTCTGCTAATGCACGGCACTCCTTTCTGCTGCCTTTCTCACTCAGGAAAAGCATCTCCGCCGCAAGCGCAATACACACCTTCGTTAAATCCCCGGCACCACGGTTCTGAAGCGTATGGACAGCCTCCCGAACCTCCAGTGCATTTCCAATAAAATTGCCAAGCGGTACGTCCATGTCCGTAATCAGAGCCGCCGTTCTCCTGCCGGCATGTTCTCCGATAGCCACCATCTTCCGGGCAAGCTTTACAGCTTCGTCTGCCGTCTTCATAAATGCACCGCTGCCCATTTTGACGTCCAGCAGAATCCGATCGCTTCCTCCTGCCAGCTTCTTCCCCATAATAGATACAGCAATCAGCGGAATGCTGTCGACCGTTGCAGTCACGTCGCGCAGCGCATACAGCTTCTTATCCGCTGGTGCGAGGTTGCCCGACTGTCCGATTACACTTGCACCGACTCTTCGCACCACGGAGAAGAACTCCTTGCGGGAGAGCTGCGTGCGGTAACCGGGAATGGACTCCAGCTTATCAATCGTTCCTCCCGTGTGCCCCAGACCTCTGCCGGACATCTTCGCAACAATTCCGCCGCACGCTGCCACCATCGGTACGACAATCAGCGTCGTCTTGTCGCCCACGCCGCCTGTGGAATGTTTGTCCACCTTAATGCCGGGAATCTCTGACAGATCCGCAATCTCTCCGGAGTGTGCCACGCAGTCTGTCATCACCGCTGTCTCGCGGTCTGTCATGCCGCGGAAATAGACAGCCATCAGGAACGCCGCCATCTGGTAGTCCGGCACTTCCTCCCTTACATATCCGTTTACCAACTGCCGGATCTCCTCATCCGTCAGCGCCTTGCCGTCTCTCTTCTTCTCGATCAGGTCATACATTCTCATATGCCCGCCCCCTTTTCTGTCAGGTTCTGCGCCCCAAATTCTGCGGGCAGCAATTCCTGCAGCGTATATGCCTTCCACCTTTTTTCGTCCGCTGCCGCCACAATCACAAAATCCGGTCTGCAAAATTCTGCCATCACCTGCCGGCACACACCGCAGGGCGTACAGATTTCTCCCTTCTCCGCCGGTATTCCAGCAGCCCTTCCAACAACAGCAATCATCGAAAATCCGCGCTCTCCCTCGTATATCGCTTTAAAAAAGGCCGTCCGCTCGGCACAGTTCGATGGGCCCAAAGCTGCATTCTCAATGTTACACCCTGTATAAATCTTTCCGCTCTCAGCAAGCAGAGCAGCACCCACAAGGAAACCCGAATACGGCGCATACGCACGCTCTCTCGCTTCCTCGGCAAGTTTGATTAATTTCACAGCCTCTGTCATTTTCCATCCCTCCCGTCCATATATTTTTATTCTACCATACGCTTTCGGTAAAGTAAAAGAGACTGTCCGAAAAAGCTCAGACAGCCTCTCTTATTTTGACAGCTTTTAATACTTCTCAATTCGCTCAATAGGAAATACAAAAATGGTACAGCCGCCGATCTCTGCATCCACCGGAAAGCCCATATTAACGCTTGGTCCCGCGCCGCCCGGCATCATATGCGGATTGTCATAGCGAACTGTCCTTCTCTTGCCCGCACACTCCCGGATAATCTGGATGGCCCGCTCCACCTCCTCGTCATCGGTTCCAATCATAATTGTCGTATTCTTGCTCTTCAGAAATCCCCCCGTAGTGGATAATTTTGTGACAAAAAAGTTGTTCTGATTCAGCTCGCTGATCGTGTCCTGCTCATCCTCGTGCTGAATGATTGCCATAATCATTTTCATAGGCTCAACCCCCGCTTTCTCTGCTTTAGAGATATTATACAACGCCTTCCCCATGCATTGCAACCTTCTCGCACACATATTTTCTGAGAGTTCTTCTCACCGCTCCAGTTCCTGCCATGAGTTCCTCAAAATATGAAATAGTCCGTCCGGCAAGCCCTGCTTCATACAGATTTACCCCAAAAATAGAGGCATCCGATAAGATCGGATGAAGTCTCTCCTCTGCATCCCGTACCTCTCCCGGCTTCATGTCTTTTACGTATCCGCATATCGTCTCCAGCAGAGGATCCGGACTTAATACAAATGCTTTTCCCTCATCACTGATACCCGTCAGATATCGCAGCCATCCGGCAAATACCAGCGGAATCATCTTCAAATCTTCTGTATTCAGAGCTTCCGACTTCATATAGACCTTAATCGTTTCCCCATAGCGGACCGCAAGCTTCTGAGACGTGTCCGTCGCAATGCGCTGGGGCGTATCCGGCATGAACGGATTCGGAATTCTTACGTTTAAGACTTCGTCCAGGAACTTCTCCGGGTCAATAATGCCGGGGTGAACTGCTGCCGGCAGTCCCTCCTCATAGCCAATGCGCTCCGCCAGCCTGCGCAGGACAGGATCCTTCATCCCCTCGGATATCCTCTCATATCCCAGCAGGCAGCCGTACACCGCGAGTGCTGTATGCAGCGGATTTAAGCAGGTGCAGACTTTCATCTTCTCAACCTTGTCCACTGTCTGCCTGTCTGTAAAGATAAACCCGCCCTTTTCCAAAGGTTCTCTCCCGTTGGGAAAGCTATCCTCAATCACCAGGTACTGTGTCTCCTCCGCATTCACAAACGGAGCCACATATGTGTGTTTTGCCGTCACCACCGGCGACGCCTGTGCCAATCCGTCCTGCTCCAGTATTGCCTCTACAGTTGGATCCGGGCGCGGCGTAATCTTATCGATCATTGTCCACGGAAACGACACTTTCCCCTTATCGTTCACATACGTTTCAAATTCCTGCCGGACAAGCCCTCTGCCGCACCACGCCTGTGCAAACGCTGCTACCGCTGCATGCAGCCTGTCCCCATTATGTGAACAGTTGTCCATGCTCACCATTGCCAGAGGTTTCTGTCCGTCCAGAAATCTCTCGTACAGAAGAGCTGTAACTTTTCCGATATAACTCCTGGGCGCTCCGGGTCCCTCCTCAAAGTCCTCCTGCACCTCCGGCAGCAGCTCCCCTCTGCCGTTTACAAGGCTGTATCCCTTCTCCGTAATTGTAAATGACGCCATCTGCAGAGAATTGCTGCGGAAGATTTCCTTCAGTCTTGAGAATTCTCCTTCATCCCGGCTGGACAGAATCAAAGATTCGGCAACACTTCCCACTACTGTTTTCTCCACACTGCCGTCAGCTTTGAGCGTCACGAGAATCGAATAATCGTCGCACGGACGATTCATCTTCTCTATAATTTCGTAATCATACCCCTCCGCGACAATGAGCCCGCGGTCGAGGAATCCGTCGTTTATTAGCTTCTGCACGACATTTGCCTGAAATGCGCGGAAGATATTTCCGGCTCCAAAATGTATCCAGAATGGAGCCTTCTGTGTTCTTTCTCTCATCTCCTGTCTGTTATAGTGCGGCAGATGATAGCCTGCGCTTTCCCATGCCGCTCTGTCTCTCAGCCCTTTTTCATTTAACTGTATCATAACCTGCTTCCTTTCCCGATTGCTTCCCACAGTCCATTCAGATACGCTGCTCCCAGCGCGCGGTCGTACAATCCATAGCCGGGCATTGCAGTCTCTCCCCAGATCATGCGCCCGTGATCAGGGCGGATAGGACCGTCAAATCCGATGTCATAGAGCGCCTTCATAATCTCGTACATATCAAAACTTCCGTCTGATGACAGATGCGCTGCTTCTTCAAAGTCTGTCGGGGAATTGAATTTCAGGTTCCGCACGTGCGCGAAATGAATCCTTCCCTTCAGAGAACGGATCATGTCCGGAAGATCATTCTTTAAATTTGTCCCATAGGAGCCGGAGCAGAATGTCACACCATTATGCGGATTGTCTACCATATGCATCATTCGCAGAATATTTTCCTTACATGTGATGATGCGAGGCAGTCCGAACACACTCCAGGCAGGATCGTCCGGGTGGATTGCCATATTGATGTCATATTTATCACAAGTCGGCATTATACGCTCCAGGAAATATTTCAGATTCTCAAATAGTTTCTCATTGTCCACATCCCGGTACATTGCAAAGAGCTCTTTTACCCGCTCCATTCGCTCCGGCTCCCAGCCCGGCATTACGGTGCCGTTTGTGTCTCCTGCTATAGATTCAAACATCTTCTCCGGATCCAGCTTATCTACCGCCTCTTGCGTATACGCCAGCACCGTGGAGCCGTCCGGGCGCTTTCTGGCAAGTTCCGTTCTTGTCCAGTCGAAGACTGGCATGAAATTATAGCACACCAGACGGATATTATTCCTGGCCAGGTTCTCCAGCGTTTTAATATAATTGTTGATGTACACCTCCCGCTCCGGTGCGCCTGTCTTGATGGCGTCATGGACATTGACGCTCTCAATGCCGGAAATATGAAGCCCTGATGCTTCCACCTCGTTTACCAGTTCCCGGATCTCATCTTCCTCCCACAGCTCCCCTGCAGCCTTGCCGTACAGTGTAGTGATGACCCCCGTTACGCCCGGAATCTGGCGGATCTGCTGCAGGGTAACTGTATCGTATTTGCTCCCGTACCATCTCATTGTCATTTCCATAGTTATCTGCTCTCCCTTTCCGTTTGTTGTGATTTATTATACAGAAAATACGCTGTATTTCCCATTACCTCGTTTGTTGTATACATTGCAAAACTTGCGATTCTATCTTATACTGTCAGAAAAGGAGGCTTGCACATGACAAAAGACAGCTATCGGCTGCGCACGGCGTTTTCCGCCAGGCAGCATATGATCTTAAAAGATTTTGAGCTGTATTACTACAGCGATGTAAATCTTAGGTCTGTGGCACCGCACACGCACGATTATTATGAACTCTACTTCTTTCTTGAGGGAGATGTTTCGATCACCGTGAAGGGTGCCCCTCTTTCCATTCGACCGGGAGATTTTCTTCTGATACCGCCGGGTATACTCCATTTCCCAACGATCCGTAATCCGGCAGCAGCGTATCGGCGTTTCGTCCTTTGGATCAGCCGGGATTACTTCGCGCAGCTGATAGACAGCTCACTCTCCTTCGGCTATTTGATGCAGTATGCAAAGACCACGGGACAGTATTCCTTTCATACAAACCTTCTGGACTTTAATACGATACAGACCCGTCTCTTCTCCATCATCGAGGAAATCCGCGGGAACCGCTTTGGAAAGGATGCCGCGGCAGCGCTGCAGGTCAACAGTCTGATTCTGTACTTAAATCGTCTGATCTATGACCGCATCCACCCCGCTGTGCAGCGAGACAGCACGCTGTTTGAGAATCTCTCCGCCTATATTTCGGAGCACCTTGGGGACGACCTGTCTCTGGAGGCACTGGCAGGACAGTTCTATGTGAGTAAATTTTATATCTCTCATCTGTTCCGCGACACACTGGGACTCTCCGTTCATCAGTATATTCTGAAGAAACGGCTGGACGCCTGCCGCTGTTCCATGCTCGGCTCCACACCCATCGGGCAGCTCTGCCTGCGGTATGGCTTTTCGGATTATTCCAGTTTTTATCGGGCTTTTAAGAAGGAATTCGGTGTATCTCCAAAGGAATACCGTCTGATGCATCTGACAGAAAAGGACATGTAAAGAGGAACCCAAAAGTTCCTCTCTGCATGTCCCTATTTTATGCTTCCGGATTCACTGAACTCCAGCTTGCCGGGTTATCCCTGTCGAACCATCCGGTATCAGGATTGCAGAACCACCATACGCCGGCTTCCGGAGACTCTGCCCAGCCGTTCATCTGTACAGCTCCATCTGAGCAGAGGTTGTACATACCTGCCGGCATTCCAAGCGCCGGCTGTGATGACGCATTTGCCCAGATACTGTGGCACATTCTGCCGTTGCTGTCCAGATAGTAGATCTTCCAGCCCGTCTCGTCCTTAATCCAGCCGCGCTGCATCAGACCATCTGTGCCGATATGGTACCAGACTTTTCCTACAGTATTATTGTTATACGGATCAGCCTCCTGAAGAGATACCCAGTCACTTGTCACCATGGCTCCGGTGGAAGCGTCTGTAAAGTAATAGTCTCCCTCCGTCTCAGCCTTAATAAACTCTCCCTTTACGAGCTCTCCATCACGATAGTAATATCTGCTGCCGTCCGCCTCCGTCTTCCAGCCGTCTGTGATCTCCGGCTGCTGGTCGTCCGGCTGCTCCGGTTCTACTGTGCCGTTGATGGCTGTCACGTACCTGCTCGGTATATAGGCGTACATCGTATCGAAATCATACAGCCCGTCTTCCTTTGTGATTGTGGTTTTATCCGGACTTAACGCCGCATCACTCTGAATCTTATAGTAGTCCTGAGACTCGCTGGACGCAAGCAGAATCATAGAATAGCTGGACGCCTCTCCCGTACTGTAAAGCACTGCGGAAGCCGCATCCGCCTTCTGTGTCACAGCGATGTCATTGTGCTCCGTAGACACTGTATCCTTAACTCCCAGGACATACTTTCCGCTGTCTTTGCCTCCGCCGAGATTATCCAGCGTCCAGGCGATATTAGCCGCCTTTTCTCCCCAGTACGGGTCGGAAGCATAGCTCACATTGATGCCGCTTGCCTTGTTTCCAAGGAAACCTCCCATATACCGCCAGTCCTTGGGATAAAGATAGCCCCGAGACATATAATTTTTAGAAAAGTCCAAAATGCAGGATTCTACACTGCCGTACTGATTCGCGCTCGTTCCCGGTGAGGAATCAACAGCATTCAGTCCAAACAAATTATTCTTATTCTGACTGATCGAGCTCATCCCCCAGGCACTCTCATTTGCAGCTACACCTGCCATAAGCAGCGCATTCACACCATATGTATTCTGGCTCTCCACAAATGTGGCTCCCATTCCCATCATCTTTGATGTCTCACTTATCTTCTGTTCCAGAATACTCTCCAGTGCAGCCTTTCCATAGGAGCTCTGGCTTCTCAGCGGAAGATACTGGTAGTAATTATAATACGGGCTATTCGGATTGACTGCATTGGCTCTCGTTCCACTGCGGTAGTCCTCCAGCATCACTGCATAATCCGTATAAAAATAATGACCGTCGTAGCTGTAGTAATCTGTTCCCTCATTCAGAAAGGACGGCGCGTCTCCGTTTGCCAGCCGATTGGCATAGCCCGGTGTCGTCATATCCGTCACGATATTATGCATCAGCTTTCCATTTATGACGCTATAGCAGCTTACCACTGCAGCGTCGTTTATATTGACTACCTGCACCTCAGATGCATCCACGAGACCCACGACGCCGGAGAGCATAAACTTCACTTTACCGTCACTCTCTCCCAGGTATGCGGCATCTGCGCCGTACGCGCCGTTCGTATAGCCGTTTCTTCCGGTCCCCGCCTCCGTGTATTCGGTAGTGGCATTACCCTTTGTCCGGAAATTGACAACCTTTACCGGGTCATCCTCCGTAAAAGTTGTGATTCCGGATTCTTCTACGAGCCTGGGACCATCCTCCCCCTCAGTGATATTTCCCTCTTCATCCATCTGGGTAACTATCTCGAGCCGCTGCGGGTTCTCATCCGTCAGCGCCGTATCTGCCGCTGCTGCATCGCTCTTCATATAGAAGATCCCCAACATACTCATACAGAATACGAGCATGGCAGCCAGCCATTTTCTTAGCTTCATTCGTTCTTCACTCCTTCTTTATCACTTACTTTAACCGGTTCCTCACACGAAAGTATAACATACAATCAAAAATGCGACAACCTTCTTGCTTTTCCTAAGGGTATGTGATATTTTGGAAATATAAAATATAGGTTAAGGAGCTTACTATGTATAAAAAGATGAATTTCACCAATCCCTGTCCGCCATTCATACTGGCGAGACATACCTTCGCCGCATCAGCGCCGGAAACCATCGGTATTTCCGACAAGCTCTGTATCTATTTCTTCCTGTCCGATGGTGTTTCCTGTACCCTGAATGACCGCAGCCTGGCGGTTCCGGCGAACACAGCGCTGCTGTTTCACACTATGAATCTCCAGAGGATCAGTTCCAGCACTGACCGCGATACAGAAAGCTTCATGCTGTCTATCTCCCCTGAGGATCTCTCTCTTTTGTCCACAGAACAAACGAATCTTCTGGACTGCTTTTATTACCGTCCCTTTGAAACAGCACAGCTTCTGCCGCTCGATTCCGCGGATATGGAGCAGATCACTGCTCTTTTTTCCAAGCTGCTGAGTCTAAACAGCAAGGATCCATCTTCGTACGGCAATGATCTCTTCAAAAAAGCTATTCTCACAGAACTGTTCCTGCTTCTGAATATACGCTACCGTACATACCACTGCCTTGAAGATACTGCAAGCACTGACCGCCAGATGAGAATCTATTCTATCTTGAACTATATACATAAGAATTACACCAGGGACATATCCACGGAAAACTTGTCTGATGAGTACAATATCAACAAGTTTGCCCTTGGCAATACCTTCCGCCAGATTACCGGCTGCACGATCAGCCAGTACATCACGGACTGCCGAATGGAGAAGGCAAAAGAACTCCTTCTTCTGGGAACCCGTGTGGAGGCTGTCTGCGAAAATATCGGTTACATCAACCTCTCTCACTTCAGCCGCGCTTTCAAAAACTACACGGGCAAGAGTCCGAAGCAGTTCCAGATGGCATTCCGCAAAGGATGTATGTAAAGAAGGGGCTGTGAAAAAATGAGAAATCATTTTTTCACAGCTCTCTTTTTATACATAAGCACATGTTTTTTCCTAAAAATGCGTATAATCCCCCTTCCCCCATAGGTCTCAATGATTAAATGTGTCCAATAGAAACCAGAAAGACTTCCAGCCGGACCGATTCCATCCCTCCGCATACGGACATCCGGCACAATCTTCACACTGATACACTTCTTCCTGTCTGCCATATGCATTTCCTCTTATATTTTGTCGATACTGCAGGTGAAAGGCTTTGCCGTTCGGATACCTCATAAGTCCATCTTCACCGATCGGAAAGTTGACCGCCCGGAAGGGATCTCCATGATACTTCTATTGCAGGAACCATATCCGGCATCTGCAACGGATATTTCGGATAGAATCCATAGATTTCTTTGAACTTGTCTGTTTTCAGCATGCTGACCGGGTTAGAATTATCATTACAAGTTCATTTTAACGCAAAAGAAGGACTTTGGGCTTATTTTTGCCCCATGGTCCTTCTTTGTTTTAGTCTATGCTTTTTCACAGCCTCTTTTATTTTCTTATAATCAATCGAATGATAATCATGATAATTCCCAACAGGATCAATCCGCCCATTACAGCAATAATCATGTGGGTGATGGGAATTTCTCCGGTATCCGCGGTGTCCGGCTGGGAAGCAGACTCTTCCGGCTGCGTACTCTCAGGAGCGGCTGTCGGGGACGGCTCTTCAGATGCGATCACTGCGTTTCCGACCTGTGCCGTGGCGTACCGGTACGTCTTCACAATCTGCCCGTCCTGCTGCGTCTCCTCGACGATCAGACTGTCGGCCGCGGTTCCCTTCGGCACCATCGCGCTTCCTCCGGATACGGCTCCTGCATCTACCTGAAGTTTTTCAAAGTTATTGTAGCAGTAATCAAGCAGGGAAATTGTATCCACCGCGCTCTCTCCGCCGCCGTTTGACTTCATCACCACGCAGATCAGGCGGATTCCGTTTCTCTCGGCATATGTAACGAGGCTGCTCCCACCCTCATCCGTGTCCCCGGTCTTGCCTCCGAGGCAGCCCTCATAGTAGTAGTCACCCGGAAAGAGCAGCGCCTGGTGGCTGCTGAGCGTCCGCGTCTCGCTGTTCATGTTTGTAGGCGGAATCTCATATGACATGGTACCCGTGATCTTCATGAACTCAGGATTTTTCATCGCCTCTCTGGCGATCAGCGCCATATCATGTGCTGTGGAATAATGATTATCGTCATGCCAGCCGCTGGCATTTACAAAATGGGTGTTGGTGCATCCGATCGCCTGCGCCCTCTGGTTCATCTGCTCCACGAAAGCCGCCTCGGTACCGCCCACATACTCAGCCACCTGAGATGCCACTTCATTGGCCGACTTGAGCATGATCGCATACAGGCACTGCTCCATTGTGAGCTGCTCTCCGAGCTGCATTCCGATATTGCTGCTTCCCGGAAAGACGTCGCGGACGCCTGTTTCCGTAAATGTCACCACATCCGTCAGCGGCTTCTGCTCAAGCGCCAGCAGAGTGGTCAGAATCTTTGTCGTACTTGCCGGATAGCGCGCCTCGTTCATCCCCTTGTCATAGAGCACCGTTCCGGTGGATTCTTCCATTACAACCGCTGTCTCTGAAAAAATATCGGGTCCCTGCGGCCACCCCGGAATCTTATTTGTCTCAATATCATATTTCACGCCGTTATTCACCACAGCCGCCTGTACCGGCATCACTGACGCCGTTCCCAGAATCAGCGCAGCTGCAGAGCAGAGCCATCTCTTCAACTTCTTCATTGGTCTGTTTACCCCTCTTTTTTATGGATTTTGCATCACAGCCATTATAACCGATTGCCCTCACCGTGTAAAGCTGCAGTTTCGCGCCGCACCGATATTTTGCGCCTCCCGGTATTTTTCGGAGCATAAGCTTCTATTTTCTTTTGTTTTATGATAAAATAGCTGAGAAATCATTTCGCTTTTGGAGGACATTATGGACAGTGAAAAGACAAACAGGCATTATCTATATATGGATGTTTTGAATATCGCCGCGTGCTTTGCAGTGATTGTGCTGCATTGCTCCGGAACTTTTTTTACATATGAAGCGGACAGTGTCTGGAAGCTCTCCCTGCTTCTGCAGGTGCTGGCGCGCTGGGCAGTTCTCGTCTTTCTGATGCTGACGGGAGCAAATCTGCTCTCCTACCGTGAGAAATATTCCACTGCCGTCTTTTTTAAGAAGCGTCTGATCCGCACGTTTCTGCCGTTTCTGCTCTGGAGCGTCGTGTGGCTGGTGTGGAGGGTTTATGAAGGGCAGATACAGATCGCAGGAGCGCGGGATGTGATCACTGCTTTTACGAATAACGGCTGCCAGAATATTTACTGGTTTTTCTATATGCTGTTTCCGATTTATCTTGCCATCCCGGTGATATCGCCGCTTTTCTGCCGGGAAAATATCAGGCGCATCCGGTATTTTTATCTGATGATCCTGTTCTTTACTGCAGTACTGCCGCTTTTCACATATTATACAAAGATACCCGTCAGCACGGATTTTGCATTCCCGCTGACTGCCGGGAATTTCGGCTTTGTAATTCTCGGATGGCTGATGGCGCGCACGGAATTCAGAATCTGGCAGCGTCTGCTCATCTGGCTTTCGGGAATCCTCGGCGCTGTGTGGATGTATTTCGGAGCTTACCGCGACATCGCTCTCTCAGCGGAACACACCGTCCAGTCCGACTTTCTGAGCTATAACTCGCTTCCCACAGTCGCGATGAGTGCCGCCGTATTCCTGCTTATAAAATCCATCCCCTGGCAGAAGCTGGAACATACTTTCTTCGCGTCCGCCCTGCGTACCCTTGCCGGCGCCAGCTTCGGAGTCTATCTGATCCACCTGTTCCCGATCCAGTACATGAACCGGGTATTCTCCAATCACTCAGCAGCCTATATGCTTATGATGCCCTTCTTCGTGTACGCGATATGCGCTCTCATCGCCGTACTCGTCCGAATGATTCCGGGGCTTCGGAGAATTTTTCCATGACACGTTATAAAGCAGGCTTCCGCTGCGTATTTAACGCACCAAAAGCCTGCTTTATATTGCCTCAGTATTTCCTGTGATTTTGCCTTCAGCCGATACTCCTCATTAATTTAGCTTCTGCACCAGTACGGTCTCGCACGTGTGCGAGGTGCCGGTGATACTCACATTTCTGCCTGCTCCTTTCCGCAGCCAAACTGTTCCTCCAGAAATCCAATCACCTGCGGGATTAAGCTGACATCATAGCCGGCCGATATAATCTGCTCTGTTGTACAGGTGCGGGAATGACCGCGGTACTTCAGAACTGTCTCTGTCCACCGCTCATGCTCCTGCAGGGGCAGGTAGTCCACATCTTCCGTAATCTTTACATCCTCCGGCACGCCGGTCGAGAGCACACACGGCAGCCCTGCCGCCTGAGCCTCAACCGCTACAATTCCAAACCCCTCATAAAGCGAAGGAAGCACGAATACATCCGCAGCCTGCAGATACGGTACAATGTCCTCCTGCCTTCCGAGAAACTCCACGCTCTCATCAATTCCGAGCTGTCCCGCGTACTGATGCACCTCTCTCTCCATCGGTCCGCTCCCGACACTTATGAGGCGTGCGCGGGGCTCCCGCACCCGGATGCCGCGGAAGATCTCCAGCAGTTCCTTCGGATTCTTCTCACGATCCAGCCGTCCGACATGGATGACCGCAAAATCTCCGTCCAGAAGCCCCAGTTTCTGTCTTGTCCTGCTCCGCAGCGTGGGATCATACGCAAACCTCTTCGCATCGATAAGATTCGGAATAATCTTCGCTCTCCCCGCCAGCCGCTCTCCGAACATAAATTCCGCCGCTGCACGCGAACATGCGATCCATCCATCCGCAAAGATGCCGAGCAGCGGGCGGCAGACAGTCTGCAGCATCTGATTTCTGCTTGAGCTGTTGTGCGCATGCACGATCACCCGACGCTTTTGGCGCCATGCTGCGCTCATCGCCGCAGCCGCCCCGGCATCAACAATATTGAAATACACAGTCTTATATTCCGGATGTTCCTTCAGCAGCCGGTTCATCTCCCGCAGATGCCCTCTCAGATCCTTTCCCTTTGCAGGAATGTAATATATCCTGCTCCCCGCCTCAGTCACTTCATCCGCAAAAGTCATCTCAGGAAAATCCGTGACGAAATCAAAAATCATCCGCGTCTTATCCATACGGCGATACACCATCATGATATACGTCTCGATTCCTCCCAGATTATCCGTCATTCCGTATACAAGTACCCGTTCCATATCCCTTAACCTCATGTAATCTTTCTCGATTTTCCAAAGAGCAGCGGTGCCTTCTCCTTAACCAGATACACTGCCCTTCCCATCGCCAGCACAGATGCAGTATTTCCATGATTCAGAAAACTCTGCAGGATTCTGAGCGGCATCTGTTTCGGGTTACATACCGCCGCTGTCTCCAAATAAAGACGGCTTGCCGTAAGCTCACGCACCCAGTTCTTTCTCTGCCTGCCGTTCATTTTCGCTCTCGGGTCGCAGTTTCGCATCAGTCCGGATAGGATATAGCGCAGATACATATTTCCCAGAATCTCCCTCGCTTGTCCGTCAAGCGCTCCCCAGCCGCGGTAGAGCTCTGTCATACTGCTGATTCTCCTCACGGCAAGTGCAAAGTAATCGGGGATGAACTTCGTCGTAATGCTGTCATTCATTCGTTTCTTGTAGTGATATCCGGGCGCGGACAGGACTGCCATACTCCGGATATGCTTTGCGATCTCAAGATTGAAAAAATAATCCTCATAAATCACAGATTCCTCAAAGCGGATTCTGTGATCTCTCACGAGCTCCATACGGTAAAAATGATTCCACTGGTATCCGAAAAGTATCTTCTCTTCCAGCAGAATCACTGTATCCTGAACCTTCTGTCTCGTATCGCAGTCCGCATCAGGAAGCGCGATCACATTTGTGTATGCAAGTTCTCCCGCCCGGTCAAAATACTCTTCCGTGACGCCCCATACCGCCATATCGCGCGAGCCTCCTTTGAGCGCCTGATATGCTTTCTCATATATATCCGGATCCATGGTATCGTCCGCATCCATAAATGCGAGATACTGCCCGCGCGCTGCCTCAATTCCCGCATTTCTCGCCCTTCCTGCGCCGCGGTTCTCGGGAAGGTGCAGCACGCGCACTCTCTCATCACGCCTGGCAGCATCGTCACAGACTGTACCGCTCCCATCCGGCGAGCAGTCGTCCACAAGGATCAGCTCCAGATCGCCGAACGTCTGCGAGAGCACGCTCCGGACGCTCTCCTCCAGATACTCCTGCGCCCGGTAAACCGGCATGACAACACTCAGAAATGGCTCCTTCATCGCCTTTTACCTCCCAGCCTTCAATCTCGCAAACAGCTTCGTGCTGTGCGTCTTGACAAGCGTAATCACTGCTGCCTCAAGAAGCGTCAGCGTAACATTTTTCCAGCGGACAGGCAGCAGCAGCACTTTCATATAAAACGAACGCGGCTTTGCCAGGCGCACACTCTGCGCCACGCGCTGCTTTCCCAGCATTTTCCTGACCTCACGGCGCTTCTGGCGATATGTCAGGTCACATTTCGGATTTGTCAGATTTTCCACGCAGCCCAGGAAGCGCTCAATGTATCTGCGTGCAATCATTTCGCGGCTCCTGGCGTCATGCACACCCCATCTCCCGTACAAATCAACCATCCAGCCGTGCTCCTCCTCGCGCTTTCCGTACATATCCGGACGGTACGCGGCTGTCTCCGACTCCGCGCGCTTGCGGATAAAGTGGTAATACTGGCTTGACGTCACTGTCACGCGCTCAATATTTTCCACCACACTTAAATTAAATGGGAAATCATCCCACAGCGTCTCAGGAAAGCGCAGACGGTTCTTTTGGATATATTCTGCCTCGTACAGCTTATTCCACGGCGTGTACAGCAGATTTTTGTCAAACAACGCATAGGCATTTCTGCGGAAGCTCTCCCTGTCCGGATATACAGCGTCCTCCACAAAGAAGTCATCCGTGCGGAACCGGTCCTCATCGTAGTATGTATCAATGTAAAATCCTGCCACCACAAGCTGTGCGCGGTCGCGCTTTGCAAGCCTATACAGCTCCTCAAGCATCTGCGGTTCCGCCCAGTCATCCGAATCCATAAAATAAAAATATTCTCCCCGCGCCAGCTCCATCGCTGCGTTTCGGGCACTCGGCGCTCCGCCGTTTTCCTTATGAATCACATGGATACGGTCGTCCGTCTCAGCATAGCGGTCACAGATTGCCCCGCTGTTGTCCGGCGAGCCGTCATCTACAATTAAAAATTCCAATTCCTTCAGGCTCTGCGCCTGTATGCTCTCAATCGCGCGTGCCACATACTCCTCTACTCTGTAGACAGGCATAATCACGCTGATCTTGATCTTATTCTCCATAACAGTCTCCATTCCCTACGGACGCTGCTCGTCCTTCTTTTTCTTCTTCACAGTGGACGCCGTCGTCTGATCCTCATCCAGACCCTCCGTACTCTCCTCCATGAAAAGAATTTTAAACGTCATAATAAGGATCTTGATGTCCACAAGGATCGAGTAGCTCTCAATATACATAAGGTCTAACTTCAGCTTGTCGTAAGCTGTGGTATTGTATTTTCCGTAGACCTGCGCGTAGCCGGTAAGACCCGCCTTTACTTTCAGACGGTAAGCAAACTCCGGCGTATCCTGCTCGTATTCCGCCGCGATCTCCGGGCGTTCCGGACGCGGACCGACGAGGCTCATCGCGCCGCCAAGAACATTGAAGAGCTGAGGCAGCTCGTCAATTCTCAGCTTTCGTATCACCCGTCCTACCGGTGTAATTCTTGAATCGTTCTTTGTCGCCAGACGCGCAACACCGTCCTTTTCCGCGTCCACAACCATGCTGCGGAATTTATATACATAGAATTCCTTTCCATCCATCGTCAGCCTCTTCTGTTTAAACAGCACCGGACCATGGTCATACAGCCGGATTGCCGCGGCTGCGGCCGCCATCAGAGGCGACGTCACAAGAATCAGCAGCAGCGAGCAGACGATGTCCATGCAGCGCTTCATAACCTTCTGTTCGAATGTCAGCCCGTAGTTGCGTGCCAGAAGAAGCGGCGTGTCAAACAGGTGCAGCATCTCTGAGCTTCGGATAATAATGTCAGAAATCTTAGGCGTCATGTAGACACGGATCGAATGTCCGTAACAGAATTTCAGAATCGTATTCCGAAGCGGCGCGTGCACATCACTCAAAATCACTGCCTCATAATTTAAAATCATCCCGCAGAGAGCCTCGAATCCGATCTCATCCGATACCGTCCGCTCGATAATGTATTTATCCCGCCGTTTGATAATCTTCGGGAACAGAATCTCCTCGTGATCCTCACCGTAGATTAAAAGCGTCCTCCGCGGAGGAAACAGTCTTGTATAAATCTTGTCAAATCCAAAGGACAGCACAGCTATCGCCGCGACGTCCACACCAGTCATTACCAGAATCGGAACCGGCGGCGCCACCTCGCGGTAAAGCAGTACGATCTCCAGGTATGTGATCACATTGACACAGACTACGGAAAGCGACTGCGAATAGATCATATTCGCCTGCTTGAAATATCCCAGCTTCAGCCCTCCATATATATATAGAAAGAGCATAGAAAACAGAATATACATCCCGATCATAAACCAGTGCCCTTTTACCGCAAACTTGTACAGATAAATATCATCACTGTACCAGCCCCTCCAGGTAATATAAAAAATCAATGTCTCCACTGCCACGATCAACGCCACTGAGATGATACGCAGCATTCGCTTATATTGGTCAAATCTGTTATTACGCATAATGTACTCCCTGTAGCTTACTCACAGTTTCATTTGCATAGGCGGTTTTATTATAGCATTTCTGCCCAGACAGGGCAACAGGGGATTTTGACGCCGCACAAAAAGCGCCGCCGGACTGATTTCTTCTCAGTCCGGCAGCGCCTTCTGCATTTTTTATGTTACGCCTCGTCAATCGCCTTTCCAATGTCGCGGCGCATATATTTATTCTTGAAGTTTACCCACTCCGTCGCCTTGTATGCGTTGGCACGGGCCTCTTTAAGCGTGCTGCCTTTAGCTGTCACGCCAAGGACACGTCCGCCGTTGGTAACTATTTTGCCGTCGGCAAATTTGCTGCCGGCGTGAAATACATAGTAGCCGTCCTTGTCCTTAAAGTTCTCCAGCCCCTCGATCGGGAAGCCTTTTTCATAGGATACCGGATAGCCCTCGGATGCCAGCACCACGCAGACTGCTGCGTTGTCCTCAAAATCCAGATTGATCCGGTCAAGCGTGCCGTCAATGCACGCTTCAAAGACTTCCACGATATCATTCTTCATGCGGGGAAGCACTACCTGTGTCTCGGGATCGCCGAAACGCGCATTATACTCGAGCACCTTCGGTCCGTCTTCCGTAAGCATCAGTCCGAAGAAAATGATTCCCTTAAACTCTCTTCCTTCCGCCGCCATTGCATCTACGGTCGGCTGATAGATATGCTCTCTGCAGTACGCGTCAATCTCCGGTGTATAAAACGGACTCGGGGAGAATGTTCCCATTCCGCCTGTATTCAGTCCCTGATCACCGTCCAGCGCTCTCTTGTGATCCTGCGCGGAAGTCATAACCTTGATCGTCTTTCCGTCCACAAAAGTCAGAACAGACACCTCGCGCCCTGTCATAAACTCCTCGATGACCATGGTATTTCCCGCAGTACCGAACTTCTTATCCTGCATGATGGTGCGCACGCCCTCCTGCGCCTCTGCAAGATCCTGGCAGATCAGCACGCCC
>CALWSC010000017.1 GCA_944384105.1 uncultured Lachnospiraceae bacterium | reverse complement strand
GCCATTCAATCATTAGACTTATGGGGGTAAGGGGGAGTTATACGCATTTTTAGAAAAAAACATATGCTCACGTATAAAAAGAGGACTGTGAAAAAATGATTTCTCATTTTTTCACAGCCCCTTTTTTGAGCCTTATTTCTGATTCTTTTCAACCTCAGCCATCTTCATTGCACGAACCTTCAGCGGCAGTCCGAACAATGTGATAAATCCGTCTGCGTCGTGATGATCGTAGAGATCTCCTGTTGTGAAGGATGCCAGGGACTCACTGTACAGGCTGTACGGAGATGTGGTTCCCGCTTTGATGATGTTGCCCTTATACAGCTTGAACTTTACTTCTCCTGTCACATACTGCTGCGTGGACTCCACGAATGCCTGAATAGCCTCACGCAGCGGTGTGAACCATTTGCCTTCGTATACGATCTGAGCAAACTGGCTGCCCAGCTTCTTCTTAGCTTCCATGGTTTCGCGGTCTAAGATCAACTCCTCTAACTGATCGTGAGCCTCCATCAGGATTGTTCCGCCCGGAGTTTCATATACGCCGCGGGATTTCATGCCGACTACGCGGTTCTCCACGATGTCAATAATACCGATACCGTGCTTTCCGCCCAGTTTGTTCAGCTCTGTGATAATCTCAGAAACCTTCATCTCTTTGCCGTTTAAACTGGTCGGAACACCCTTTTCAAATGTCATGGTCACATACTCAGCCTCGTCAGGAGCCTTCTGGGGAGTTACGCCCAGAACAAGCAGATCGTCGTAGTTCGGCTCATTCGCCGGATCCTCAAGCTCCAGTCCCTCATGGCTGATGTGCCATAAATTGCGGTCACGGCTGTAGCTGTGGCTTGCGTCGAACGGCAGATGAATGCCGTGCGCCTCACAGTAAGCGATCTCATCCTCGCGGGACTGCATGGTCCACACATCTGTCATACGCCATGGAGCGATAATCTTGAGATCCGGAGCCAGAGCCTTGATGCCAAGTTCAAAACGGATCTGATCATTTCCCTTTCCGGTAGCGCCGTGGCAGATTGCGCTTGCGCCCTCCTTGCGGGCAACCTCAACGAGCTTCTTCGCAATGCCCGGACGAGCCATGGAAGTACCGAGCAGATACTTGTGCTCGTATACAGCACCTGCCTTCACGCACGGCATAATGTAGTCATCGCAGAACTCATCGATAATATTTTCGATATATAATTTGGAAGCACCGGATAACTTCGCACGCTCCTCCAGTCCGTCGAGCTCACTGCCCTGTCCGCAGTCGATGCAGCAGCAGATAACTTCATAATCAAAATTTTCCTTTAACCACGGAATCAGCGCTGTGGTATCCAGACCGCCTGAGTATGCTAAAATAACTTTTTCTTTCATGGCAAAAATTCCTCTCAATCTTTTTCTATAGTGATTTTTTATGCATCCATTTGCATAAATGAATGACGTTTCGTTTATGACGAAGTTAAATATACACCATTTTTGAGTAAGATGCAAGAGGAATTTTTTATTTTTCAAAAAAACTTGCATAAAACAGAATGAGGATGTATAATTATGCAAAGTTAGAAATGCAGTGACAGTCAGACCGGAAGGCTGAACCGTTACGAAATACAGGGGGCAAAGTCCCCGGACATATAAGGAGAATCATGCTATGATAAAAGCAGGTATAATAGGTTCCACAGGGTACGCGGGAGAGGAACTCGTAAGGCTTCTGCTGGGACATAAGGATGCAGAGATCGTGTGGTACGGCTCAAGAAGCTATATAGATAAGAAGTACGCCGATGTATACCAGAACATGTTCGAGCTTGTCGATGCAAAATGTATGGACGACAATATGCAGGAACTTGCTGAGAAGGCGGACGTTATTTTCACCGCGACGCCGCAGGGGCTGTGCGCTTCCCTGGTCAGTGAGGAAATCCTTTCCAAAGCAAAGATTATTGATCTGAGCGCGGATTTCCGCATCAAGGATGTGAAAACATACGAAGAGTGGTATAAGATAGAACATAAATCTCCGGAATTCATCCCGGAGGCTGTCTACGGTCTGTGTGAGATTAACAGAGAGGACGTCAAAAAAGCGCGTCTTGTGGCAAATCCGGGCTGCTATACGACATGCAGCATCCTGACATGTTATCCCCTGGTAAAGGAGGGGCTGATTAACCCGGATACGATTATCGTTGACGCAAAATCCGGTACCTCCGGTGCGGGAAGAGGCGCAAAGATAGACAATCTCTTCTGCGAGGTCAATGAGAATATAAAGGCATACGGTGTCGCGACGCACCGGCACACGCCGGAGATCGAGGAACAGCTCGGCTACGCGGCGGGCAGAGAGATCCGCATAAACTTTACTCCGCATCTGGTTCCGATGAACCGCGGCATTCTCGTGACAGCATATGCGTCGCTTGTGAAGGACGTCTCCTATGAGGAGGTCAAGGCTGTCTATGACGCTTATTATGGAAAAGAGAAGTTCGTCCGGGTGCTTGAAAAGGATGTCTGCCCGCAGACTAAGTGGGTGGAGGGCAGCAACTATGTGGATGTAAACTTCAAGATAGACCCGCGAACAGGAAGAATCATCATGATGGGAGCGCTCGATAACCTGGTAAAGGGAGCCGCAGGGCAGGCAGTCCAGAATATGAACCTGATGTTCGGGAAAAAGGAGAGCGAGGGGCTCGAGCTCGTTCCGATGTTCCCATAAATATAATGACATTAAACATATGAAAGAAACGGAGAATGTATAATGAAAGTTATCGACGGCGGCGTGACCGCGGCAAAGGGATTCCAGGCGGCAGGCACTGCTGCAGGAATCAAAAAAGGCAATACAAAGGATATGGCGATGATTTACAGCGAGGTTCCCTGCGCGGCAGCAGGCACCTTCACCAGAAATATTGTGAAGGCTGCTCCTGTCAAATGGGATCAGGAAATCGTATATAACCATCCGGCGGCGCAGGCAGTGATCTGCAACAGCGGCATCGCAAACGCATGTACCGGCGAGGAGGGATACAGTTACTGCAAAAAGACGGCGCAGGCAGCGGCAAAGGCTCTGCATATTCCGGAGGACGCTGTGCTTGTCGCTTCCACAGGCGTAATCGGAAAGCAGCTTCCGATAGATAAGATTGAGGCAGGTATTGCAGCGATGGCACCAATGCTCTCCCCGTCCCGTGAGGCGGCGTCCCTGGCGGCTCAGTGCATCATGACAACAGATACCAGAAAGAAAGAGGCGGCGGTGACTATAAAGATCGGTGATAAAGAAGTTACCATCGGCGGCATGTGCAAGGGCGCGGGCATGATCCACCCGAATATGTGTACAATGCTCTGCTTTATCACCACAGACGCGGCGATCTCAAAGGAGATGCTGCAGAAAGCATTAAGCTCTGCCATTGATGATACATTTAATATGATCTCTGTGGACGGCGACACATCCACGAACGATACGGTGCTTGTGCTGGCTAACGGAATGGCGGGAAATCAGGAGATCGCAGAGGAAAATGAGGAGTACCGTATATTTGCGGACGCTCTGTACTATGTCAACCGCGAGCTCGCGAAGATGATCGCAGGGGATGGAGAGGGCGCGACGGCGCTGTTTGAGGTAAAGGTTATCCACGCAGAGAGCAAGGAACAGGCGGTGACGCTGAGCAAGTCCATCGTGACATCAAATCTCACAAAGGCTGCGATCTACGGACACGACGCCAACTGGGGCAGAATCCTCTGCGCAATGGGCTATTCCGGTGCACAGTTTGATCCGGAGAAGGTTGACCTGTATTTTGAAAGCGCGGCAGGAAAGATCAAGATTATAGAGAACGGCGTGGCGACCGGGTACAGCGAGGAGGAGGCAACCCGCATCCTTTCCGAGAAAGCTGTGACGGCAATCGCCGATGTCAAGATGGGAGAGGCTGAGGCGACAGCATGGGGCTGCGACCTTACGCACGAATACGTTTCAATTAATGCGGATTACCGCTCATAATTATACGATGCAGGCAAAATACCGTTTGCCCTGACAGAAATCTATTTGGAGGACATAAGAAAATGGTAAATCAGAAATATCTGGATAAAGCAGAGGTATTGATAGAAGCTCTGCCCTATATCCGCCGGTTTAACAGAAAGATCATAGTCGTAAAATACGGCGGAAGCGCCATGGTGGACGAGCAGCTCAAGAGGGACGTCATCAAGGATGTCTGCCTGTTAAAGCTTGTCGGATTCAAGCCCATTATCGTGCACGGCGGCGGCAAGGAGATCAGCCGCTGGGTGGGAAAGGTCGGCATGGAGCCGAAATTTATCAACGGACTGCGCGTGACGGACGCTGATACGATGGAAATTGCGGAGATGGTGCTCAACAAAGTTAACAAAGAACTCGTCTCTCTGATTCAGTCCCTGGACATTAAGGCAGTCGGCATCAGCGGAAAAGACGGCGGGCTTCTGAACGTGGAGAAGAAGTATTCCGGCGGAGAAGACATCGGATTTGTCGGAAATGTGAAGAAAGTCAATCCGAAGATTCTGATGGATCTGCTGGATAAGGATTTTCTCCCTGTGGTCTGCCCGATCGGAATGGACGACACCTTCCAGACCTACAATATCAACGCCGACGACGCCGCATGCGCGATTGCAAAGGCTGTCAATGCGGAGAAACTGGCGTTCCTGACAGATATTGAGGGCGTCTACAGAGATCCGAAGGATCCGTCAAGCCTGATTTCCGAACTGTATGTGCGCGATGCGAAGACACTTATCGAGAATGGAAATGTCGGCGGCGGCATGATTCCGAAACTTCAGAACTGTATCGACGCGATTGAGGAGGGCGTCTCCCGTGTTCATATCCTCGATGGAAGAATTCCTCACTGTCTGCTTCTGGAGATCTTTACGAACAAGGGAATCGGAACAGCCATTTTGAGAAAGACGGAGGAAAAATACTATCATGATGAACACTGAGCAATGCATGGAAAAGACGGAACAGTATGTCCTGCACACATATAATCGAAATAAAATTGCGCTGGAGAGAGGCAAAGGCGTGTATCTGTACGATGCGGAGGGAAAGAAATATCTTGACTTTGCCGCCGGAATTGCCGTATTTGCCCTTGGATACGGAAATGAGGATTATAATCAGGCGCTGAAGGATCAGATTGACCGCATAATTCACACCTCCAATCTGTATTATAATCTGCCGCTTGCCGATGCAGCAGAAAAAGTAGTAAAGGCGAGCGGAATGGATAAAGTATTTTTCACAAACAGCGGTACGGAGGCGATTGAGGGAGCTATAAAGACTGCGAGAAAATACGCATGGCTGAAGGATCAGAGAACGGATCATGAGATCATCGCCATGAAAAATTCCTTTCACGGCAGAAGCCTCGGTGCGCTGTCTGTGACTGGAAATGCACACTATCAGGAGCCGTTCAAGCCTCTGATCGGCGGTATAAAATTTGCGGATTTCAACGACCTTGAAAGTGTAAAATTGCAGATAACAGACCGCACCTGCGCAATTATCCTGGAGACTGTGCAGGGTGAGGGCGGAATCTATCCGGCTGATCCTGAATTTTTAAAGGGTGTGCGCGCACTCTGCGATGAGCATGATATTTTGATGATTCTCGATGAGATCCAGTGCGGCATGGGACGCACAGGCTCAATGTTCGCATGGCAGGATTACGGTGTGCAGCCGGATGTTATGACCTGCGCCAAGGCGCTGGGCTGCGGAATTCCGGTCGGAGCATTTGTGCTGAATAAAAAGACGGCGGAGCACTCCCTTGTGCCGGGCGACCACGGGACTACGTACGGCGGCAACCCGCTGGCATGCGCGGCAGTGAGCAAAGTCTTTGATATCTTCAGGGAGCAGAAGATCACAGAGCACGTCAGAGAAATCGCACCGTATCTGGAGGAAAAACTCGATGAGCTTGTGGATAAGTATGATTCCGTTGCTGCAAGGCGTGGAAAAGGTCTGATGCAGGGGCTTGTGATCACCGGGAAACCGGTGGGAGAGGTGATCAATAAGGCAATCGGGCACGGCCTGCTGGTCATCTCAGCCGGAAGCGACGTGCTGCGCCTTGTTCCGCCGCTCGTGATAGAAAAAGAGCATGTGGATGAGATGATTTCTATACTGGAGAAGTGTCTGTAGAACAGTAAACCATAGTTCCTGCAGCAGTTGCCGAATGGCTCGCTGCCTGCAGGAATAAAGAAAGCGGAGAAGCCGGCAAGTAATCGGTTTTCTCCGCTTTTACGTGCATTTAATGAAATCCCCACGAAAATTTTATTTTTTTGTTATAAAATGTGACGGTTGGAGTCTGATGAAAAAGGAGGAAAGGTTTATGCCGGGACTGACACGGCAGGAGGCGGAGACGTACCTGTATTATGCGATGGAGATCGGGGAGGCAATGCTGCTGTGCGGCGCCGAAGTCGGAAGGGTGGAGGACAGCATCCGCCGCATCTGTATGGCGTACGGAGCAAGGCGGGTGGATGTGTTTACGATCACATCCAGTATTGTAACTACTGTCTATGGGGATGAATTCCTTTCGTGCACGCAGACGAGGCGCGTTTCCTCCATGAAAAATAATCTGAGTATGCTGGGCGATCTGAACCGCCTTTCGCGGGAAATCTGCGAATGGAGATTATCCCCGGAGGAAATTGCGGCCCGGCTGAAAGTGATACAAAGCGTGCCCGGATATCCGTTTTCGGTACAGGTAATGCTCTATGCGGTTATTTCCGCAGCTTTCTGCGTTTTCTTCGGAGGAAGCTGGGAGGATATGCTCGTATCGGCGGCGATCGGCGTGTGCCTGAAATTGGCAGAGTCATTTCTCCAGAAGGGCAGTTCCAATCCGCTGCTGATTGCGCTTCTGTGCGCAGCCGCAGGCGGGCTGCTCTCAAATCTGGCGGTGTCCGCGGGGCCGGGGGACAGTGCGGACAGCATCAGCATAGGAAATATTATGCTGCTGATCCCCGGGATGGCTTTTACAAATTCCATCCGTGATATTTTTTCCAAAGATATGATAACCGGTCTGGTGCGGTTTGTGGAGGCAGTGGTGCTTGCAATCGCAATCGCGCTTGGATTTACATTTGCAAATTTTCTGTAGGTGAGGGATTATGAGAGAATTACTGCAGCTTCTTACTGCGTGCATTGGAGCGCTGGGCTTTGCGCTTCTATACAATACGAGAGGAGTAAACGCGCTGCTCGCGGCCGTTGGGGGATTTCTCGGATGGGCGGCGTTTCTGGGCGCGAGAAGACTCTGGGGACCAAACGACTATATCGGCGGCTTCGCGGCGTCTGTGATGCTGACCGTGTACGCAGAGTGCATGGCGAGAATCCGAAAGACGCCGGTTACGGTCTTTCTCGTATCCGGAGCGATTCCTCTTGTTCCGGGAGCGTCTTTATACCGGGCGATGAAGTATCTTACTGCCGGGAACGGGCAGATGTTCCGGGAGCAGAGCGCGTATGCACTTCTCTTTGCAGCGAGTATGTCCGCAGGCATTATGGTGACAACGATCGTATTTCGGCTTTGCTGGAGTTTTATCGCGAAGGATGTAAGGGAGAAGAAGAGAAGAATCTGACGGATGCATGTTTTTCTGGCTTCTGGAAATTCTAAGAGAAACGATGGAATTTTCAGGAGGAAAAGACATGGGAATTATAATTGCACTTATTTCCGGAGCGCTTATGAGCATTCAGGGCGTCTTCAATACACAGGTGACGAAACAGACGAGCCTATGGGTTTCCACGGGCTGGGTGCAGATTTCGGCATTTCTCGTCTGTATTGCCGCATGGTTCTTTACCGGCAGGGAGAGCGTCTCAGCGCTTATACAGGTAAGTCCTAAATATCTCCTGCTCGGAGGCGTGATAGGCGCCTTTATCACAATGACCGTCATACGAAGCATGGGAAGCTTAGGTCCTGCCCAGGCAGCGCTTCTGATCGTGGTATCCCAGCTTGCAGTGGCATACCTGATCGAGCTGTTCGGCCTGTTCGGAACAGAAAAGCAGCCGTTTCAGTGGAGCAAGCTGATCGGAATGCTGCTCGCAGTGGGCGGAATCATACTCTTTAAATGGGAGCACTGATAATTTTTTGAAGTAAAACTTGTAATTGTCATGGTAATTCGCTACAATAGACAGTGAACAGTTATGCATACGAAGGGACCTGGAAGGCTGTGCCTGAAAGGAGTTATGCAAATGAAGAAAAGAATCATGCTGCTGTTAACCTTTGGACTGCTCCTTGGCGGCTGCGGCAGCGGCGGGGACATCTACATCGCAGGAGAGGAAAATACTCCGTCCATATCCCCGCAGGCTCAGGAGGATGACGCGGCTGCGGATGAGCCGCAGGCGAACGAGACGCTCTGGGTCTATGTCTGCGGCGCAGTAAGCACTCCGGGGGTCTATGAACTTCCGGCGGGAAGCCGTGTCTGGCACGCGGTACAGGCAGCGGGCGGAATGCTTGAAGATGCGGAAGCACGCGCAGTCAATCAGGCGGCGGAGCTTTCAGACGGAGAGCAGATCACCATACCGACTGCACAGGAGGCGCAAAGCGGCACCTTCCCGGAATTGTCTGCAGAGCCGGGTATTTCCGGGGACGGGAAGGTGAACATAAATACCGCTTCGATCGAAGAGCTGTGCACGCTGACCGGCATCGGGGAGACGCGCGCGCAGGCGATTATGGATTACCGCGAGCAAAACGGCGGTTTTCAGAGCATTGAAGAGCTTATGAATATTGACGGTATCAAGGAGAAGACCTTTGAAAAGATAAGGGAAGAGGTGACCGTCGGATAACAGGCGGTGCGCTGCACCGCCGTATCAGAGAAACTTGAGGAGAGAATTATGGCAAAGAAAGTGCTTGTTGTTGATGATGAAAAACTGATCGTAAAGGGCATCCGCTTCAGTCTGGAGCAGGACGGCATGGAGGTCGACTGCGCATACGACGGCGAGGAAGCCCTGAACATGGTGAAGGATAAGGAGTACGATATGATTCTTCTGGATCTGATGCTTCCGAAGCTGAACGGACTGGAGGTCTGCCAGCAGATCCGTGAATTTTCCAATGTTCCGATTGTGATGCTGACCGCAAAGGGCGAGGACATGGATAAGATTCTGGGACTGGAGTACGGAGCGGACGATTACATAACAAAGCCATTCAATATCCTGGAGGTCAAGGCACGCATCAAAGCGATTATGCGCCGTACAGGAAAGCAGGCAGCTGTAGAGGAGAAGGCAAAGGTTGTGGAAGCGGGCAACTTAAAGCTTGACTGTGAGAGCCGCCGCGTCTTTATCAATGGAAAGGAGATTAATCTGACAGCGAAGGAGTTCGATGTATTAGAGCTTCTGGTATTTAACCCGAATAAGGTATACAGCCGAGAAAACCTGCTGAACATTGTGTGGGGATATGAGTATCCCGGCGATGTGCGCACCGTGGACGTACATATCCGCCGCCTGCGCGAGAAGATCGAGAGCAATCCGAGCGACCCGAAATACGTACATACGAAATGGGGAGTTGGTTATTATTTCCAGTATTAAATTTCGGGGAAAATGGAAATTTCTCAAGAGTCTGAGATTCCGTATCGCGGTGATCCTGATGATCATAGGCATTGTCCCGGGGATCATCGTGGAGAACGGAATTGTCAGCAGCTATGAAGATCGTGCTGTTTCCATACGGAGTATCACCGTAAAGAATCAGTGCGATATTTTGTGCAATCAGATCGTAAAAGAGGGGTATCTGGACGACCCGTCCTCGGAGACGCTCAACGGTGAGTTTACGATGCTCTCAAATCTTTACAGCGGCAGAATCCTGATCATCGACCGAAATTTCCGTGTGATCAAGGATACCTACGATCTGGACAGGGGAAAATACATGATCTCCGCCGAAGTATTAAATTGCTTTAACGGCGAGGAGATCAGCAACTACGACGATAATAACCGTTATATCGAGATGACGGTGAAGATCGAGGCGCCGAACAGCGGCGACGTGCTGGGCGTGATGCTGGTCAGCATTTCAACCGATGAGATTGTTGCCGGCATGGATGTGCTGGAAAAGAAGGGGATGCTGCTCGTCATCATCATCGCGCTGCTGGTGCTGGTGCTCGGATATATCCTCTCCGGTGTGCTCGTGCGCCCGTTTGCCCGCGTCACGAAGTCCATAGAGGATCTGACGGACGGCTATCTGGAGGAAAATATTTCCGTGCCGGACTACACGGAGACGGAGCTCATTACCGATGCATTCAATAAGATGCTCGCCAGAGTGAAGGCGCTTGACGACTCAAGGCAGGAGTTCGTCTCCAACGTCTCCCATGAGCTGAAGACGCCGCTGACCTCCATGAAGGTGCTTGCGGATTCTCTGGTGGGACAGGAAAACGTGCCGATTGAGCTGTATCAGGAGTTTATGCAGGATATCACGGAGGAGATCGACCGGGAAAATAAGATTATCACAGACCTGCTCTCACTGGTGAAGCTGGATAAGAAGGCGGCGGACTTAAATATTGAGACTGTCAATATCAATAACCTGCTTGAACTGATTCTAAAGAGGTTAAAGCCGATTGCGGCAAAGAATCACATCGAGCTGATTCTCGACAGCTTCCGCCCGGTCAACGCGGAGATTGACGAGGTAAAGCTGACTCTGGCAATCACAAATCTCGTGGAGAATGCGATTAAATACAATACGGAGAACGGCTGGGTGCGCGTTTCCTTAAACGCAGATCACAAATATTTCTATGTGACGGTCGCGGACTCCGGCATCGGCATTCCCGAGGAATCATTAAACCATATCTTCGAGCGATTCTACCGCGTGGATAAGTCGCATTCGCGTGAGATCGGCGGCACGGGACTGGGGCTTGCGATCACCAGAAGCGCGATTGTCATGCACCGCGGTGCAATCAAGGTATACAGCAAAGAGCATGAGGGCACGACATTTTCCGTGCGCATCCCTCTGATTTATATCGCGTAAGGAGGTGGCGGAATGAGAAGAGTGATGAAGGTGTTCCTTGTGCTGACAGCTGCTGCTGCGCTGCTGTTTGCGGCAGGCTGCTCCGGAAAAGAAGAGGATAGTAAGTATAAGCTATATTATCTCAATCTGGATGCAAATACGCTGGTCAAGGAGCCGTGGGAGCCAGAGTCTGAGGATATGCGTTCCATGGCAGACGAGATGGCGGAAAAGCTTTTTGAGGTGCCGGAGAACACGGAATATATGAATGTATTTCCCGAAGAAGTCAGAATGCAGGGCTATCATCTGGAGAACGGGACGGTAACGCTCGATTTTTCAGAGTCCTATCTGTCAATGGATGCCACGCGCGAGATCCTGGCGCGCGCTGCGGCCGTGCAGAGCTATATTCAGATTCCCGGAATTACAAAGGCGGCAATTACGGTGGAAGGAGAGCCTTTAAAGGACGGTGCGGGCGAGGAGATAGGCGCCATGGACGCGGACAGCTTTGTTGAAAACTCCGGAAAGGAGATTAACGCTTACCAGAGTGCATCACTGACTCTGTATTTTGCCAATGAGAGCGGGGACAAGCTGGTGGAGGAGGACAGAAATCTCTACTACAGCACTGGTATACCTCTGGAGCGTATCGTTGTGGAACAGCTGATCAAGGGAACGTCGCAGGAAGGACACGCGGCAGTGCTCCCCGCGGAGACGAAGATTCTCGGCGTTACCACCACGGACGGTATCTGCTACGTCAATTTTGACAAGGCGTTCCTGAATTCAGAGCTGAGCGTGCAGGAGGAGATTCCGGTGTATGCGATTGTCAATTCGCTCACTGCCACCTGCGGGGTGGAGGCTGTGCAGATCTCGGTAAACGGTGAGACGAAGGTGACCTTCCGTGATGACATACAGCTCTCAAAACTGTTTCATATGGATCAGTCCCTGATAGAAAAGGAGGGAGAGGATGAATAAACGCCCGCTGTGTGCGGCGTGCATCCTGCTCATGCTCCTCGTGGCGCTGGGAGGCTTTCTGGGCATTGATTACTGTCCGAAGCCCCCGGCATCATTGCGAAAGGAGTGTATGCAGGAGCAGAAGACCCGGGAAATCCGCGGTAGAATTGCGGATTACCAGGAAAAGGAAAATTCGATTCAGTACATACTCAAAGACACAGTTCTGTCCGTTTCCGGACAACAAATTCCATTACAGACCTTTTTGATCTACACAGAAAAAGATAATAAATTTCAAATCGGCGAAAACGTGCGGCTAAGCGGGGAGATCGAGGAAATTGAAGCGCCGACTAATCCCGGGATGTTTGACGCACGGATTTATTACGGCGTCCAGGGCATCTGTCTTAGATGCTTTGCAGAGGAAATCAGCGTCCAGGAGGGAGGAAAAGAACCGACCCGGGCGGAACGCGCAAAGCAAAAGATGCGCCGTCTGCGTGAGCAGGCCGCCGACAATCTGTCCCGCGCTGCCGGAAAATATGCAGGTATCCTGCAGGCAATGGCCCTGGGAGATAAGAATGAGCTGGATGACAGGGCAAAAAGCAGCTTTCAGCAGGGCGGTGTGCTGCATATTCTGACAATCTCCGGGCTTCACATCACGCTGATAGGCATGGGAATGCTGAAAATTCTCATGCGCACAGGATGCCCTCTGAAAATCGCCGCACCGGTATCTCTTGCCGCGCTGCTTTTATACGGCGTTTTTATCGGTATGGGAAGCTCCTGCGTGCGCGCGGTGCTGATGTTCTGCGCAGCGCTCGGAGCAAAGCTGCTGCTGAGGACGTATGATATGCCGTCTGCACTGTCGCTTGCCGCGATTCTGATGCTGCTGGACAACCCGGCGTACCTGTACTACAGCGGCTTTCAGCTCTCATTCGGCTCCGTGGCATGTGCCGGCATTCTCGTGCCAGGCTGGGAGCGCGCGGGGAAAAACGCAGAAAGATCCCGCAGGGGAAAGCATTCCTTTCCTGCAGAAGTATGCGAAAAAGCATCCCGTGCTGTCCGAAGCGGCTTCTGGATGTGGCTCTTTTTGTCGCCGCTGTGTGCATACCATTTTTATGAGACTGCGCCGGTCGGTATCCTGATGAACCTTTTGATCATTCCTGCGCTTCCTGTACTGCTCATTTCCGGACTTGCCGCAGCGGCGGCTGGATTTATCTGGATGCCGGCTGCTTGTGCCGCTGCATTTCCGGGCACTGTGATCCTGAAAATTATGGACGATCTGCTGGCGCTAGGCAGAAAACTGCCGGGCAGCGTGTGGATCACGGGGCAGCCGCAGGAATGGAAGGTATTTTTGATCTACGGAGGAATTCTGGGACTGCTGTGGCTGAGGATTTTTCTCACAAGACGGGGTGAGGGCAGGAAGCTGCGCTCTTCCTGTGCTGTGAGCGCGGCGGCGGCAGGGTGGGTAATTCTGCTGCTGGCGCCCCATCCTCCGAGTGGGCTTGGAATCACAATGGTTGACGTCGGTCAGGGAGACTGCTTTGTGATCAGAACGAGAGAGGGAGCAGATTTCATGATTGACGGAGGGAGTACGACGGAGAACGAGGCGGGATATTACCGCATTCTCCCGTATCTCAAGAGTCAGGGAATCGGAAAGCTGGCGGGCGTATTTCTAACCCATCCGGATGCGGATCATATGAATGGAATCATCGAGCTTGCCAATCTGATTTCCGCAGAGCAGACGGCGCTCTCGATCGGCACGCTGTACCTTCCGGAGTGGATGCAGAGAATGGGTAGCGAAGAGCTGCTTGCGCCGGTTCGCGCTGCAAAAATCAAGGTGCAGTACGTGCATAGAGGCATGGAGATGAAAAGCGGCAGGCTGCATATGACCGTGCTTCATCCCGACGGAGCGGACTACAGCGGTGATACGAATGCGGGATCCGTGACTCTCTTGATGAAATACGGGGAATTTACTGCGCTTTTTACCGGAGATCTGGAGGGTGAGGGGGAGCGGCTGGTGGAAGAACAGGCAGTCCGCTGCGATTTGCTCAAAGTTGCGCACCACGGCTCCCGCAATTCCACATCCGCAGCGTTTCTGCAGAAAGTACGGCCCTCCATCTGTTTTCTCTCTTATGGCAGGGATAATTCCTACGGCCATCCGCACCCCGAACTTATCGAAAGGCTGAAAGACAGCAGGGCGCATATCTACGAGACGGCGCGCGATGGGGCAGTGACGCTTCTGACGGACGGCCATACAGCCACGGTGAAAAAATATTTGACAGGGGTGGAGAAATAAGCTATTCTATAAGCACAGAAGTTTTACAAAGGTAGAGGACAAAGAAAGAGGGAATTGCGATGAAAAGAGAGATCATGAGACTTCCGGACTCAGAACTTGACGTAATGCTGGCGCTGTGGAATGGACATCCGGATATGACTAGAATGGAGATAGAGGAATTCGTAAACCAGAAGAAATCGCTGGCGCCCACAACGATCCTTTCGCTTCTGTCAAGGCTGGAAAAGAAGAACTTCGTATCTGTGCGCAAGAGCGGAAAAACAAATCTGTATACTGCGCTGATTTCACAGAGCGCCTACCAGCGCCAGGAGAGCCGTTCTGTGCTGGAGAAGCTCTACGGGAACTCGCTGAAAAATTTTGTCGCCTCGCTGTATCAAGGAAGGAAGATCGAGGAGAAGGAAATTCAGGAGCTCGATGAATTCCTGCACGGGCTGGAACAGGAGCAGGAGGAATGAAGACCGTATTAGAAGATATCAAGAACGGGACATTTAAGCAGGTGTATCTCTTTTACGGGGAGGAAGATTATCTTAAATATCAGTACCGCGACCGGCTGTGCCAGGCATTAAATCCGGACGGCGATACAATGAATTTTACAAGCTTTGAAGGAAAAGGACTCTCCCAGGGAGAGATCATTGACCTCGCGGAGACTATGCCGTTTTTTGCCGAACGCAGGGTGATTCTGCTGCAGGACACAGGATTTTTTAAGAGTCAGGCGCCGGAGCTGGCGGCATATATGGAGACTTTGCCGGAGTATCTGTGCATGATTTTTGTGGAGCAGGAGGTCGACAAGCGCAGCAAAATGTTCAAGGCAGTCAAAAAAGCCGGAAGCGCCGTTGAATTTTCCACGCAGGATGAGAAAACGCTGATGCGCTGGGTACTAGGACAGATGAAGCGGGAGGGAAAGAAGATCACGCAGAGAGATATGGAGTTTTTTCTGACAAAGACCGGGACGGACATGGGAAATATTGCGTGCGAGCTGGAAAAGCTGCTCTGCTATACGATGGGAAGAGATATCATTACCGGGGAAGACATAGAAGCGGTCTGCACCACCCAGATCAATAACAAGATCTTCGACATGGTGCGCGCTGTCGCGGAAAAGCAGCAGACAAAGGCGCTGGATCTGTACTATGACCTGCTGGCATTAAAGGAGCCTCCGATGCGCATTCTCTTTCTGCTGGCGCGCCAGTTCAACCTGCTCTTGCAGGTGAAGGAGCTTGCCGCGGCGGGAGCCGATCAGGCATCGATGGCAAAGCGCACCGGGCTGCAGGCGTTTGTAGTAAGAAATTATGTGCGCTATGCGGGAAAATATACAAAAGATGAGCTTGAGGAGGCGGTAAACGCCTTTACCCAGGCGGAGGAGGACGTCAAGACCGGGCGCATGGAGGACGTTCTCAGCGTGGAGCTGATGATTGTAAAATACAGCAGAAGTTCATAAAAAATTCATAAGTATCTGCTACACTATTCATAGTTGAGCGCAAAAGGACAGACAGCGGCATGGGAAAAGCATTTCCCTGCTGACTGTCTGTTTCCGGCAGAAGGGCGCAAGGTACTTAAGGGGACAGTGTATGCGGTAGGAGCGATGAAGTATGAATAATGAACAGAAACCATATGATTTCATGAAAGAGGTAGTGCGCAAACAGCCGGTGGACAAGGCAGAGCTGCTCAAGAAGGCTGGAATTCTGGCGGGCAGCGCAGTCGCGTTCGGCGTCATAGCGGCGTTTGCATTTGCGGCGGTATCCCCATATGCGCAGAGTATCTTCGGTACACATGAGAGCGCCAAGGTCGATATTCCGGCAGACGATGTCCCGGATGAGGATGAGGCGGTTCAGGCCGCGGAGGATGCGGAGGCAGCACAGACGCAGACCGTGCATGAGACGCCGGCAGCAGCGCTTACACTGGATCAGTACAGAGAGCTGTACGGCAGTATGATGGATGTGGCGGAGACGGCGAAAAAATCCATCGTGACTGTGATCGGGGTGACGAACAATACAGATTGGTTCAATCAGTCCTACGAAAGCCAGCGCCAGCTCTCGGGTCTTGTAGTGGCAAATAATGGACAGGATCTCTTTATTGCCACAGAATACCGCATTGTAGAAAATGTAGAGCGCATCCAGGTGAAGTTCTGGAACGATACGCAGGTGGACGCCAGATACTTAAAGCACGATCCGAACACAGGTCTTGCGGTTTTGAAGGTTCCGCTCTCAAGCCTGTCCGCAGAGGATTCCGCAAATATTCCGGCGGCGACATTTGGAAATTCCTACTCCGTTGCGCAGGGGGAGCCTGTCATGGCTGTCGGAAGCCCTGCCGGCTATCCGGACGCCGTATCCTACGGCGCAGTAACCTCCATGGACAACGTCATTCCCACTGTGGACGGGGAATATAAGATGCTGAATACGGATATTGCGGGAAGCAGCGAGGGAAGCGGCGTGCTGATTAACCTGCAGGGGCAGGTTGTGGGACTGATTTCCCAGAGCTTTGCCGGAAGCACGGGAAATACCGTTGCGGCAGTCGGGATTTCACAGATTAAACCGCTGCTTGAGAGACTCTCAAACAACGAACCGCTGATTTACAGCGGTATCACCGGACAGGATGTCACTGCAGAGGTGTCGGAGAAGACGGGAATCCCGGAGGGTATCTGGGTGGATACAGTACAGGCAGATTCCCCGGCGATGCTGGCAGGCATCCAGAGCGGAGATGTGATCGTGAAGGCAGACGATACGGACACAAACACCATGAGTAAATATCAGAACTATCTGGAATCCTGCAGTCAGGATCAGGTGATCCGGATCACAGCGCTGCGCAAGGGAACGGAAGGATATGTGGAGATTGTATTTGACGTAACGCTGGGAGCATTATAGAATAGTAAAAAAGAGAAAAGAGGTTTGCGCGGATAGGTTCCGCAGAACCTCTTTATCCATGTTCAAATATAGAAAGGAAAGAAAAGAATGAAATATATCAGCGAGCTGCGGGAAGGCAGCAGAATGACAGGCGTATACCTGTGCAAACACAGACAGTCGGCAGTGACAAAGAACGGAAAACCGTATGAAAATGTGATTCTCCAGGACAAGACGGGAACGATCGACGCGAAGATCTGGGAACCGAATTCCAGCGGGATCGACGACTTTGACAGTCTGGATTACATAGATGTGATGGGCGACGTCACTCTGTTTGCCGGAGCGCTTCAGGTGAGCTTAAAGCGCGTCCGCCGCGCCGATGAGGGCGAATACGACCCTGCGGATTACCTTCCGGTCAGCAAATACGACATAGAAAACATGTACCAGGAGCTCGTAGGATTTATCGACTCCGTGAAGAATCCGTATCTGAACGCGCTTCTGAAGAAATACTACGTGGAGCATGAGAAATTTATCAAAGTGTTTAAATTCAGCTCTGCGGCAAAGAGCGTGCACCACGGTTTTGTAGGCGGGCTGCTGGAACACACAGTGAGCGTAACCAGGCTGTGCCATTACTATGCAAAAGCCTATCCGGTTCTGAACCGGGATCTGCTGATCACAGCAGCGATTTTCCATGACATCGGAAAGACGAAAGAACTGTCCGCATTTCCGATGAATGATTACACCGACGACGGACAGCTTCTGGGGCATATCATGATCGGTGCGGAGATGATACATGATGCTGTCCGCACCATCCCGGGATTCCCGAAGACGCTGGAGAGCGAGCTGAAGCACTGTATCCTCGCACATCACGGCGAGCTGGAATACGGCTCTCCGAAAAAACCCGCGATGGCGGAGGCACTGGCACTCAACCTCGCGGACAATACAGATGCCCGGATGCAGACGATCACCGAGTTATTCGAGAACACGATGGAACAGGGCGAATGGCTGGGCTATAACCGCTTATTTGAGTCCAATATCAGAAAGACAATCGTATAAATGGGGGAAACTATGGAATATAAGAAGAATGATCTGGTGACCGTAACCATCACCGATATGGGACACGACGGAGAGGGAATCGGAAAAATTGACGGCTACACGCTGTTTGTCAAGGATACCGTCATAGGCGACACAGCCGAGGTAAAAATTATGAAGTCAAAAAAGAACTACGCCTACGCCCGCCTGATGCGCCTCATCACCCCTTCCGACCGCCGCACAGACCCGATCTGCCCCTACGCCCGCCAGTGCGGCGGGTGCCAGATTCAGGAATTGAAATATGGGGAACAGCTCCGCTTCAAGGAGGAGAAGATCCGGGAAAGTCTCACGAGAATCGGCGGCTTTGCCGACATTCCGATGGAACCCATAATCGGCATGGAAAATCCATACCACTACCGAAACAAAGCGCAGTTCCCGGTCGGCACGGACCGGAACGGAAATCTGATCACCGGCTTCTACGCAGGACGGACGCATACGATTATCAATAATACGAGATGCTATCTCGGCGTTGAGAAAAACGAAGAGGTTTTACAGCGTGTGCTCGGCTATATGCGGGAAAACCATGTTTCGGCATATAATGAAACAACCGGAAAGGGACTCGTGCGCCACATCCTGATCCGCTGCGGCTTTAAGACAAAAGAGTGGATGGTCTGCCTTGTCATCAACGGACGCAGCCTTCCTGCAGCAGACCGGCTGGTGGAGAGCCTGCGCCAGATGGATGGCATGACCAGCATCACATACAGCGTAAATATGGAGCGCACAAATGTTATTATGGGCAAAGAGACAGGACTGCTCTGGGGAAAACCGTATATCACAGATTATATCGGCGATATCCGGTATCAAATCTCGCCGCTGTCCTTTTTCCAGGTCAATCCGGTACAGACAGAAAAACTATATGCAACCGCACTGGAATTCGCAGGACTGACAGGAGAGGAGACAGTATGGGATCTGTACTGCGGAATTGGGACAATCTCTCTGTTTCTGGCGCAGAAGGCGAAGATGGTATACGGCGTGGAAATCGTGCCGCAGGCCATTGAGGATGCCAGGAGGAATGCCGAGATTAACGGAATTACGAATGCGCAGTTCTTTGTTGGCAGGGCGGAAGAAGTGCTGCCTGAAAAGTATGAGAAGGAGGGCGTGCATGCAGATGTGATTGTCGTGGATCCCCCGCGCAAGGGATGTGACGAGACGCTTATCCGGACGATGGTGAAGATGCGGCCGGAGAGGATTGTATATGTGAGCTGCGATCCGGCCACGCTTGCCAGGGATTTGAAGAAAATTTGTGAGGAAGGATATGAGGTTAGGAGAGTCAGAGGGGCGGATATGTTTCCGGGGACGGTGCATGTTGAAACAGTCGCTCTGCTCACGCTAGATGTTGTATAAAAGCGTTGAAAAATGGTGTAAATACCACAAGATATAGTTGCTTGCAGAGGCATATCTTTTGGCAATAGTAAGGGCAAAATGCCCGTAAATAAGGGGAAATAGCGAAAATGGGGTGCGGATAAGCATCCCATTTTCGCTGTTCTAAAGGTAGATATTTTGGCAGGAAAAAAGATATGCTTAGAGATGTTCGGAATAGATATTTTGTAAATGTGGTGTGTTTCTTTATTTTATGGAATGTATATCAGTTTCCGCAGAGTGAAGAGGGGTAAGAAACAATGGCAGTATAACGGACTTATGCGAAAAATTTTTCTTTTGCCAGAAAGTATGGAATAATTTGACGAAAAGATCTTGGACTTTCATTCCGTGTAATATGCTTTGATAAAGTAAGTATTTTTGAACAAATGTTAATACATAGAATGTGAGTATTTGTTGAAATTTAATTCATTAAGTGGCGGCGGTTAGAAGAATAATTAGAAAGAAAAATTTTATATGTAAAGAGGTGTCTTATTCACCGGTGGAACGACCACAAGATATTGTGGTTGTGTAAATGAAGCCGCGAAAGTGGCGTAAACACGGGATTTCTGCGAATTTGGGATTAAAAACCCGCATAAAATCTACATTTACGGGGTGAAGTTTTGAAGAAAAGTGTTTTCAAGATATGTGTTTTTCTAAAAACATGTACCCCCTATATGTAGATTTCGACTCAGCGGTGAACAGAACCATTCAGCGAAAGTCCTATATTTTGGCGAAACGTCTTAACCATTTGGCGAATATAAAATATAGCAAAAGGAGAAATATGAGAGACAAAAAGAAACGTAATTTGAAAGTATATGGACAGTCTGGATACAAATATAAAGAGACGCCTACAATTATTCTTAAAGGACAATGGCTTAAGGAAGCAGGATTTGAAATTGGAAAGCGTGTTACTCTGGAATGCGATAATGGAACTATAGTGATTAAAACTGATGATAATTTATAAAACGGAACCTTCATACCTATCAGCTAATAACGAAGATTAATTGAAAGCACGAATTATAAAGCCTCTCCCAGTTATTCTATTGTGGAGGGGCTTTGAGTACATGTCGGGATATGTAATTATTTGTCGATGAGATTTTGTTGCATAGAAAAGGAATAAATGCTATGCTTGCCTTTGAAGGGGAAAAGGGGTGATCGGTATAAAAAATAGATTATAGAAACAGATATCGCATCATATAAGAACTGCTAAGTTCTAATTTTTTTACCCGAATACTAAAGTGTAGTGGAGTATATTAGTCAAGTGATATGGCTCTAATAAATCTTCTAATTTACCAGTACAATGACTATATATAGGTTAGAAGAGAGGTGTATTTTACTTGCGTGTAGAAGAGTATGTTGCCACACGGGTAAAAGAGTTATGTGTTAAGCATAAAGTGACAAAGTATCGGCTTTCCCAACTAACCGGGATGTCACAAACGGCACTGGGCAATATTGTGAATATGAAAAGTATGCCGACCGTGCCTACTCTGGAAAGAATTTGTGATGCATTTGGTATCACGCTGGCGCAATTCTTTGCAGGAGAGGGCAAGCGACCGGATTTAACACAAGAACAAAAAGAAATCATTGAGACATGGGATATGTTAGGGGCAGAAGAGAGAAGAATTCTGTTACAGTTTGTTCGTGGTCTTAAGAAGGAATGAGGAAGCAGTTCTATTTACCGATGATAGACTGTTTCCTTTTTTTCTGCTGACGACACTTTTAGCGCCAGAAAAGTAATTTTAACTACGGAATGGAGTAAAGTGATGGATAAGCAAAGTTCAGAATTCAAAACCTTAATTTACGATTTGGCTAATGGCTCTCTTGATTTGGAGCATTTCCCGGTGGAAGAGAGCAAATATGTAGAAAATGAATATGAAGAAGGCAAACCATGTTATGAACTATATGCTGGGATGCATGATGCTTACGAAAGAATTTGTCATCGGCTAGGTAAACCGGATACGGAGGATCGTGATATAGAAATTATTATTGATAATTTGTTAACTATTGGAAAGAATCTGAGCATGAAGATGTACGATTACGG
>CALWSC010000016.1 GCA_944384105.1 uncultured Lachnospiraceae bacterium | reverse complement strand
AGGTGGATGTGATCACGAGATCCTAATGTTAGAGTTAGTAAATTCATTTTAACCCGAGTAGAAGAGAGACCAGAGCCCCAGAGTATAGACGAGGAATAAAAGATCCGGCAGGAGAAACGATTCTTGTAAATCCTCTGTGCCAGCGCCGGCTGAATATCCGCGTGCCGGGAAAGCGTCTCAGGTGTCTGCTCCAGCAGACGGTATGCGAGCAGGAGTGAATAATCCTCCGCGCTCTGCAGCCCCTGAGCGGCAGCGCGCAGAAAGACGGGCTGCGCCTCATCAGGAATCTGAGCCAGCACCGCATCAGACACGGCAGCGGACGGCACATATCCCGAAGGCGTCTGCACCTGCTCCCTGCGTGAAAAAAGTTCACTCCGTATCCCGCTTGCCGAGGCGAATCCATCTGAAAGTCCACCCTCATGATAGCCCTTCCCGGCGCGCTTTACGGTAAACGGCGCGATAGAGCTGTGAAAACGCAGCAGCGCCCTGCAGTATTCGACGGCCAGAATATTATTTGGCTGTCCGAGTAGTTCCGCAATCTTCCCGTTTTCCCCGAGATAGGACTTCAGCGCTTCGGACCTTGCTTTTGGAAACGGATCTCCTGATCTGAGATTTTCTCGCAGAGACTTCCGGAAGCTTTCAGGCTCTGAGATAAGTATTTCGGCGGCTTGCCAAAGCAGCTTCCTATCTCCCAGCTCGCTTCCAAAAGAAAGTACATCCACGCACCCGAGCGCGTCGAGCAGCGATACTGCGCCTGCCGCAAAAAATTCAGCGCTCGCGCATGCATATACCGCAGGCAGCTCAAGCACAAGATCCGCTCCGCCCGCCAGCGCCGCCTCCGCCCGCAGATACTTGTCAAATACGGCAGGAGCGCCTCTCTGTACAAAATCTCCGCTCATAACTGCAATTACATACTGTACGCCTGTGCGTGCGCGCGTCTCGGCTATCTGATAGGCATGTCCTTTATGAAACGGATTATACTCCGCCGTAATCCCCGCAATTTTCATACTCTTAACGCCTCACTTTCCGAAAATTAAATCATCTCAGATATCTTACCATACACTCTGCCTGAGCGCCAGCAGAAAAACCGCGTATTGCACCGAAAAAAAAACAAAATCTTTTTCCGCGGAAATGCCCGCAAAACCGCCAGAATACGGGCTTTTTACCTATATGGGAAAATAATGTTAAAAATTTAACTAATCTTGAGAAGCACTGCCTAAAAGGTGTATAATTAAGAACAGTAGAGATTATTACCAAGGAAAGGAGTCAAAGAATCATGGGATTTATTGACGTAATCAAAGCAAGAGCAAAAGCAGATAAAAAGGTGATCGTACTTCCGGAGACAGAAGACCGCAGAACGTACGAGGCGACAGCGCAGATTTTAAAAGAAGGAATCGCTGACATCATCCTGATCGGAAGTGAGGAGGCAGTTAAGAAGGGAAGCGAAGGACTGGACATTTCCGGCGCCAAGATTGTAGATCCGGCGACCTCCGATAGAACACAGGCTTACATCGACAAGCTGGTTGAGCTTCGCAGCAAGAAGGGCATGACTCCGGAGCAGGCGAAGGAGATTCTTCTGAATCAGTATTTATATTACGGCGTTATGATGGTAAAGATGGGCGATGCAGACGGTATGGTATCCGGCGCATGCCACTCTACAGCAGACACCTTAAGACCGTGCCTGCAGATCTTAAAGACAAAACCGGGCACCAAGCTGGTTTCCGCATTCTTCCTGATGGTAGTGCCGAACTGCGAGTACGGTGCGAACGGAACCTTCATTTTTGCTGACTCCGGTCTGAATCAGAATCCGAATCCGGAAGAGCTTGCAGCAATCGCTGCGTCTTCAGCAGAGTCCTTCAAGCTGCTGGTTGAGGAGGAGCCGATCGTCGGAATGCTGTCTCACTCCACAAAGGGAAGCGCAAAGCACGCGGATGTGGACAAAGTTGTGGAAGCTACCAGAATTGCGAAGGAAGAGCATCCGGAGCTGAAGCTGGACGGAGAATTCCAGTTAGACGCAGCAATCGTTCCGAGCGTAGGCGCATCCAAGGCTCCGGGCAGCGATGTTGCAGGTAAGGCAAATGTACTCGTATTCCCGGATCTGGATGCAGGAAACATTGGTTACAAGCTGGTTCAGAGACTTGCAAAAGCAGAAGCTTACGGTCCTATCACACAGGGTATCGCAAAGCCGGTCAATGACCTGTCCCGCGGCTGCTCCGCAGAGGATATCGTAGGCGTTGTGGCAATCACATCTGTACAGTGCCAGGCACAGTAATATAATTGAGCGATCCGGCGCCGTCATGCGGCGGCGTCGTACATAATGATAAACATTTTGGAGGATATGGAAATGAACGTATTAGTAATCAACTGCGGAAGCTCATCTCTGAAATATCAGCTGATCAGCTCCACAACAGAGGAAGTTCTGGCAAAGGGTCTCTGTGAGAGAATCGGAATCGACGGAAGACTTGTATACCAGAAGGAAGGCTGTGACAAGGAGATCACAGAGGCGGCTATGCCGACGCACAAAGAGGCAATCCAGATGGTATTAGATGCCCTTACGAATGAGAAGACGGGCGCAATCAAGAGCCTTGAGGAGGTTAATGCGATCGGACACCGTGTCGTACACGGCGGCGAGAAGTTCGCTTCCTCTGTCATCATCACAGACGAAGTAATCCAGGCAGTAGAAGAGTGCAACGACCTTGCTCCGCTTCACAATCCGGCAAACCTCATCGGTATCCGCGTATGTGCAGACCTTATGCCGGGTGTACCGCAGGTAGCTGTATTCGATACCGCTTTCCATCAGACCATGCCTCCGAAAGCATACCTGTACGGTCTGCCGCTGGAGTTCTATCAGAACTACAAGGTGAGAAGATACGGTTTTCACGGAACCTCTCACAGCTTCGTATCCAAGCGTGCGGTAGAGTTCCTGGGACTGGATAAAGATAACTCCAAGGTTATCGTATGCCACCTCGGAAACGGCTCCTCCATCAGTGCAGTTGTAAACGGCAAATGTGTGGACACCACAATGGGACTGACTCCGCTTGAGGGTGTTGTCATGGGAACACGTTCCGGAAATATCGATCCGGCAATCATGGAGTTCATCGCTCACAAAGAGAATCTGGATGTGGACGGCGTAATGAACATCCTGAACAAGAAGTCCGGACTCTTAGGACTCTCCGGCGGACTTTCCAGCGACTTCCGTGATTTAAACGAGGCTGCTGAGAGCGGAAATGAGGCTGCTGCAAATGCAATCGAGGTTCTCTGCTACGGCATCGCTAAGTTTGTTGGCGGATATGTGGCTGCCATGAACGGCGTTGATGCAATCGTATTTACCGCAGGTATCGGCGAGAACGCAATCCCGGTTCGCGAGAAGGTTGTAAGCTACCTGGGATATCTGGGCATTACCCTAGACAAGGAAGCAAACAGCAAACGCGGTGAGGAGATCGTGATCTCCACAGCAGACTCCAAGGTTAAGGTATGCGTAATCCCGACAAACGAGGAGCTTGCAATCTGCCGCGAGACAGTTTCCCTGGTGAAATAATATAGGATGCCGGAGGAAAAATACTTTTTGGCACATGCATCATAATACATACGGCAGAAATGTCATTTGGTGGTACAGGATTTTCCCGTACCACCAAAAAAATGTGTTGACAAATTCAGAATGTATCTGTATAATAACATGAGTGTGGTTAGGAGAATATTATGCTGATTCAGTTATCCAGAATTTTATCCCAGGATGGGAAGAGAGAACAATTCGAAATCCCGGTTGAGATGGAGTGCTTTTCCTGCCGTCTCGGAGAATTTCCGGTCGTGCAGAAGAGTCCGATACAGCTTACCGTAATAAATACCGGCAGGCGCGTGCTTAAGATCAGCGGCGATGCGAAGCTTGTGATTTCAATCCCGTGTGCCAGATGTCTGGAGCCTGTGGACACGGAATTTGATCTCTCTTTTGAGAGGGAGATTGATATGAAACTGTCTGAGGAGGAACGCAGGGAAGAGCTGGATGAGTGCAGCTACATCAGCGGCACTGAGCTTGACGCAGAGCAGCTTTTGTGTAATGAACTTCTGATCAACTGGCCGATTCGAGTGCTGTGCAGAGAGGATTGCAAAGGGATTTGCAGCCGCTGCGGAGCGAATCTGAATATTCAGGACTGCGGCTGCGATACTACGGAATTAGATCCGCGCATGGCTGCAATCAGAGATATATTCAGCGAGTTTAACAAAAAATGACGGTCTATCGTAAGAATTTTCCCACCTCGTGTGGATTGAAATAAGGAGGTGTAACGCAATGTCCATCTGCCCAAAGAATAAAACATCTAAAGCAAGAAGAGATAAGAGAAGAGCAAACTGGAAAATGGCTGCTCCGAACTTAGTAAAATGCAGCAAATGTGGTGAGTTAATGATGCCGCACAGAGTCTGCAAGGCTTGTGGTTCTTACAACAAGCGCGAGATCATTTCTCAGGAAGCGTAAAAAAGAACATCGGGAGGGGTTTCACATTTGTGTGAGGCTCCTTTCTTTTTGTTAAAAAATATTTTGCTTTTTCCCAATATTATGTTATAATATGAAAAGATACTGCAATATTATCGAAACAAAAACGTAATATTTAAGGCTGCAGTTCAGTCGGGTCTGTGAATCTGCCGATGCAAAAAGTCCATCGCCGAAGGCGGTTTTAAAGGATTTTTACATGTAATGCTTCAGCGAGGCTGAGCTGCTGCTATTTATGAGAGAAAGAAGGTTATACGCCATGAGAAAAAGAAATACAGCGATCCTGCTGGCAATCGGGCTGGGATGCATGACGCTCCTGTCAGGCTGTTCAGTGACGGATACTGTGGACAAAATCGTAGGAACGGCTGTGGAGGAGGAGACACCCAAGGAGAGCGATCCCAAGGAGACGATTGACAAGGAAGATGTCAAAGAAGTTGATGAGAGCATTGAGGCGCCAGCGTTCACAAAGAATCTGGAGGGGAATTTGACCTGCGGTGTCGGCGCGGATATACCGGCGCTTGAGGTTGCAGCAGAGGTATCTGAAGGCACAGTGACCTATCAGTGGTATCAGAACAGTATGAACTCGAATGGGGGCGGCGTTCGTCTCGAAGGTGCAACAGAGGCAAAGTACACTCCTGATGTTTCCGAGGAGGGTACGACATACTATTATGTGGTTGCAACAAATACGGTTGGTGATAAGATTAACCTGACGACGAGCAATGTCATGGAGGTAACGGTGCGTCAGGGAGAACAGACGTACTTAAACGGCGAGCTTGTGGGAGCGGGCTGGGTAAAGAATGACCGTGGCTGGTGGTACCAGAAGGAGGACGGCTCATATCCGGCAAGCTGCTGGATGGAGATCAACGGACAGTGGTATCTGTTTGACCAGGACGGCTACATGCTGACCGGCTGGCAGCAGGTCGACGGCGGCTGGTATTACTTAAATGACGACGGAACCATGGCTGCAAATATGACAGTCGACGGCTATGTACTCGATCCGAGCGGACGAATGATCGAATAGTCTGCAGGATATGGCAGGACAGGGTGGATTTGCCCCGTTCTGCCGTATTTTTTGCCCGGATAGTGTGATATTGAATAAATAGTATTGCAATTTCCCACGTTTTCCAGTATATTATGTTTAGTAAGACGCCGGGAGTATGGCGATGCTGTGCTCCGGCAGTCCATACTGGAGGAAGAAAATGAAGGAATATGTAAAAGTTGCAGTGGACGCGATGGGCGGAGATTACGCCCCCACAGAGCCGGTCAAAGGCGCAGTGGACGCAGTCAATTCCAGCGAAGAAATTTTCATTTATCTGGTAGGCAGAAAAGCCGTCATAGAGGCTGAACTCGCCAAATACACCTATCCAAAGGAGCGTGTCTCCATTGTAGAGGCGTCCGAGGTCATTGAGACCGGAGAGCCTCCGGTAAACGCGATTCGCAGTAAGAAGGATTCCTCGATGGTTGTTGCGCTTAATATGGTGCGCCGTCAGGAGGCAGATGCGATCGTTTCCTCCGGAAGCACCGGAGCGCTGCTGGTCGGCGGACAGGTTCTCGTGGGAAGGTTAAAAGGCGTGGAGAGACCTCCGCTGGCACCGCTGATTCCGACAGCGACGGGGGTATCCCTCCTGATCGACTGCGGAGCCAACGTGGATGCGCGTTCTTCCCATCTGGTGCAGTTTGCGAAGATGGGTTCCATCTATATGGAGCATGTCGTGGGTATCCGTAATCCCAAGGTCGCTATTGTGAATATCGGTGCGGAGGAGGAGAAGGGAAACGCTCTCGTCAAGGAGACGTATCCTCTGCTCAAAGCATGCAGGAACATCAACTTTATCGGAAGCATCGAGGCGCGGGAGATCCCCGAGGGCAAGGCAGACGTAATTGTCTGCGAGGCATTTGTCGGAAATGTCATCCTGAAGCTGTATGAGGGCGTGGGAGCCACGCTGCTCTCCAAGGTTAAAAGCGGGATGATGACGAATCTGCGCAGCAAGATAGGCGCGCTTCTCGTGAAGCCGGCGCTCAAAGCAACACTGAAGGATTTTGACGCAAGCCAGTACGGCGGTGCGCCGCTTCTGGGGCTGAAGGGACTTGTGGTGAAGACGCACGGAAGCTCCAAGGCAGTGGAGTTTAAGAATTCTATCCTGCAGTGTATACAGTTTAAGCGGCAGCAGATCAATGACAAGATAAAGGAATATATCTTACCAGATTCAGAAGATAAAGCAAAGGAGGTGCAGTAGAGTGGAATTTGAAAAATTAAAGGAGATTATTGCGGAGGTACTCAATGTAGACGCCGCAGAGATCACCATGGACACCACATTTGTAGACGATTTAGGCGCTGACTCCCTGGATGTGTTCCAGATTATTATGGGCATTGAAGAAGAGTTTGACATCGAGATCGCTCAGGAAGATGCAGAGAAGATCGTCTGTGTAGGCGATGCCGTGGAACAGATCAAAAAATCCATCGGATAAGAATCACCCCCAAAAGGCTGTCCGGTTCCCCGGGCAGCCTGATTTTTAAATAGAAGTCCGCGCAGAGGGCTTCTTTTTTGGAGGCTGTTGCATTCGCCAGAAGAGAATTTCTGCCCGTGCAACAGCCCCTAAAAGGAAAGGAAGATGTTTTGCACATGAATGAGATAGTAAAGATCAGGGAATTGGAACAGAAAATAGGATATCAGTTTGAGAATTTTGACCTGCTTGTCAACGCACTGCGCCACAGCTCCTATGCGAATGAACACCGCATGGATCGGCTCTCCAGCAATGAGCGGCTGGAATTTCTGGGCGATGCGGTGCTGGAGCTTGTGAGCAGTGAATTTTTATACGGGAACTTTCCGAGGCTTCCGGAAGGCGAGCTGACAAAGAAGCGGGCTTCTCTGGTATGCGAGCCGGCACTCGCATACTGTGCAAGAGAGATTCATCTGGGAAGTTATCTGCTGCTCGGTAAGGGAGAGGACGCCACAGGCGGCAGGAAGAGAGAGTCCATTGTCTCCGACGCTATGGAGGCTGTGATAGGAGCCATCTTCCTGGACGGCGGATTTGACCGCGCAAAGGAGTTTATCCTGCGCTTTGTATTAAACGATATGGAGCATAAGCAGTTATTCTATGACAGCAAGACCGTGCTGCAGGAGATGGTGCAGGCGAAAAGCGAGGACGAGGTTTCCTATGAGATTATCGCAGAGTCGGGGCCGGACCACGATAAGAGTTTTGAAGCTCAGGTGAGCGCCGGCGGCAGAGTACTTGGAACAGGAAGCGGAAGGACGAAGAAGGCGGCGGAGCAGCAGGCGGCATACCGCGCGATCTGCCTGCTGAAAAAGATGTAGGTGAGCTATGTATCTGAAAAGCATTGAGATTCATGGATTTAAGTCCTTTGCCAACAAGATCAACTTTGAATTCCACAACGGCATCACCGCCATCGTGGGGCCAAACGGCAGCGGCAAGAGCAACGTCGGCGACGCTGTGCGCTGGGTGCTGGGAGAGCAGAGTGCCAAGCAGCTTCGCGGCGGCAATATGCAGGACGTTATCTTCTCCGGTACGGAGCTTCGCCGCCCGCTGGGCTTTGCGTCTGTGGCGATCACGCTGGATAACTCCGATCACAAGCTGGACATTGATTTTGAAGAGGTCACGGTGACACGCCGGCTGTATCGTTCCGGTGAGAGCGAGTACCTTTTAAACGGCTCACAGTGCCGCTTAAAGGATATCAATGAGCTTTTCTACGACACCGGTATCGGAAAGGAAGGTTATTCGATCATTGGCCAGGGGCAGATCGATAAGATTTTAAGCGGGAAGCCCGAGGAGCGGCGTGAGCTTTTCGATGAGGCAGCCGGAATCGTAAAATTTAAGAGAAGGAAGGCAACCGCTCTCAAAAAGCTGGCGGATGAACAGCAGAATCTCGTGCGCGTCAACGATATTCTCGCAGAACTTGAGCGGCAGCTTACGCCTCTTGAGAAGCAGTCTGAGACGGCGCGCGTGTACTTAAAGAAAAAAGAGGAGCTCAAGTATCTCGACGTCAATTTATTTCTGGTCGAGCTGGAGCGCATCCGCACACAGTGGATGGAGGTTGAGGCAAAGCGCAGAGCTGCTGAGAACGAACTGTCCGAGACAACGGCAGCGTTTGAGAAGACGAAGCAGGAGTATGAACAGCTTGAACGGCAGCTTGAGGAACTGGACGGAAAGATCGAGTCATCCCGGGAAGCATCAGGAAGAAATGTCCTTCAGAAGCAGCAGCTTGAGAGCCAGATTGAACTTTTAAAGGAGCAGATTTACGCAGCTCACAGAAATGACGATCATTACCGCAGCCGTATTCAGGCTGTTGAGGAGGACATTGAAAGACGTACCGGTGAGATCTCCGAAAGGCGTGCTCAGCAGGAGAGCCTCCTGAGTGAGCTCTCCGACGGGAGGGAAAAGGAGAAGCAGCAGGAGAAGGAGTTAAAGCACCTGCAGGAACAGATTTCAGAAAAGGAACGCGCAATCGACGAGGGAAAACAGGAGATTATCCGGCTGCTCAACGGACGGGCGTCCACAAAGGGAAGGATGCAGCGCTATGACACAATGCTCGAGCAGATCTCAATCCGCAGAGCGGAGCTGAATCAGAAGCTGATCCGCCTGAAGAGCGAGGAGGAAATCCAGAACAGTAAGACCGCAAAGCTGAAGGCAGAGTTTGACGAGATTTCCGCACGGATTGAAAAATTTTCCGCTGACGGGGCGAAGCTTGATGCGCAGATTCAGTCCATGCAGGACGAACTGACGCGGCAGGAACAGCAGTATCAGGCTGCGCAGGGGGCATACCACAGGGAATCGTCCAGATTGGAGTCTCTGCGGAATATTACGGAGCGGTATGACGGCTATGGAAACAGCATCCGCCGCGTCATGGAGCAGAAGGAGCGAAATCCCGGTATCCACGGCGTTGTCGCGGATCTTATTAAGACGCCGAAGGAGTACGAGACTGCTATCGAGACGGCGCTCGGAGGCAGCATCCAGAATATTGTCACAGACAATGAGAACACAGCGAAGTATTTGATTGAATTCTTAAAGCGCAACCGCTTCGGGCGTGCGACATTTCTGCCGCTGACAAGCATGAACCGCAGGCAGAACTTTTCTGCGCCGCAGGCGTTAAAGGAGGAAGGCGTCGTGGGAGTGGCGAGCGATCTTGTGGAGTGCGAGCCGCTTTACCGCGGCATGGCGTCCCAGCTTCTCGGCAGGACGCTTGTGATGGATCAGATTGACCACGCGATTGCGCTTGCGAGAAAGTATAAATATACGCTGCGCATGGTGACGCTTGAAGGAGAACTCATAAGCCCCGGAGGTTCGATGACAGGAGGTGCGTTTAAGAACAGCAGCAACCTGCTTGGACGCCGCAGAGAGATTGAGGAGCTCACAGGCGCCGTAGAGCGCATAAAGGGTGAGCTTGCCGCTATGCAGCAGCAGATGCAAAAGAGCCGCAGCGAGCGAAACCGCCTGCGGGAACAGAGAAGCGCGGTAAATGAGGAGATTCAGGAGCAGAGCTTAAAGCGAAATACCGCCCAGGTCAACCTGAGCCAGGAGAGCGCCAGAGGCGGCGAGATTCAAAAGGACTACGAGCGCGCGCAGAGAGAGGGCGCAGAGATCGAGGGGCAGATCCGGGAGATCCAGTCCAACCGCAGCCGGATCACTGAGGAGATGGAAGCATCCCAGCAGCGTGAGAAGGAGCTTGAGCAGCAGATCGCATCAGACCAGGAAGCGCTTGAGAAGCTTCGCGTCGATGAGGAAACGTGCAGCAGTGCAGTAAGTGAGCTGCAGATTGCCGTGGCAGGGCTTGCACAGAAGAGGGATTTCGCCAAGGAGAATATCCGCAGGCTCGATGAGGAGCTTTCCCGATTTGCAGAGGAGAAAGAAGAGATCCAGAAGAGTTTAAAGCGCGGCGCGCAGGAGATTGCGGAGAAAGAAGAGAAGATCGCTTCCGTGCGCGCTTCCATTGCAGAGGCTGAGCAGCAGGCGCAGCACGAGGAAGAACGGCTGAAGGAATTCAGCGCCGAAAAGGATGCGATGACGGCACAGCATAAGTCCTTCTTCCAGAAGAGGGACGAACTCTCTGAACATATGAGTCTGATGGACAAGGAATGTTTCCGGTTAAACAGTCAGAGAGAGAAGCTGGAAGAGAATAAGGAAGCGCAGATCTCATACCTCTGGGAGGAATATGAGCTGACTCCTGTGGGGGCATCGAAGCTTCGCATGGAGGAACAGCCTGACCACGCAGAACTTCGTAACGGCATCGCACAGCTAAAGGATGAGATTCGCAGGCTCGGTGACGTCAATGTCAATGCGATCGAGGAGTACAAGGAACTGTTCGAACGATACACCTTTATGGAGGCGCAGCACACCGATCTGGTGGAGGCGGCAAAGACGCTTGAGGGAATCATAGAAGAGCTGGATACCGGTATGCGCCGTCAGTTTACAGAGAAATTTGAGGAGATCCGAAAGGAATTTGACAGTGTTTTCCGCCAGCTGTTCGGCGGCGGGCGCGGCACGCTGGAGCTTATGGAGGACGAAGACGTGCTGGAGGCGGGCATCCGCATTATCTCCCAGCCGCCAGGAAAGAAGCTTCAGAATATGATGCAGCTCTCGGGCGGAGAGAAAGCTCTGACCGCGATTGCACTGCTCTTTGCGATTCAGAATCTGAAGCCGTCGCCGTTTTGTCTTCTCGATGAGATCGAGGCAGCACTGGATGATTCCAACGTCGCCAGATATGCCAGATATCTCCATAAGTTGACAAAAAATACACAATTTATTATTATAACACATAGGCGGGGTACCATGAACGCTGCTGACCGCCTGTATGGTATCACCATGCAGGAAAAGGGCGTCTCTACACTGGTGTCTGTCAGCCTGATCGAGAAGGATCTCGACAAATAGAATAAACAGGGAGGCAGAGAATATGGCAGAAGAAAAGAAAGGCTTTTTCCGGAGGCTCGTAAAAGGTCTGTCCAAAACGAGGGACAACATCGTTTCCGGGATTGACTCTATTTTCCACGGCTTTTCCAGTATAGACGACGATTTCTATGATGAGATTGAGGAAATTCTGGTGATGGGCGATATCGGCATTAATACGACAACTGCAATCATTGAGAATCTGAAGAAAGAAGTGGCGGAACGCCACATCAAGCAGCCGTCCGAGTGCAAGCAGCTTCTGATCGACAGCATCAAGCAGCAGATGGCAGTGGGCGATACCGCATATGAATTTGAAAACCGCAAGTCCGTGGTGCTCGTCATCGGCGTAAACGGAGTGGGTAAGACCACATCCGTGGGCAAGCTTGCGGGCAAGTTAAAGGATCAGGGGAAGAAGGTTGTGCTCGCAGCGGCGGATACGTTCCGTGCAGCCGCAGGAGAACAGCTGACACAGTGGGCGCACCGCGCCGGAGTGGATATTATCGGCGGGCAGGAGGGCGCAGACCCGGCGTCCGTGGTCTATGACGCAGTGGCGGCTGCGAAGGCGAGAAATGCTGACGTGCTGCTGTGCGACACGGCGGGACGCCTTCATAATAAGAAGAATCTGATGCAGGAGCTCAATAAGATCTACCGCATATTGGAGAAAGAGTATCCGGAGGCATATCTGGAGACTCTCGTAGTGCTGGACGGCACGACCGGACAGAATGCTCTGGTTCAGGCGCGCCAGTTTAAGGAGATAGCCAATGTAACGGGAATTATCCTGACAAAGCTCGATGGAACGGCCAAGGGCGGCATCGCTGTGGCAATCGAGTCTGAGCTGGATATCCCGGTGAAATACATCGGCGTCGGAGAGAGTATCGACGATCTGCAGAAGTTTGATTCTGACCAGTTCGTCAACGCGCTGTTCGACGTAAAAGAGGATGAATTATGAAAAAATGAGAGGAAGAGGGAATGGAAATGCTTACATTAGAGTCGTTTGAACAGGCTTCCGAGATCGTGAAGCAGGTAACACAGGAGACAAAGCTGGTATACAGCAGCTATTTCAGCGAGAGCACGGGAAACCGTGTGTATCTGAAGCCGGAGAACATGCAGGTAACAGGAGCCTATAAGATTCGCGGCGCATACTATAAGATCAGCACGCTCACGGATGAAGAGCGCGCAAAGGGACTGATCACAGCGTCTGCAGGAAACCATGCACAGGGCGTCGCTTATGCCGCCAAGAAGTACGGCGCAAAGGCAGTCATCGTGATGCCGACGACGACGCCGCTCATCAAGGTAGAGCGCACGAAGAGCTACGGCGCAGAGGTTGTGCTCTGGGGAGATGTGTATGACGAGGCATGCGCCAAGGCGTATGAGCTGGCCGATGAGTACGGCTACACGTTTATCCATCCGTTTGACGACACCGCGGTGGCAACCGGACAGGGCACGATTGCGATGGAGATCTTCAAGGAGCTGCCGCTGGTAGATTATATCCTGGTACCGATCGGAGGAGGCGGACTTGCAACCGGCGTTTCCACTCTGGCAAAGCTTTTAAATCCGAATATAAAGGTGATCGGCGTCGAGCCCTCCGGAGCGAGCTGTATGCTTGCATCTCTCAAGAAAGGGGAAGTCACGACACTTCCGACGGTTAATACGATTGCGGACGGCACCGCTGTGAAGACGCCGGGAGAGAAGATCTTCCCGTATATTCAGCAGAATATAGATGACGTCATCACTGTGGATGATGACGAGCTGATTGTCTCTTTCCTTGATATGGTGGAGAACCACAAGATGATCGTCGAGAACTCCGGGCTTCTGACTGTCGCAGCGCTGAAACATCTGAAGGAAATGGGAATCCAGGGCAAGAAGGTTGTGCCGATCTTAAGCGGAGGAAATATGGATGTTATTACAATGGCGTCTGTTGTACAGCTTGGACTGATCCAGAGAGACCGTATCTTTACGATTTCCGTTCTGCTTCCCGATAAGCCGGGCGAGCTCACACGCGTATCTCAGGTAATCGCAGAACAGCAGGGCAACGTTATTAAGCTGGATCACAACCAGTTCTTCTCGACGAACCGCAATGCGGCTGTGGAGTTAAAGATTACAATGGAGGCGTTCGGTACGGAGCACAAGCAGCAGATTGTGCGCGCGCTGGAACAGGCGGGCTACCATCCGAAGCATATCCGCCCGAACTTATAATGTTTTCAGGATTTGATACATCATACTATATCAGGAGAAGATTATGGGACAGAAGATATTATACCTGGAGTGTAATTCCGGTATCAGCGGGGATATGACCGTGGGAGCTCTGCTTGATCTGGGAGCCGACCGCACATTCCTGCAAAAATCTCTGGAGAGTCTGCATCTTGGCGGATTTCACACTGAGATTGGCCGGGTCACAAAGTGCGGGCTTGACGCATGTAAATTCGATGTAATTCTTGAGGAGGAGCATCACCGCGAACACCACCATAGCGGGGGGAAACGCCATCCGGGACATGCGCACCGGACGCTGAGGGACATTCTGGAAATGCTGCGGGAGGCTGATCTGGACGAAAACGTCCGCGCGCTGTCGGAGAAGATATTTTACATCCTTGCAAAAGCAGAGGGAAGAGTGCACGGGACAGAGCCGGAGAATGTACATTTTCACGAAGTGGGAGCGGTGGACTCTATTGTGGACATTGTCGGAGCTGCAGCGTGCCTCGTAAGCCTTGGAGTAAAGGAGACAGTCGTGAGTACACTGAGAGAGGGCTGCGGAACTGTGCACTGCCAGCATGGAGAAATGCCGGTACCTGTTCCGGCTGTCACAGAGCTGGCAGCGCAGTACAGCCTGCCGCTTGAGTTCACGGATACGAAAGGTGAGATGATCACGCCGACAGGAGCGGCGATCGCGGCGGCGGTTCGCACCAGAGAGAAGCTTCCGAAGCGTTTCCGGATTCTGGAGTGCGGATACGGAGCGGGATATAAGGATTTTGAACATGCAAATGTGCTGCGTGCGATGTTTGTAGAAGAAGAGACTTCGGACGCGAGTGAGGAATCCCTCTGGGTGGTAGAGACGAATGTGGACGACTGCAGCGGCGAACAGCTCGGCTTTCTCGAGGAGAAGCTGCTCGGCGTGGGAGCGCGTGATGTATGGTACAGCCCGATTTACATGAAGAAGTGCCGTCCGGCATACATGCTTCAGGTACTCTGCGATGAGGATATGCTAAATACCGTGCAGACGCTGCTTTTTGATGAATCGACGACGATCGGCGTACGGTATTATCCCGTGGAGCGGCGTGTGCTGAAGCGCAGAATGGAGCGAATGGAGACTTCTGTGGGAACGCTGCGTTTTAAGATCTGCTCCCGCCCGGGCGGCGAGGCGGCATATCCGGAATACGACGATGTACGCATCGCCTGTCTGGATACCGGAAAGTCCTATCAGGAGGTTTATGAGACGGCAAGACGCGAGGCGCAGCAAAAGCTTGCCGGAGGAAATGGGGCTATCCATCCATGAGCGGCAGCGGAAAGTACGAAAAGCTGCAGGGGCGGCTGAGGGATCTGCTGCGCCGGGACGCCTGTCTTGCGTTCTCCGGCGGGGTGGACAGCGCGCTTCTGCTTGCGGCAGCGTCACTGGCAGCGCGGGAAAACGGCACGCATCTGCTTGCTGTGACGTTTGATACCGAGCTTCACCCGAGAGCTGACGTGCAGATCGCTGCAGAGCTTGCCTCTAAAGCAGGAGTAGAGCATGAGATCCTGACAGTCCGGGAGCTTGATAACCCGGAAATTCTGGATAATCCTCCGGAGCGCTGCTACATCTGCAAGCGATATCTCTTCGGGAAGCTTTGTGACCTGGCACAGAAGCGCGGAATTTCCACAATTCTTGAGGGGACAAATGCAGACGATCTCGGTCAGTACCGTCCGGGACTTCGTGCAGTGAGGGAACTTGGTATTTACAGTCCGCTTGCTGAGTGCGGCATCACAAAGGCGGAGGTGAGGAACTTCTCGGCAAATCTCGGTATATCTGTGGCAGAGCGTCCCTCCACGCCGTGCATGGCGACGCGTCTTCCCTACGGAACAAGGATTACGCAGGAGCTTTTATCTCGTATCGAGAAGGGAGAAGAATTTATCCGGAACAGAGGCTATCGCAATGTGCGCCTGCGGGTACACCAAAACGTGGCGCGCATTGAGATAGACCGCGAGGATATGGTGCGGGCCGCTTCGGAGGCGGAAGTTTTTGCGGAGAATATCAAAGCGCTTGGCTTTGACTATGTAACGCTTGACCTTGCAGGCTTCCGTTCGGGCAGCATGGATGAAAAAATAATTTCCGGATAAATTCAGGCATCCGCGATATGCTGCGGATGCCTGAATTGGCTTCATGTGTGTTTAGCTTTCTTTCTGGTAGGCGACGAGTGCAATATTATAGAAACCAGCCTTGCAGAGCTCGCGCTCAAATTCTTTAATTTTATCACACCCGCCCACAGGAAGGTCGGCAATTTTATACACAGCATCTTCTCCGGCTGCCGGGGTTGTGCTGTTTTTGCTTTCCTCATGCATTTGAATACCTCCTTTATTTATATGGTTAAGATCAGTTTGTGCTGAAAAGGCGGTTCCTATGCGTGTGTGAGAAATCACGGAGGAGATATTATATGACAGAGAAGGAAATCATATGCAAAAAGATCTGACAAAAGGAAATATTACGAAAACGCTGCTCGCATTTGCTGTTCCGATGATACTCGGAAATATGCTGCAGCAGCTTTATAACATCGCTGACACGCTTATCGTCGGCAGATTTCTCGGCGCGGATGCGCTCGCCGCAGTGGGAACGGCGTACTCTCTCATGACGTTCCTGACATCAATTTTCATCGGTCTGTGTATGGGCAGCGGATCGGTGTTTTCTATCTGCTTCGGAGAACGCGATGAGAAGAAGTTAAAAGAGCGTATTTTTGTATCATTTCTGTGTATAGCCGCGGTGGCGGTGTGCATTGAGGTTTTTGTAACAGCGGCGGTCGATCCGATTTTAGGGCTTCTGCAGGTGCCATCCGAGCTCAGAGGAATGATGAAAGAGTATCTGATGGTGATATTTGCCGGAATATTCTTTACGTTCTTATATAATTATTTCGCATTTCTGCTGCGCGCGGTGGGAAATTCCGTGACGCCGCTGGTTTTCCTGGCGGTGTCGGCAGTACTCAACATAGGACTGGATCTGCTGTTCGTGGTAACGTTTTCCCGAGGTGTGGCCGGGGCTGCGGAGGCGACGGTGATCTCCCAGGCTGTCTCTGGAATCGGACTTGCCGTGTACACGCTGGTAAAAGAGCCGGCCCTTCGTGTCAGCAGAAAGCAGATGCGGTTTTCGCGCGCCGGTGTGCAGGAGATTGCGAAGTATTCCGTGCTCACCTGCATCCAGCAGTCCGTGATGAATTTCGGAATTCTGATGGTGCAGGGACTCGTCAACAGCTTCGGTACTACCGTTATGGCGGCGTTTGCAGCAGCAGTGAAGATAGATACCTTCGTCTATATGCCGGCGCAGGAATTCGGAAATGCGTTCTCTCTGTTTATTGCCCAGAACTACGGAGCGCGCCAGGGTGAGCGTATTAAAAGCGGCGTGAAAAGCGCAGTGAGAACGGCAGTTGTCTTCTGCCTTGTGATTTCAGCAGCGGTCTTCGCGGGCGCAGAGCTTCTCATGAAGATTTTTATTGACGCCGGCGAGACGGGCGTTATCTCTGTAGGCGCGCAGTATCTGCGCATCGAGGGTGTGTTCTACTGCGGCATCGGCATTTTATTCCTGCTGTACGGCTACTTCCGGGCGGTCAACATGCCTTTGATGTCAGTAGTCCTGACGGTGATCTCCCTTGGCGTGCGCGTGGGGCTGTCGTATATCCTTGCTGCGGTTCTGTGGATCGGCGTCCTGGGAATCTGGTGGTCAATTCCGATCGGGTGGTTCCTGGCAGATCTGACAGGTGCGATAGCGTACAGAAAGTATCGTCCCTTTGAGAAAGAAAAAAGATAACCGCAGAAGCTGTGAGGCGGAAAAAAAGAGCTCCGGGGGCTGCCCCAGGGCTCTCTTTTTACTTAACAGATTTTCAGTCTTCTTCCTCCGGCTCACTGACCTTTTCCGGAAGATAAATATGCACCAGCTCGATGCGGTTCTTCTCCACCTTGTCAACACACAGCCGGATACCATTGTCCAGCGTGACGGAGGCGTGCTCCTCGGGCAGACGGTCAAGCTGTCCGATAATAAAACCTCCGATGGAATCGTAGTCCTCGGATTCCAGCTTCGTGCCGAGTTCGTCATTAATGTCGTCGAGCTTCGCAGAGCCAACTGCCGTGTATTCCCTTCCGGGCACGATTTCGGTAATGAACTCATCTTCCTCCTCGTCGTACTCGTCACGGATCTCGCCAACAATCTCCTCCAGAAGATCCTCCAAAGTGATCAGTCCGGCGGTCGCGCCGTACTCGTCAAGGACAATTGCAAAATAAATGGATTTTTCGCGCATATCCATCATCAATGAAGAGATATTCTTATGTTCATACGTAAAATATGGCTCGCGCAGAATGTCGCGCACGGAAAAGTTATCCGTATGATCCACCAGAAGCAGATCCTTCATATTAATAATACCAATGACTGTATCCGTTGTGTCCTCGTATACAGGAAGCCTGGTATAACCGTTCTCGCGAAAGCTGGCAATGAGTTCGTCGTAGGTGTCGTTGACGTTGACAAACGTCATGTCGATGCGGGGAACCATGATATCCTTTGCTTCGGAATCATTGAAATCGAAAACATTATAAATCATTTCGCGCTCTTCGGTCTCGATGACGCCGTCCTTGTGTCCCTCATTTACGAGTGAGCGGAGCTCATGCTCGGTCATAGGCGCTGCCTTCTGATTCGGGTCCACATGAAAGAGGAACATAAGGAAAGAGGACAGCTTGTTTACAATAAAAATGACCGGAGTAAGTACCCGCATCAGAAACAGAATGATGGGAGCGTAGACAAGGGCGATATTCTCCGCGTGGTATGTGGCGAGTGTCTTCGGCGAAATCTCTCCGAACAGCAGAATTAAAAGGGTGAGCAGTCCGGTGCTGATTCCCACATAGGTATTGCCGCATACGCGGATTGTCCACGAGGTCATCAGGGAGGATGCCGAAAGATTTACGATATTGTTTCCGATTAAGATTGTACTGAGCATCTTACCGGAATTCTCGATGACCTTTAATACGGTTTTCGCGCGGCGGTCACCGTTTTCAGCCATTCCCTCAAGTCGAAGACGGTTTACAGTTACAAGCGCGGTCTCTCCTGATGAAAAGAAAGCGGAGAGTCCGATGAGCACAATTACTACAAGTAATTGTATGACGTCACTGGTGTCCAAAAAAATTCAACTCCTTTGTATTTCTGAAAAATATAGTATCATTAAAAATATACTTTATTTTCAATAAAAAAGCAAGCGATTTAACGTGAAAAGTCAGAAAAACGGGAATGAAAAGTTAGTGGGAATAAACGGGTGCCCTCGGAAAATTTACGAATGTTAATGAAATGTTACGGAAAAACCACAGAAAACAACATTCTGATGAAAAACATGGAAATATCCCGTGGGATATGACAAAATGCCGGAAAGATATGACGTAAAAGTTACAAAAAAGTTAATTTTAGGACTGGCGTTTGGAATAAAGCTGTGCTATAATGTCTGATGAATAGATGAAAGCACACGATGATGTCGGAAACACAGGAGAAAATATTACATAAAAGTTTCGGAAAGTGTTAAGAAAGTGTGAGCCTATATATCAAGTAAACGACGAGGGGAGCTTTATGAGAGCATGAACAAAAAGAAAAAGACCGACAGATTGAAAGCCGGCGCCTTAGGGCTTGCGCTGGCATTCTCCATAACCGCTGCAGTGCCGCAGTATACTGTGTTTGCCGAGACAGCGCAGGAACAGCAAAGCGGTTCTGCCCAGGCAGAGGCAGCGCTGAATGCAATGCCGAGAACACCTCAGAATGCTGCTGATGTAATGATGGTAGTGGAAGCGGCAAAGCTGTATGAGGCGCTGGACGATCAGCAGAAGGATGAGATCTCTCCCGGGCTGCGCGCAAAGCTTACAGCGGCACAGCAGCAGGCGGGTATAGTGAACCGCACCTGCAAAGATATCACGGTAACCGGAGATCTGCCATGGTATGTGCAGTTTACCGTGGAGGAGTCAGACGATATGTCAGCTCCCTCTGACTATATGGTGGTTGCGCCGTATGAGATGCATCTGACGAATCTGCTGGACGGCAGTGACTACGATTTAAACGGGCAGGAGGTGTCTGTTTCGATCCCGAAGCCGGAGGGGGACACATACGATTCCTATAAGATTCTTCACTACCTGGATGACGGATCCATTGAGTACATTACCCCGACAGAACAGGAGGGGCGCCTGATCTTTCAGACAGCCTCGTTCAGTCTCTTCAAGCTGGGCGGTACCACGGAACTGGTGGGGGGGACCCATCAGATTTATGAGGACGCGGTAAGACCGAGCGATTCCGAGAGCGGCGGCTCTTCATCGTCTTCCTCCGGCAGCAGCGGCAAGAATCAGCCGTCAAATGCAGCCGGTTCCAGTACATCCAAGAACACCGGCAGCAGCTCCCAGAATGCCAATACTTCCAAGGGAAGCTCTTCCTCGGGCAAGAACAGCGCAAGCTCGCTCGGAACTGTTCCGGAGACGGGAGAGAAGGGGCTTAAGTGGCTTTACGGTGTCGGATGCGCAGTATCTCTTCTTACAGTGGTCGGTATTCTCATCCATATAGACCTTGAGAAGAAGCGCAGCAGAGAATAGAAAGCAAGAATCATGAATAAACGGTACAACCCTCCCATATAGTTGAGTATGGGAGGGTTTTTGTATGGAAGAATCCAGAGAAATCAAACAGAAGATCTCTGCGCTTTTAAAGGCGCTGGCGGTATCTCTGCTGCTGACGACGGCAGTGCTGTTTCTGATGGCATTTCTGCTGCTGCGCTTTGACATCTCGCAGGGAAAGGTCACGGCCGGAGTGATTGCGGCGTACGCGCTGTCCGGCTTTTTCGGCGGTCTGATTGCCGGGAAATGCGTAGGGCATAAGAAGTACCTCTGGGGGCTGCTTGCCGGTATTGTCTACTTTATTCTGCTCGCCGCCGTGTCTGCTCTTGCAGTGCCGGAGGCGTTCGGCGGAGTGAAATTTCTGCTTACATCGTTTCTGATCTGTGCCTGCTCGGGGACGCTCGGGGGGATGATATCGTAGGAAAACTATATTTTAAAGAAAAAGGGCTTTAAAAATAGCATGGACTATGGTATAATCTTATCCAGTAAAAAACGATAGGAGGAAAAGAGTATGAAACATATCAAAACTTTAAATACGAAAAGTTTACAGAATACAGTGAAAAAAGGCGGCTGCGGCGAGTGCCAGACATCCTGCCAGTCTGCATGTAAGACATCCTGCACAGTAGGAAACCAGAGCTGTGAGAACAAATAATCTGCCGTAGGCAGTCAGAGACAGCAGCGGTGATCAAAGCGCCGCTGCTGATTTTTGTTAATATTCTTACAGAAAGCAACTCGATAGATTTCATACTATCGGGTGCTTTGTCATGTCAGGACAAAATGTGAAGAAAATGTGTAAAAGCACAGGGAAAGGAGAAAATTTTGTGATTCATCTGTATAAGAACAACGGATATAACATTGTGCTGGACATCAACAGCGGATCTGTTCATGTGGTTGACGATATGGTGTACGATGTGCTCGGCATGATGAACGACGGAAAGTCCCCCGAGCAGGTGAAGGATGCGCTCGCGGATAAATATCCGGCGCAGGAGATTTCGGATGCGCTTGAAGAGTGTGAGGAGCTCAAAAAGGAGGGGATGCTCTTTACCGAGGACATCTACCGCGGAGCGATTGATCATTTCAAGGAGCGGGAGACAGTTGTAAAAGCACTTTGCCTGCATGTGGCGCACGACTGTAATCTTGCGTGCCGTTACTGCTTTGCCGAGGAGGGTGAGTACCACGGAAGAAGAGCTCTGATGAGCTATGAAGTCGGAAAGCAGGCGCTGGACTTCCTGATCGCACACTCCGGCAACCGCCGGAACCTGGAGGTGGACTTCTTCGGAGGCGAGCCTCTGATGAACTGGGAGGTTGTAAAGCAGCTTGTGGCGTACGGAAGAGAACAGGAGAAGCTTCATAATAAGAATTTCCGTTTCACACTCACGACAAACGGCGTGCTCTTGAATGACGAGGTCATGGAGTTCTGCAACCGTGAGATGGGAAACGTGGTTCTGAGTATCGACGGCAGAAAAGAAGTCAACGATTTCATGCGCCCGTTCCGCAAAGGAGCAGGCAGTTATGATTTGATTGTGCCCAAGTTTCAGAAGTTTGCCGAGAGCAGACATCAGGACAAGTATTATGTGCGCGGTACGTTTACGCATTATAACACAGATTTCGCTGCGGATGTGCTCCATCTGGCAGATCTGGGATTTAAGCAGATTTCCGTTGAGCCGGTAGTTGCGCCCCCGGATGCTGATTATGCGATCCGTGAGGAGGATCTGCCGGTGATCTTCGAGCAGTATGATATTCTTGCAAAAGAGATGATCAAAAGGGAGAAGGAGGGAAGGGGCTTTAACTTCTTCCACTTTATGATCGACCTGA
>CALWSC010000015.1 GCA_944384105.1 uncultured Lachnospiraceae bacterium | reverse complement strand
ACATCGGATAAAAATAAACCGAGATTTAATGCTTTAAGGTAATTGTAAATATGGTTGGAATGATGTATACTGTTTGCAACGGACACCCCCTTGTTTGAGTGAGTATGTTGTTTGTTGGTACTTCAATTATACATCATTCTATAGAGGGTGTCTTTCTTTTGTGCAATATTTTGGATTTGCTCATTCATAGAATATACTTATTTTTAGGAGGTGATATTATGGTATACAAAACGATGCGCAGCACACACACCGCCGCAGAAGCGCAGGAAATTTGCAGGGGCTTCTTTTGCGGCCGAAAGGGAGATGAGGGATATGAAGAAGAAATCTGAGCTTTCAAAATCATGGTACGGCGCGTCGCTTCTGGTTCTTTTCGGCATGGCACTCGGCACTCTCACGCCGAACTTCCTGGGGCTTGACTATATTCTTCCGACTGCCGGCGCTGTTTTGACTCTGCTCGGTTTCCGCCGCCTGCGCGGGGAAAACCTGTGGTTTTCAAGATGCCGTATTCTTGCCATTCTTCGCCTGGCATACATATTTAGTTTTCTTATCGCGAATACTACGATTCTTTGGAGTCTTCTGCAGGATGCGCCCATACGTTCTGCGCTGATGTCTGTAAATCCCGCACTGTCCTTTGCCATGTATTATTGTTTCTGGATGGCGCTTCGCACGATGCAGTCCGAAGCCGGGGATGAGCTCCATGCGGCTGCAGCTTTTGCTGTCATCGTCTGGTACGCGGCGCTTTGCTTCATCGCTCTGCTCAAGCTGCAGGGAGTGATTTTCTTTGCGATTATACTTGCGAGCTTTTTTCTCATATTCTACAGACTCTGCCGGCTTCTGCTTGATATGCATGAAGATGGGTATGAGATTTCGCCCGCGGTTACAAAACTCTCCGACCATACACTCCTTGGTGTCCTCGCCGCGGTTCTTCTCATTGGAAGCGCCTGCGGCTTCCTCTTCGGATGCAGGTATCCGATGGATTATCAGGAATTTACGAACGCGGGGAAAGATAACGAGATCCGCGCTCATCTGGCAGAGCTCGGATTTCCGATGTATGTACTCGATGACCTTTCCGAGTCAGATCTGGCATCGTGTAAAGATGCTGTGCAGGTTGTCTTCTCTGAAAGCGATGAGCCGGTCACATATGCTAATACGGCGTTTGCAGAGAATGAACTGCGCCTTACAAGTGTTGGCGTACAGCTTCCAAAAGACACCGGGCGGTGGATAATCTTTCACCATTTTCTCTGGACCTCTGCCCCCGGATTTTACGGAACAGAGTGCCTTCAGGTAATACCAGCCTGGCAAAGCGAAGGCTGGAGCCGTGACGGAGATCCGACCGGCAGGGTGCTGTATGACAGAGACAAGAAGACGTACAGCGCTTCTTTTTATACGCTTGGCACGCAGACGGTACCGGGTCTTCTCATAACCGGCGCAGATAATATTTTTGCAGGCTTTTCCATGCCTTACAGAAGTGAAAATCAGCGCGGGTACATTGCCTATCCCGTCCTGAATCTTCAGAGCAGCGATTTTCTCACGAGTTGGATCAACTATACGCATCAGAAAACCTGGCTGCAGTATCCCGTGCAGACTGCAGTTGATTTAAGAACAGAGAATTCCTGGAATGACAGCCCCGCCTTTCAGACAGTTCAAAGCGCCCTTCTGTTCAAAGACGCCTAAAAGCTGCCGTGACAAAAAGAGCGGATGGAAATTTTACGCTCTTTTCCATCCGCTCATATTCTGTGATTTCTGATCTGTTCCACTCTGCGGTTCATCATTCGCCTTGCAATGCGCCGGTATATCAGACCCTTTAACCAGCCCAGCCTCTGCCGATACATATTCAGAAGTTCATCGGGGGAATCATACGTTCCGAGATCCTGGACGATTCCTTCCTTCTGTATGTAGGTGTGATTTCTGTTCCAGTCCACCTGCAGGCTGTGCAGATCTTTAACCGCGGCGCCATAACCGATAAATCGCCCGCGGCTGTTCGGAAATATTTCCTGAAGGCTTTTCAGATATTTACCATCCAGGATAATTCCCTCCATCACATACCATGTATCTCTGAAGAGCACTTCTACCCAGGTGTGAAGCACCTCATCCGGTGCATTTTTATAAATCCATCCATTCATGACTCCCTTCTGCAGCTTCTTGTCAATCAGGAAGCCATGAATTCTGCAGGGAATACCCACAGCGCGCAGAAGCGTCATAAAGAGAATCGCCTTCGTGTTGCACTGTCCGAATCCTTCCTTTAAGATCCTCGACGCGGAAATACAGTCACTCTCATTATATCCGAAGCGGATGCCGTCCCGGACAAACCGGTAAATCTCACGTATCCTCTGCTCCTCGCCCAGCTTTCTCCAGCCGCGCTGCTCCACCAGCCGGCGAATACTCTTCGCGGAATAGTCCATAAGAGACGTCTCCGTCAGGTATCTGCTTTTTTCAAAATATTCTTCCATCGCTCATCACCGCTTTCCATACTGCCATCTATCCGAAAGAGGCTGCCGCACCAGCCGGCTACGGTATCGCTTTACCGAATTGCCCGCATGACGCGACAGCCCTTTGTAATCATCTATCATAAGAGGGGGGAGTGCCGAAAGCCGGATCAGCAGTTCTTTGCCTCTCCTGCTTTCGACATTATCAGGATACCCAAAAAATGTGACGCCTATGTGACCAAAACATAAACATTTGAGAAAAAACTTTAAGATTTTCTGATATCCTGGACAACATTTTCTTAACGTGCTAGTATGTAAACGTATTATGCAAAGGAGCAGCATATGAATATACAGGAAAAAAATCATGCACTTTTAGTCTCCTATTTCCGGCAGGGCTGTAAATCCAACTGCATCCAGAAGCTGGGCGTGGAGATTGAACATTTTATTATAAGAAGAGACACAAAAGAGAGCGTCCCCTATTACGGGAAGCGGGGCGTAGAGGCGATCCTCGCAGAGCTTTCAGACTCCTATCCCGAGCAGATTCTCGACAATGGAGCGCTTCTGGGGCTTGCAAACAACGACTACTCGCTGACGCTGGAGCCCGCCGGACAGCTTGAAATCAGTATTGTTCCAAAAGAGAGCATCCGGGTCATCTATAAGATCTATAAGAGTTTTCTGCGGCAGATTCTTCCGGTGCTCGACCGCTTCGGCTATGAGCTCGTGACACTTGGCTACCATCCGAAGTCACGCGTCCGCGATCTGCCTCTGATCCCAAAGCAGCGTTACGCCTACATGGATAAATATTTCCAGACCTCAGGCTCCCTCGGCGCCAACATGATGCGTGGAACCGCCTCCACTCAGATTTCCGTGGATTACTGCTGCGAGGAAGACTTTATCTTAAAGTACCGCGCCGCTTTCCGACTGATGCCGGCGATCAAGCTGCTGACCGATAACACACCGGTATTTGAGGGCGCACCCTACCCGAAACATCTCGCCCGCACCCATATCTGGAACAACGTGGACGCTCCCCGCTGCGGGATCTTTCCCGGGGTCTTTGACGACGGCTTCGGCTTCTCGGCCTACGCGGATTATCTGATGCGCCTGCCTCTGATTTTCGTTCCCACCAGCGACGGACCGCTCTATACAGAAAAGCACACCGCGGCTCAGATCTGGTCTGACAGTGAGTTCACCCGCCAGGATATCCTGCATATCCTGTCCATGACCTTTCTCGATGTGCGCCTGAAAAATTATGTGGAGATCCGTGGGGGCGACAGTATGCCCCTGGAGTATGTCCTGGCCTATCTGGCTTTTATCAAGGGTCTCTTCTTCCGTCGGAGCGTTCTTCGTGAATTCAACGAACGTTTCCCTGTCTCGGAAGCGGACATTCGCGAGAGCGAGGCTTCGCTCATGGAGCACGGCTGGAACGGCACGATCTATAAAAGAAGCGCCCCGGATTTTCTCCGTGAAATTCTCTCGCTTGCCGAGGAACATCTGGAGGAAGAAGAGCGCATTTACCTGCTTCCTTTCTGGCGACTCGCAAAGGACTGCAAAACATTGGCAAAGGAGTATATATGAAAGAGATCAGACACCAATATGAAACCCTCATAAGACAAAATTTTGAAGCGAACAGAGAAAACGCTCTGGAGATCAAAAATTACCTGGAGCACTCTTCTGTCGCATATCACGGAAGATGCGTACACACCCTGCACATTCCGAAGATTTTCACTCAGAAGGAAATCCGCCGGTTCCAGGAGATCGTGTCCGTCACCTACGGCATCTTTGAAAAGGTCATCCGGGAATATCTCAGAAATCCTGAATACCGGAAGAGCTTTCCCTTTTCTCCAGAACTGGAGGAGCTGATCCTCGTGCCGAACCTCTACGACAGCGTGCTTCCCATTGCGCGCTTCGACGTTTTCTTTGACGAGGATACCTTTGATTTTAAATTCTGCGAGATCAACACGGACGGAACCAGCGCCATGAATGAAGATTTTGTCCTGAATCAGGCGATCCGGCTCAATATCACGCATCAGGAAATGGCAAAATCACATCATTTCCGCTCTTACGAACTCTTCGACACCTGGGTGGAAACCATGCTGAAGCTGTACCGCACCTATGAAAAAGCTGTGGAAAAGCCGTACATCGCTATTGTGGACTTTCTCGACCACTGCTCGATCACAGAATTTGAAGAATTTCAGCGCCGCTTTGAGCGCGCCGGCTACGCGTGCGAGATATGCGAGATCACGGAGCTTACCTACCGGGATCATACGCTGTATTCCCCGTCCGGCAGGCCCATCGACCTGGTCTACCGCCGTGCGGTGACTACGGACGTCATGCAGCACTATGAAGAAGTACAGCCCTTCATTGAGTCTGTAAAACATCAGGACGTCTGCGTCATGGGCTCTTTCTGCACGCAGATCATCCACAACAAATGGCTGTTCAAGCTGCTTCACGAAGAGCAGACACTGGCGCTGCTGACGGACGAAGAGCGGGCGTTTGTGCGCGCACACGTACCGTACACCAATCTGCTCGACGAGCGCCATTGTAATAAGGAAGAAATTCTGAACACCAAGGACCGCTGGATCATTAAACCGCTGGACTCCTACGCTTCCCGCGGCGTATTCGCCGGCGTGGACGACACGCCGCAGGAGTGGAAGGAACACGTGGAGGAGTACTGGGGAAAGGATTACATTTACCAGGAATACTGCACGCCCTACCGCACGGACAATATCTATTTTGTGGATCCAAACGCACAATTCAAACCGTACAGCAACATGTCCGGACTCTTTGTGTACAACGGACAATTCGCGGGCGTATACTCGCGTCTCTCAGACGGAGGAATCATCTCCTCCCAGTACAATGAGAAGGCAGTGGCTACATTGGTTCTCGAGGAGGACGCACACGATGAGACGTAAGGCTGGCATTCTGACCTCACTGCTTCTTCTCTTCTCCCTGCCGTTTTATACGGGATGCGCTGCACAGGGAACGCAGCCCGGGGATTCTCCCGCGGAGGACGCACAGTCACCGGGCGATCTCACTGTCCAGGTGCTCGATGTGGGACAGGGCCTTTCGATTCTCGCGGAGTCGGACGGACATTATCTGCTGTACGACGGCGGCGACCGCGGCGCGTCCTCCTTTGTGGTCGCGTATCTGGAGGATCAGGGCGTCACAGAACTCGACTATGTGATTGCCTCGCACTACGACGCTGATCACATCAGCGGCCTGGTCGGCGCGCTCAATGTCTATGACACGGAAGTCGTACTGGCGCCCGACTATGAGACGGACAGCCAGATCTACGATTCCTTCCAGGAGAAAGCAGCCGCGCAGGGACTGACAGTCACTCACCCCGAGCCCGGCGACTCCTATGAGCTGGGGAACACTTCCTTTACTGTGCTCTCCCCCATCCAGGAAGAATATTCCGACGACAACGACTACTCCGTCGCCATCCGGCTGGAGGACGGGGACACCAGCTTTCTCTTTACCGGAGACGCTTCGGTGGACAGCGAGGCTGAGATGATCGCCTCCGGCGAGACGCTGCAGAGCGACGTCCTTGTGCTCGGACATCACGGAAGCAGCACCTCCAGCTCCGACGCTTTTCTTGACGCTGTGGATCCGTCCGCCGCTGTTGTGAGCTGCGGGCTCTCCAATTCGTACGGACACCCGCACCGCGAGATCATGGAAGCAATCCAAAGCCGCGGCTGCGACCTCTACCGCACCGACCTGCAGGGCACTCTGACCGCCGTTTCTGACGGAAGCGGCATCACCTGGTCGGCGCAGCCCTGCACGGACTACCGCAGCGGCGAGGAACTCGAGGCAGCCGGTGTAACGGACAAGGACAGCGCTTCCGCCGTCACACCTGCCGCCGCGCCGTCCGACGACAGCTCGGAGAATACAGAGTCCGTGTACATTCTGAACACGAGAAGCAAGAAATTTCACCGCCCTTCGTGCGATTCCGTTGGGACGATGAGTGATAAAAATAAGGAAGAGAACTCACTTTCACGGGAGGAGCTGATCGCGCAGGGATACAGTCCTTGTCAGAACTGTAATCCGTAAATGAGCAGAGGGGCTGTGAAAAAAGCATAGTCTAAAACAAAGAAGGATCATGGGTCAAAAATAAGCCCAAGATCCTTCTTTTGTGTTAAAATTAACTTGCAATGATAATTATTAACAAGTTTCATTCTAACGCAAGACAGGCAGTTTTGCCAATACTTATTTCGGATTATCTGGATATTTGTGATCCAGTGCTGACATTTGACCGTTTTATGGAGGAAATGGATCTGGAGAAATATCTGAAAGGAATCCCGAAACACTCTGCGGGAAGAATCAGATATAACCCGGTCAGCATGCTGAAAACAGTCTTATTCGGATTTATGACGAATGGGTATATCTCTCTGCGGGAACTGGAAGACAGTTGTAAGGTGAATCTGCGCTTCATGTACCTTATGGATCATGAAACCCCATCTTATCGAACCTTTGGCTCCTTTATCAACGAGGTCCTTGCGGGTTCCATCGAAGAGATATTTAATGACATCAACCGGAAGATCTTTGAAACAGAACATGTGGATCTGCAGCATCTGTACATTGACGGTTCTAAATTTGAAGCAAATGCAAACAAATACTCCTGGGTATGGAAAAAGGCAGCCGAGAAGTCCAGATACCGGCTGTTTGATAAGATCACGAAACTTCTGCAGGAGATCAATGGAGAGATTGCTTATACTGGGACAAGGCTCTGTATCAATACGGAGTATGCACCGAAATACCTGAAAGAGGCCGCCGGCAAATATGCTCAGATGTGGCAGATCGACGAAAGCACATTTGTACATGGCCGTGGCCATCATAAATCGATGCAGCAGCGCCACTATGAGAAACTGATGGAATATGCGGAAAAATTGGAAGAATATGTAGAAAAAATCCACATCTGCGGAGAAGGGCGGAACAGCTATTCCAAGACGGACCATTCGGCAACATTTATGCGTATCAAGACAGATTGTATGGGAAATGACCAGCTGCTTCCTGCCTATAATGTCCAGATCGGTGTTGCAGATGAATATATAGCAGTCGTAGATGTGAATCCATACCGCAGCGACATGGACTGCTTTGTGCCGCTGCTAGACAAGTTCAAAGATATCTATGGATTCTATCCGAAGTATCCTGTTGCAGATGCCGGCTACGGCTCCTACAATAATTACATTTTTTTGTGAACAGAATGGAATGGAAAAGTATATGAAGTTCCCGATGTTCAAGAAGGAAACAACGGATAAGAAATATCAGGAAAACTCACTTAGGGTAGTCAATTTTCCGATTGTCGAAGACGGAATGATTCGGTGCCCGAATGGGAAAGCCTTTCACTTGAAGTATCGCCAAAATGTAAAAGGGAATGCATACGGCAGACAGGAAGAGGTGTAGCAATGTGAAGACTGTAGCGGATGTCCGTATGCAGAGAAGTGTAAAAAGACAGATAAGAACCGTACGGTGCGGGTTAATTGAGAACTCACAGCCATGCACCGTGAAGTGATAGAAAATCTGGAAAGCATCCAGGGAGCGCTGCTTAGGATGAACCGTTCGATTCAGGCGGAAGAGACATTCGGCATAATGAAAAATGATCGATGGTATAAGCGAATCGTACGCAGAGGGATGGAATCGGTCCGGCTGGAAGTCTTTCTGGTTTCTATTGGACAGAATCTCTATAAATTTCACAACAAAAAGAGGAGGAGAGCAACAGCCGCATAAGCCATTCAATCATTGAGACCTATGGGGTAAGGGGGATTATACGCATTTTTAGGCAAAAACATGTGCTTATGTATAAAAAGAGAGCTGTGAAAAAATGATTTCTCATTTTTTCACAGCCCCTTTCTATATCCTTCAGTTTGTAAAAGCTGCTATTCTATCTTTATCAGAGCCATATATTCCTGTTCCGCATTTGTGTTAAAGCTCAGATAGCTGTTTCCGATCTCATCTTCCGGAACAGCGAACCACAGATGAACCGTCTTTGTCTCTTCCGGCTGCAGCTCCATATTGTAAAAATGCGTGCTCTGACTGAAAGCGGATGAATCAAAGTAATAGGGGAATCCATCGATTGCGGGAAGATAAATTCCGCTTTCACGGAAGTTATCCTGCATTTCGTATCCCGGAATACTGCCGTCTTCCGTATACGTTCCATCTTCCTGCTGCTCATATCGCTTTGCACTGGGCTGCAGATTTACACCCGCCATTGCCTCACTCGTGGTATTTGTTACCTCCATTGTCACTTCTACATTTTTCACCGGTACAGTATTCAGCGGTATCTGCTCCAGCTTCTGGCCATTCCACTCCTCGACATATCTATCGTAAGGTTTGAAAGAATTTCCATCCAGATATTCCTGAATCTGCCCATAATCTGCAGTCGTATTTTCATCCAGCAGTTCTGTATTTACCGTATCTTTTATTGTGATATCTGTAACTTTCAGGTTTACGCCGTCATTAAAAGCACTCGGGAAAATATCTCCCACATTTTTAATATGATCCGCTCCGATACAGATTCTTTCTGTCTCCTCACTCTCCGGTATCTTAAAGACCGGTGTTTCCTCTGCGCTTCCCTCTTTCTTCGTGATCTCAAGATTCTCGCAGACTTTCATCAGTTCTTCCCTGGAGACCTCCTGCGCAGCGTATACGGAGACAATATGTCCGCTTTCTTCATAATACAGATTCATATTATAGGGATATTCGTATCCCTCATGCGTAACCAATACTCCCTGCGCATCCTGAAACTGCAGGGTCTCCGCATTACTGACATCACTTACGATATACTCCATCGCCTGCCCCCAGTTGGGACACCAGCCTTCATCTGTAATCGTCAGGCCATTGCGCCCTTTTTCTCCCCCAAGACTGTATTTTCCATCCTCGCTTTCTTCGTATCCAGCAGGCAGATATCCGGCAGTTATCTCTATCGGATACGCCTTTCCCTCCATGCTGTTTTCCACCTGGATTCTGACCTGATCCCCATTCTCCTCAGTTACCTGAACTGTAAACAGATTGACAGCCGCGTATACTCCCATGGAAGTCGTCAAAATCGTTGCTGTAACTATGGCCGCCGCTGCTTTTCCCGTCATACCTCTTTTTTCTTTTTTCTCCAGACTCCGCAGCATCCGCTCTTTCTTCAGCTCATACTCCCTGGAAAATACATGTCTCTCCTCAGTTCTGTCAGATAATTCTGCTTCCTCTAATCGCCCGATATGATTTAGAAAATACCTTGTCCTGCTTTTTTTCACGATTCTCAACCTCCTCCAGTTTACTCTCCACTAATTTTCTCGCCCGCTCCAATCGTTTGGAAGCCGCATCCTCATTGATATCCAGAATCTGCGCTGTCTCCCTGTTGGTAAATCCGTAATAGCATCTCAGCCGGATCACCTCCAGCGCCTCCTGGGGAATCTGCCGGAAGATTTTCTCCAGCAATTCTCTGTCCTCCACACTTTTCATCGGGAATTCCACGATCGTATTCTCCTGTTCCAGACACTCCTCGGCCGTCAGTCTCTCGCTCTCCCTGTGATTCTTTCTGTACTGATCGATCGCCGTATTCTTCAGGATCCGAAAAACCAGCCGCCTCGTATTCTCATCATCCGCTGCCGTAATCTGCGGAAGATATTTTATCAGCTTCACGAACGTGTCCTGCACCGCGTCCTACGCCTGCTGCACCTGCCCCAGTATGCTGAAAGCCGCTGCATACAGCTTCTGCTCATACAGCTCATAAATCTGTTCCATCAGCTTCCGCTGATCCGTTCCTTTCTGCTTCTTTCTACGCCGCAGCATCCGTTTTCTCCCTCCTCTCTCTATTTCTTTTCGAGCGCTCTTATCTAATATAACGATCCGGGGAATGTCTTTCTGACAGGAAATCTGAATTTTTTTTCAATTTCGCAGAAAACAGGGCCGCCGCACCAGCTCCGTGCAGCAGCCCTGTTCCTCCGTCCGTCGGACAGCAATAACCGGCGGGTTTCTAAAAACGTATGTATCCGCTGAAAAATGTCAAATCAGCCGTTTCAATTTCAGTTCAAAAGACGGTTTGGTTACATACTCCAGATAGATCGGCCTTCCGGTATACTCCAGATACGCTTGATACCGCTCAATAATGGCCGGCGAGTGAATCAGCCTCAGCGCCTCTTCCTTTGAGACATACGCAGATTCTGAATTCTCATCAGAGGGCCGCGGTGTTCCGCTTTTGGCTCTGCAAATGAAATCCAGCATAATTTTTGTCGGTACTTCTTTCACTCCGTTATAACCGGGATATTTTCCCCGACTTCCACCTGCCCGCCGGGAAATACCCATCCTGAATTATGGGTTTTTACCATAAGGACTTCATCCTTCTCATTTATTACAATTCCCGCAGCGGCTATGATATGCGTCGGCATAACATATCCCATATTTGCCATATGCGATCCCTCCCATAAAATTTTATACCTGCGCCTCTGCCAGTTCCTGAAGCATTTTTATGGTCTCATCCATATTTTCACTGTGCCAGTTTCCGCCCAGGATACCGGAGCTGCGCAGAAAGCTCAATTCCTTCTGCTGCACTGACAGAGTGATCACATCCTTTTCCGTTCTGATCGTGAGATAATCATTCAGTCCCGCTTTCTTCACCTCAATATCCTTAATCTCAGAAAAAGGCAGCGACAATGTAACGTCCTTTTTCAAGCCCCACGCCAATTTCCCAAAAGGAACGAGGACCAGCTCATCCCGACAGATCTGCAGAACAAAAAACTCTGTACTGACTCCCAGAAATTTTACAATCGCCTCGCTCAGATTTTCCGGCGCATATGAGACTACGATACTCCGGTTTTCAATCGGCTCATACCCTGCATTCCTGATAATCTCCCATACTTTTGCTTCTTTCGCCATATTATTATCCTCCTGATCCAATGATACAATGTTGGGGCAAAACGAATTTTGCCCCATATGATGCGACGGATTTCTCCGCACTTACGTACTCCCGAAATCCTAAAACATTCGAAATCCGCCCTGATCGGGCTACTTTCTCATGTTTTGCGGGTCCCAATGTCATGCTTTTTCATGCAAGCATGAAACGCATGACCTTTTGCCCCTAAGCATCATGATACTATATTATTGCACATTGGATATACCTGAGGATCATTTTTGCCTGAAATGTCCGGTTCATGCCTGAATTGTCGCCCCGACTATTCTGTATACCCCAGCAGGCTCAGCAGTTCATTTTTTGATTTGCGGGAAAACAGGCAGTTCTCTCCATTAACAAAAACTACTTTCTTTTCCCTGATATCCAGCGCCTTAATCAGGCTGACATTCGCCAGATACGCTCGGTGTACCCGTACAAACTGACCGCTCAGTTCCTTCTGAAGTTCTCTTATGCTCCCTGTAAAATCCATATTTTCCTTCAGCCCATGCAAAATAATGCGGTGGCTCTTTCCCCCGGTTTCAAAGAAAAGGATCTCGTCCACAGGTATGTGCCGGACCGTATCCATAAATTTTACCGTGAAATACTGCCGATCCTCTCCGCGTTCTTCACTGAGCCGCTCATTAATAATTTCAAGTGACTTTCGGATTCCCTGGTACATTTTGGCCTGATCGTCTTTTACAATATAGTCCAACGCCTCCAATTTATAGCGGAACGTATCAAATGCCAGTTCACCATATGCGGTAACATAGACCAGGAATCCTCTGGAGTCTACCCTCCGTATCGCCTGTCCCAAAGTAAATCCTGAATACTGTTCGTTTTTCAGATCGACATCCAGAATATATATCCCCTTCCGTCGGTTTTCAGCCATAGTTTCTAAAATCTCCTGCGGATCTTTGCTGTCACAGACGATTTCCATATCATAGCCTGAAATCAGTATCTCCTTTTCCAGCACTTGCCGGATTTCACTGCGCACCGCTTCCTCATCATCACATAAATAAATAGGGATCATTTACTGTTTTCTCCTGTTCCTACACTGAGTTCCTGAATGAAAAATCCTTTTTCCTGGTATGTCCTGGAAAAAACATTATCATACGTCTCTACAATACGCCGCAGGCTTGCCAGACCAGTGCCTCTGCCCGCTCCTTTTGTGGAATATCCCTCCTCCCATATCCGTGAAGGCGAAACCTTCTTCCTTGCCGGATTGCGGACTATGATGCTTGCACCTGACACATCCTGGCAAAATACCGCCGTGACCGCAATAGCATGATATTCTTCTTCCGCAGTATTTCCATATTTAAGAAACGCTTCTGTCTCTTCCATGGCATTATCGAGAAGTATTCCGACGGCTCTGCACAAATCCCCTGCCGGCATACTCAAAGACGTAACCGGAACCGCTGCTTCCAGACGAAAAGGAATGTTTCTCTGCTGCATTTCCATAGACTTCACAGCGAGCAAACTTTTCAGCTCCGCAATCTGTATATTTCCCATCTGGCTGACCTGAAAAATCTTTTCACCTACCTTCTTTTCAAAATCCCCTGTCACTTCTGATATAAATTTCTGAACTGCGCGGATATCTCCCTCGTCGGCCTGCAGCCGGATTCCCGCCATGCGGTTTTTAAAATCATGCCTGAAAATCCTCACATCCCTCTGCACGCTCTCCAGATTCTGAATATACATTTTCTGCTGCTCCAGGCTTGCCTGCTGTTCCTGAAGCCGCTTCTGCTGCATATCACAGCGAAATGCGTAATTCAGCACACCGATAATCATAAGCAGAAACAAAAGCGAAATCATTGGATTGCTGTTGTTCAGGATCAGCCGTTCATTCGTGATCTCAACGCACATTATTTTCAGCACCGGAAGCAAAACAATAACTGCTTTCCAATGGCGAAACGGAACATTTCCCCGCAGAAAACCATTATAAGCCTCAGCCAGACGGCACTTTAGAATTATTCCCGCAATAATCAGTCCGAAAATAAGTATTTCTGTAATCGTACTTACCATATAGGCCGCCAGTCCAACCGGACTATTTAAGTTGAAGTTCTGTGTAAGAAAAAAGCCTCCCATTTCATCTGTTATTCCATACAGGAACACTGTCGTTGAACCGGTAACCAGAGAATTCCCCCATGACTCTCCGTAAACTATTCGCAGGGTCAGGCTCCAGCCTGCGGTTTCCAAAAGGCTGAGCGCCAGCAGCGTATATACTTCCCCAAACATATTTTGAATATAAAATACGGATGACGGTACGATCAGCAGCAAACTGTACGGAAAAAGCATAAGTACCGCCCTCTTTATTTCCGGCTTCTGCTTCGTCAGGGCATAAGTCAATATCAAGCAGCATATATATTCTGCCAGAACAAGGGGAATATTCAGGAAGAATGCCATTCCAAAAGTGTAAACCATACCCATCGTCTCCTGATCTGATTTCTGTAATCTCTGTGTATTATACCGCATCAGGAACGCTCTGAGAAGTTGTTGGGAGCAGGAAAATTCAATAAATATTAAGAAATGTTTCGGCTGATCTAAAAAGCTTTTTGATACGATCAGTGCATAAGAAAAAAGGGGGTATCCACTATGAAAAAATCTGCTGCAATCATTTTCACACTGGCTTCATTATTCAGCCTTTCCGCCTGTGCCTCATCCGAAAAGGCGGAGTTCACGCCGGATTACGAGTCCGCAATCGGCGTGATTTTTGTAAACAGCGCACAGGAACTTCCCGAAAACAAAAAAATATATGCCGCCTATGCGGATCATAACTATACCTTTGACCTGGATGCCGCCTGTATCTATTACTTTAATGCCAGCGCGGAGGAGGCATATGCCGGAGACCAGAACCTGACCCAGCTGACTTTTGGAGCAAATCTCGACGATGACACCGTTGGGGCGGAGGGAACCATTGCCTATGACCTGAAAGACGATTCCGAAAATTCCGTAACAGCACATTATTTATATCACGATGAGAATGGCGTGTACTTTGATACGGAAACCTGCTTTGACGCGGCGGACATTACTGACGGGTGTTCCTTCAGAGGTATCGATTATCCCAGTTTCGTTACCTTTACGCTGGCGGAACCGGCAGCCTCCTTTACCATAACGGAATACGATGAATCTCATCATGCGGTATCAGAAAAAGAATATACTCCCGCGGAAGTTACGGATTACCAGGTCTTTGAAATGGGAAGCGAAATCAGCTCCGCAGAAGTGACATGCTATGCCGCTGACGGCACAGCGCTGGATACACAGACTGTTACTCCGGAGAATAACACAGCGTCTATCTGTTTTGACGCTGGCGGGCAAATCCTTGGAAATAAGATTCTGCGCTTTGCCTGGGAGTACTAAGGAGAGAAGGTGGGAAGCCAGTCAGTTCATTTTATAATCTAAAATCCTGCTGCTTTCACACCTTCTTCAACCTTTCTGTCCGTTCTTGTATATTTTTTTCAAACTCTTCTTCTGACAAGGAAGGATCCTTTGTGTTTCTCCATATATCGCATGGCAAGCTCTCACAATCTTGGCACCCTTTTAGCTTTTTTTGATTAACTGAGCATTCATATATCGGGCAGGCCTGTCCTTCAGGTGCGTGAAATACTTTTCCATAACTGGCATTACATCCCCTGCATATATTTCCGAAGCAGCCGCATTTTGAACAATCTGTACCACAGCAGGTTATTGTATTTGTCAATAGCAAATCTCCTAAAATTTCCCTTTATTTCTTTTTGCTGAATCCTTTGAGCACCAGGTTATAAGATTTATCTAATAAATCTCTTAACAGATCATCCGGGACTTCCCCGTCCAGCTTAATAGAGTTCCAATGCGTCTTATTCATATAATGGCCGGGAACGATATCTTCATACTGCTGTCTTAAGAAATCTCCCTCGGGTGGATCCAGTTTCAGTGTAATATAATACGGCACATCATTCTGGTCTAAACAGACCGCTGCAAACATCTTTCCGCCGATCTGGTAGCGAATCCAGTTCCAATCTTTCTGAAGATCCCTGTCTTCCATATTTATTCATCAAAAGGCAAAGTAATTGCCGTAACAGGCCACGGGGAATATCTGCTGCGGTTGCGGCTGTATGAACTTGAAGAAAGACTTGATAAGACGAGTTTCGTCCGTATATCTAATTCTGAAATTATCAGCCTAAAAAAGGTCAAAAACTTTGATTTGAGTTATACCGGAACAATTTGTGTTTCATTGACTAATGGCACCGTTACCTATGTTTCAAGACGATACGTTTCAAAAATCAAACAAGTGTTAGGAATATGAAGTGATTGATATGAAGAAAAAAGTGCTTATTCGGTGCTTAATTGGCGCACCAATCGGAGTAGCAATCAGCACCATGATTACAATCGTTATTTCATTAACTGTAGGCGATGGCAATTTTTATGCGGTTTTTCCTGAATTGATTGCAGATTGCGGAACGGAAATCAATGCAGTATCATGTTTCCAAATAGTATGTATTACCGTTTTCATGTACCCAACCTGTTTTCCCACTGTTAGCATACATAGTAATCATACCGCTTGTCTTTTCCGGACCCTTATTCAAATCGGGGTCGAATGCCTGATAGGGATCTATAATTGTAGATTCATCTACATAGACTGGTCCGTCCTCCACAACCTCTTCTCTTAAGTCTCTTTCCTGCACCGCATCTGCTTCTGATTCAGTCTAGATGTACTTAATGCAACTGCGAGAATACCTGATAATAAGATTTTTTTATTTTTCTTGATCCCTTCTTCGGAATACCGGCTGATAGCGAAGTCATCAATGAACAGCAGCTGGATTCGTGCATAGTACCGGATCCGCTTACGGTACTTATATTGAGGGTTTCTATGTATTGTGGCTCCAGAATTCACGAATGAACTGCAAAGCGGTATAGCTGCCGAATTCAGGGCTTTCAGACTTATGATTCCCTATAATCAGCGCTGTATATTCATGCAGTTTTATAGAATATCCAATATCTATACATTACCCAAAATTCAAGGACGCATTTGCGCCGCTATCGCGGTTGTAATCCTTGATTTTACGGTAATGTACGGATAAATGTAATAAAAGCATGAATGAGTAAGTCAAATTATCTGATAACGACGATTTTAAGGATGTGACACGCCGATTATAGGGAATTAATCTCGCTCATAAACAGGAATTCCTTGGGGATCAGTTTGAGGGATATTTCACCTGCGATGGTTACCAGGCATATCACAGTCTTCCGGGAAGGATCACTGTGACGGGATACATGGTCCATGCGAGACGCAGATTCAATGAAGCCCTGACGGTCTTGAAAAAGGATTTCACCAAAGAGCATCTGAAGAAGGCAACCGCATATCAGGCAATGACACGGATCGAGATACTCTATAAGATTGAGGAGATGATCCGCAGCAAGCCATCGGAAGAACGGTACGAAGAGCGTCAAAAGCAGGCGAACCCCCTTTTAGAGGCTTTCTTTGAGTGGCTCCATACCCTGGAAGATTCCGTAGACCGTTCTCCGTTGATCGGTAAGGCTGTCCTGTACGCCCTAAACCAAGAGGTTTATCTGAAGAGATATCTGGAGGATGGTCATCTGAGCATTGATAATCTGGCGGCGGAGTGCTCATTGATATAGACTATATCTTTTCCTGTTCTCTGTTTTTCTGCGCATTTTGAAATCTCCATTTTCACTTTTTTATAAATCTGTGAAGTAGAAGTGCCAAGCATTATGATATAATATCATTGTATTAAACGCCAAAAATGTCAGTCAAGGCTTAACTCCTTACCTTAACTGACATTTCTGGCATTTAATAAAATTCTAAGAACGCATCAACATAACTTAGGCCTTCTCTATTACTATACTCTCTTAACCGACAATTTCCCGAAATTTTACTGTAAAGATAAAACTTGTTTTGCCTGTTCGACAAAATCCGAGGTAGTATAAACAATATATTCATTTATTGCATCTATTCTTAAATTAGACGAATTTGCAACCATAGGGCTACCTCTCAATAAAACAGTGTTTGCCATCCTGCTACGCAAGCTATGTGTTTTTATTTTAAATGGGATATTATACTGTTTTAGTTTTTCGCAAAAATATATTTGTTCTTTTTGCGAATATGTTCGATAAATCTCGCGCCACTTAAAAATCATGAATCTTTTCCCCCTCCTATATTGCCTGTATAGCGGAGCTAACCTCCAAATACTCTGAACTAGAAAGTCTAAAAGAAATGTTTGCCCTAGCAAATCCTGCAATTACAGAATCCATTTCTCCCATACTATAATAATAATCATTAGGACCGTTTATCGAATATGTATGCCCTACAGTTGGAGAATTTACAGTCGCTGTATCATTATAATCTGTTTCTCTTCCTTTGACCCCTAAGCGGTTACCGTTTGCATCGTACGCAGAACCGTATACCCGATATCGCATTTTTAAAAACTCGCACCAATAATTATCATTATTTCTAACAACCCCGCTTTCTACCCCCGTTAATTTTAAAAACCCCCATGGCTTTCCAAAATCTTTTTGTTCATATACAATTCTGCAAAATACAATAACTCCATTTTTCTCATCTTGATTCTCCTGTCTTAGAGATGAGTATAAAGCTATTCGTGTGGCAGCATATGTATTAGAATCTAATTCTTTAACATCATATAAGTATTTAATATCTGCTGTAGTAGAAGTCTCTGATGTGGTACCAAACGAATCCAATATTTGTTTAGCATTTATATCTTCGTCTTCATTTCTTTCAACAAAAGTGCCTCTTTCATAATCATTTGATAAATATCTGGATCAATATACGTTTTTTCGGTAATTTGAGAATCATTAAAATCGGTAGTTTGCGCATAAACTGATCCAAAATGCGTTGTTACACATAATCCTACAACTAATACAATGCAAGATAGTTTTCTCCATGGTTTTTCCATAAAAAGGTCCCCCCTTTCAATATTTTTTTCCATATTCATTATCTGTTTTATAGCACATTATAACATATACATTGGCATCCCCTCCTATTATCATGCATTTAAGTAAATAGTAATCTTTTTGTTATTATATATCAGATATCTTCGTATATTTATTGTTTTTCCCTATTTTGTATTGTTTAAATCCTATTCTGTAACCACACGTTTAAAAGATCTGGGTATTCCCTCTTTTCTCCCCTTAATCCTGCATATCCTATCCCACATAACCCGTTCGTAAATCCCGGTGCCGTCCTCTCTTGAAAAAGCATTTCAGATATTTCCCTGAACGGCATTCCCATGGCAAAGGCACATCCCAACTCTGTCTTTTCCTTTTTTCAGATACTCTATATTTGTTTCAATATCCCGCCGGCAGCTGATCTGACCAGGGAAGCAGTCCTTCGATAAAACTGTACTCCGTATCGTCCTGATGGTCTTTCAGGACTGTCAGGACATGCTCCAGATAACGGAACGGATTCAGATGATTCGCCTTTGCTGTTTCCGCTATGCTGTAGATGATCGCACTGGATTTTGCACCATCGATACTGTCGATCAGTTTCCATGCATGTTTGTGCAGGCAGAAGCTGCGGAGCGCTCCTTCTGTTGCGTTGTTATCGAGAGGAACTTCCCCATCATTCAGGAACACTTTCAGTGTCTCTTCCTGATTGATACAGTAGTTGATCCCTTCCAGTGTTTTCCCTTTCAGAAGGCGATTGGAGACCCCCACCTCTTTTACCCACGCAAAGAAAGCCTCCGCCAGAGGTCTGACTGTCATCTGCCGCTGCTTTTTTCGATCATCCGGTTCCAGATCAGATAACTGATTGTCCAGATGATAGATGGCGCCGATCCGCTTCACTGCTTCATATGCAACGGTATCTTTCGCAGTTTTTTGCGCCGCTTTCGGGAGCGCCTTTAGCGCGTCCGAGAAATACCGCCTTGCATGTGTCCAGCACCCGGCAAATGTGATATCCGGATTTTCCCGGTGCGGTAGCTCCACATATAGCTCTTGCTGTTTGCGGGACGTCCGTCCTTAGATACCACGACCGGAGTTTCATCGGCCTGCAGCACATGGAAACGGTACAGCTCTTTATGGAAGTAATCATAAAGGATTCCCAGATACCGGTCCGCGCACTGGATCATCCAGTGTGCCATCACCTGCCTGGAAATGTGGATGTCGTTCCGCAGGAATTCCTGGCTGATCCGGTACAGGG
>CALWSC010000014.1 GCA_944384105.1 uncultured Lachnospiraceae bacterium | reverse complement strand
ATACTGTTCCTCGGTATTCACCACGAAAATCCTTCTGACCGGATACGTCTGCGCTCTAATTTTTTTTAACAGAACGGAAAATTCCTTTCCGGGTTTCAGGGTGGGGATAATCAAATCCACCGTCAGTCTGTTCATAACTTCCTCCATACTCAAAAGAAGCCGCGCTCTGCCAAGAACCCATTTGCCCGGCAGACCGCAGCTGATAACTTTAAAATAATGTCTCCTGCTCCACAATAATAGCACCGTTATTGCTGTAATCCGGAATATCCTCCGCTCCGTATCCGGAAAACTCTACGATGTCGCCGCTGTAATCCAATACTGTCTGCGAAGGAGTATATGCAGTTCCGGGGAATAAGAACTGGTGGAGCTTCACCACATTATTCTCCAGCGTTACCGGAACAACCACGTCTCTCGTCGCACCGCTTACATACACATTATCTTCAATGTGATCCACAGGGAAGCCGAGCTGTTCTCCCAGATTGTAGGTGATGACAGACATGCCAAGGGATATGATCTCCTCAGAGGTCATGTTCGTCAGCACATCTGGCAGCACGTTTTCCATAACATTTAACATCGTCGGAATGCCTGCGCTTTTAGCCTTTTCAAACAGCTTCTCCAGTACCAGGCGCTGTCTCGACGCGCGCCTAAAGTCGCATCCCTCATCATAACGGATGCGCGAGTAGGATACTGCCTGCACGCCGTTGACGTGAATGGTCGCCATATCCAGATCGTCGTCCAGCTCCTCAACCGGCTCATAGTCCAGCCCGGTCACCTTTGACGTCTCCACACAGTAATTGTTCATGTGGATAATCTCATCTCCGCGCATTGTAATATCAAGTCCGCCGAGCAGATCCACTGCCTCGGCAAGCCCCTTGAAATTGACTGTCGCATACTTTGTCACATTTAAATCCAGATTCTCATTGATCATACGCAGAAACTGCTCTGCACCGCCCTGATTGTAGGCGTCATTGCACTTTGTATAAAAGTCTCCGCTCTCTCCTCCTGTGTTGAGCAGCGTATCCCTGTAAATGGATACCAGCCTGACCTGCTGATTGTTGTGATCAATACACGCGAGAATCATCGTATCACTGTTATTCCGCTTTAATTCGTCAGCATTTCTCGCATCAATACCCAGCAGAGCAATAATCTCATACCCCTGCTTCTTCTGCTCCCGGATTGCCGCCTCATCGGCGCTGATGTCCGCAGCCGTATAGCTGCTCTCCTCAAAATTGATATTGCTCAGCACATTCTGCGCTTTCCTGAGTACATAGACACCACAGATCAAAACAAGCAGCAGCACGATCTCAAAACCGAAAAATACACGTCTTCTTCTGCGCCGCTTCGCGGCTTTGCTCTTCTTTACTTTCCTCGCCATACCTCTTCCCCTTAACGTTCTTTCTTCCTTGTCGTCAATAGGCATTTTTGTTCACAAACCCTTTAAATACGGTCAGGAACAATATCTTGATATCCAGCCCGACTGTCCAGTTCTCAATGTAGTACAGATCATGCTCTATACGCTTGCGGATCGAAGTATCGCCCCTGTATCCGTTGACCTGCGCCCATCCGGTAAGTCCCGGACGCACCTGGTGCTTGACCATATATCTGGGAATTTCCTCACGGAACTTCTCAACAAAAAACGGTCTCTCGGGGCGCGGCCCGACCAGGCTCATATCTCCGCGCAGTACATTGAAAAGCTGCGGCAGCTCATCTATGCTCGTCTTTCGCATAAACTTGCCCACCGGTGTGACCCTTGGGTCATTCTTGACCGTCCACGCCTTCTGCTCCTCCTGCTCCGGCTGTACCTCCATAGAACGGAACTTGTACATCTCAAAGCTCTTGTTGTGCAGCCCGACGCGGACCTGCTTATAAATAAGAGGGCCGGGTGAAGTCACTTTCACCAGAATTGCCGCAATCAGCATGACCGGTGAAAAAAGTATGATAGCCGCAATAGCCCCAACCACATCCATAAGCCGTTTTACCGTGGCGTTGAATGTATTCGTCAGCGGCACGTAACGGATATTGATAACCGGAAGTCCCAGCAGATCCTCCGTGTATGGTTTTGTCGGAATAATATTATTATAATCCGGAATAAACTTCGTATGCACACCGGATTTCTCACACAGGGCGACAATTTCTTCCAGACGGAAATATTCGCTCAGTCCCAGTGTGATCGCGATCTCATCAAGACGGTTCTCCGGCAGGATCACCATAAGGTTGTCGATTCTTCCGAGCACCTTGACGCCCTTGTACATAGTGCCGGCGGTAACGGAATCGTCAAGAATCCCCCGAACCGTGTATCCCCACTGCGGATTCTGGATAATGCGGTCAATGTATTCCTCCGCCGCACGGCTGTAGCCCACCAGAAGGATATGTCTCTGATTAAATCCGCGCCTGCGCATATTTCGCAGCAGATAGCGGATGCCGTTGCGCACAATCGTCTCTAAAACGGTGTTCACGGCATAGAAGATGAAGATGACCCAGCGTGAAAAATCGATCTCCTTGATGATAACATAGATCGCGCTGATCAGCAGAAGCATGCCGATGGTGTTCGCCTTCGCGATGTTGGCGAACTCCAGGCGCCGCCCCTGGACGCGCTTGGATGTGTACAGATTGAAAGCGTAGTACAGAATCAGATATCCGGGAATGATAAAGATCAGCCCGAACATGTACCACTCAAACGGCAGCATGCCGCCCTCGTTATCGAACAGCCCGCTCTTAAACTTCAGCACCCATGCCAGCCAGTAGGAGACAGCAATCACCGCCGCATCGATCAGAACATGCATCCGGTTAAAGTACTTTTGATTATCCTTAATCAATGTAGTTCACCTTGTTACCTTTCGCCTAAAAATCGGCAGACCTGTCCTGTGTTCTGCTCATTATAAGTTCTATCATACCAAAACTTACGGAAAAGGGCAACAGCATATTTTCCCGTTCACAGGAATCTTCCGACCAGATTCGCCCACAGCTCAAGCTGGAGCTGCGCGTAATTCTTTACATTGCATAATCTGAATTTTACCTTTTTTTCAGCTTTTTTGCCGTTTTTACAGATGGAAAAACCGTTTTTAATGCCCGCGAGATATTCGCGTCCGAACCCCTTCAGAGCAAAAAATAAAAATTTTATAAAAAATCCGGGCACTAAGAATGGAAGGTTCAGGATAATCTGTAAAATCGGCATATTCTTGTAAATCAGGTAAATATTGTTCCGTGAGGAATAGCGGATCTTGAATTCGTTATAACGCGATCCCGTGGTAGCGCTGCCGATGTGGTAGACGCGCGCCGCCGGAATGTACCAGTTCTCATATCCTGCGATACGCGCCCGGTATCCCAGATCCAGATCTTCAAGATACGCAAAATGCTCCTCGTCAAAGATCCCAATCTCGTCCAGCATACTCCTGCGGTAAATGACCGCAGCTCCGCACGAAGAAAAAATCCGGCAGCTTTTATTATAGCGCTCCTCCGGCTTTCCCTTGCCGCGCGCGTATGCCCATCCCAGCGCATTGTAATAGTTGCCTGCATCGTCCATTTTTGTCCGGTCGCGGTACTGCAGTATCTTGGCGCTGCAGGAGAACGCGTGCTTCCGCACCTCCATTGCCTCGTACATCGCGCGCACAAAGCCCGTTTCCGCTTCGGTATCGTTATTCAGAAGCAGCACATACGGAGCATCCGAGTGTAATATTCCCTCATTGACAGCGCCGCAGAATCCCCTGTTCTCCGGCAGGGCAATAAGATGTACTTCCGGGTAGCTCTGCTGCACCAGCTCTCTGCTGCCGTCCGAGGAGCCGTTGTCCACAACGGTCACGGAAAAATCTGTGAAATTCTGTACTCTCAGGCTGTCCAGGCATTTTCCGATAAATGAGATTCCGTTAAAATTCGGAATCACGACTGTTACTTTCTGCATATTCTTTCCTCTGTCATACCCGCAGCGAATAATTCCATTTGCTGAGAGTCAAATTCTTATTGTAATTTGGGTCGCCGTCCTTTAAGATCTGAATCCAGCGGGTACGCATGAACTCAATCTCGCCCTGAAAACGCCGTACCTTCTCCTCGCTGTCCTCTGCTCCGCGCGATTTTGACTCGTGGTGATAAAGCTCCGCCTCGGGATTATACACAACGAGATATCCTGCCTGTACGGTGCGAAGGCAGAGATCCACGTCATTAAATGCCACTGCCAGCTTCTCCTCAAAGCCTCCGATACTGTCAAATACGCTGCGCTTCATCATCATGCATGCTGCTGTCACAGCGCTTAAATCCATCTGCAGCGACGCCTTGTGCAGATAACCGCTGCGCGCGCGCGGCAGATGGATAAACGCATGTCCCGCGATGCCTCCGAGACCCACGATTGTCCCTGCATGCTGCACGGTGTCATCCGGATAATAGAGCTTTGCACCCACGATCCCGACGTTTCTTCTCTGGCAGTTTGCCAAAAGCTCCTCCATCCATCCGCTTTTTATCGCCTCAATGTCATTATTTAAAAAGAGCAGATATTCGCCCTTTGCAGACTTCGCGCCGAAATTATTGAGCGCGGAATAATTAAATCCCTTCTGCTCCCAGCGCACAACGCGCACTTTCGGATCGCTCTTCAGCTCCTCATAATATGAGAATGTCTGCTCTTCGGTGCTGTTGTTCTCTATGATAATAACCTCATAATTCGGGTATGCCGTCTTTTTGAGTGATTCCAGGCATGTCTTTAATGTCCCGCTCTGATCCCTGTTCGGAATCAGCACGGATACCAGTGGACTTCCCTGAACCGGATATTTCACCCGATAAAAGCCGAGATCTTTGCGCAGCGAAACCTCGCCCGTCTCGCCGCAGCGCTTTAGATGCTCTTCGATCGCGCGCTTTCCCGCCTCAAATGCATACATCTTGCTTGCCGGGTTATCCGCAGTCGACGCCTCGTGGACTCTCCAGTGGTATAGAATTTCCGCCACATGCGCTGTTCTCCGTGCCTGCTCGGTGCAGCGGAAAATATAGTCGTAGTCCTGCGCCCCGTCAAACTCTGTGCGAAATCCGCCGACGCGCTCCATCAGACTCCTGCGCACCGCGAAGAAGTGACAGATGTAGTTATTGGAGCGCAGCAGATCGATATTAAAGTCCGGCTTGAAATGCGGCTGAAAATGCTCCGACAGATCGGTGCGCACTTTGTCCTCATCGGTATATACCGCATCGACAGTATCATCCTGTGTGATGACACTCACAATCTCATAGAGCGCATTCGGTGCCAGCAGGTCGTCATGGTCGAGAAGACCGACAAATGCACCGGAAGCCATCTCAAATGCGGCATTTGTATTTCCGGCGATTCCGAGATTTTGCCGGAGATCTCTGTACTTTATTCTCACATCTTTCCCGGCATATTCGCTGAGCACGCGATGCACCGTCTCATCCTCCGGGCTTCCGTTTGCAATGCACAGCTCCCAGTTCTCATACGACTGCGCAATGACACTTTCGATCATCTGGCGCAGAAATGCCTCCGGCGTGCGGTACGCCGGAACTACAATGCTGATAAGCGGCGCGTTCTTAAAGCGGTGCTCTCTCTGGCGCTTAAGCTTCTCCGGCGTCGCCCTGCGGCTCTCAAACCAGGGGTTATACGGCACATCCTCCGGCTCTGTGCGCTCAGCCAGGCGCACCATAAATTCCTTCACGCCGAAGTGCTTCAGGTACCGTATCCCTTTCTTTATATAATACGGCTTGAGCTTCCTGACAAACTGCATCCATCTGTTATCTGCCATCGTGCGCTCCCTCCTGCTTCCAGAAACTCTTCACTGCATCAACCACCTGCTGTGCTTCCTCCATCGTGAGGCTGTAATACATTGGAAGGCGCAGCAGACGCTCGCTCTCCCGCGTCGTGTACACGTCCTCGCCGCAGAAGCGCCCATACCGCCTGCCTGCGGGTGAAGAGTGCAGAGGAATGTAGTGAAACACGCTCTGAACGCCGTGTTCCTTTAACCATGCGATCAGGGCAGTCCTTGTCTTTAGGTCCTTTACCTTTAAGTAATACATGTGCGCATTGTGCACTGCGTAGTCCGGCACGGTCGGCCTTGTCACAGCCCCTGCTCTCTCCAGCTCTTCAAAGCTCTCGTGATAATAGTTCCAGACAGCAAGCCTCCTGCTGTTGATCCGATCCATCTGCTCGAGCTGCGCGTAAAGGTAAGCAGCGTTTAAGTCACTCGGCAGATAAGATGAGCCATAGCCGACCCAGGTATACTTGTCTACCTGTCCGCGGAAAAATTTACTTCTGTCAGTTCCCTTCTCGCGCAGAATCTCCGCCGCATCGCGGTACTTATCATCCTGAAAAAGAAGCGCTCCTCCTTCTCCCATTGTGTAGTTCTTCGTCTCATGAAAACTATAGCAGCCGAAATCACCGATTGTGCCGAGCGCCCTGCCCTTGTACCATGCGTTCACGCCCTGTGCCGCGTCCTCGACCACCTTTAAATTATATTTTGCGGCAATTGCCAGAATCTCATCCATCGCGCATGCCACCCCCGCGTAATGGACGGGGACAATCGCCTTTGTGCGCTCTGTAATCGCTGCCTCAATCTTTGTCTCATCGATATTCATGGTATCCGGGCGGATATCCACAAACACAATCCTGGCGCCTCTCTGTACGAAGGCGTCTGCAGTGGACACGAAGGTATATGACGGCATGATCACCTCATCCCCTTCTCCCGCGCCGGACAAATGGGCTGCCATCTCCAGTGCATGCGTGCAGGAGGTCGTCAGCAGCAGGTGGCGGCTTTTGAACGCTTCCTTCATCAGCTCGGAGCACTTCTTTGTGAACGGACCGTCGCCGCAGAGCTTGTGGTTCTGCATTGCCTGCTGCATATATACAAGCTCGTTTCCCACCACAGGTGCTTTATTAAAATCTATCATTGTTCTTTCTCCATTTTTATCTTCTTGCTTTGTTTACTATAGTCAAATCCCCAGATTCTGTCAAGTAATTGTTGCGGCGTATATCCTGCGGTATACCGGCCGCAGGGCATCCGCCATCAATGACCGTCCCCAAATACACATAAATGCTCGCCTGCCTCGCTGCTTTGTGGTATAATAAACGCATCATTCTTGAAACGAGGTATTTATATTATGTATCAAAACAAAACGGGCATAAAATCTGTTCTCGTTCTCGAAGGACTTCTGCTTGTGTCATGTCTCTTTATTTTCGGGTCGTTCCTCTTTGGAAACGATCTGATGGTATTTACGGATATCGGTTCTGATACGTATGATCAGTATCTGATGCACTACCAGACAATCATCAGTCATCTTCAGGAGGGTACTTTCAGCGCCTGGGATTTCAATAACGGGTTCGGAATCAATATGTTCTCGCTGAACCTGTTTGATCCGTTTCTGATACTGCTCTATCTTTTCGGCTGTCTCGCCGGAAAGGCGCATATCTACGGGGCGCTCGCAGTTCTGCAGATTCTGCGCGTTCTGCTCGCCGGACTTGCGATGTACGGATTTCTCTCCTGCTTCTCTCTCTCGGCGCGCAGCAGGGTGCTCGCATCCTATGCCTATGGTCTGTGCGGGTATCTTATGGTCTGGGGGCAGCATTATCAGTTCGGTACTGTAATCGTGCTCTTTCCGCTGCTCTTGTTCGCCGCGGAAAAGTCTCTTCGCAGAACAAAATATCTGGCTGTTCTTACCGCCGTGTGCGCGGTATGTGCTATGTGTTCTCTGTACCTGAGCTATATGCAGTTTCTCGTGCTGGGCTTTTATATCCTGTATCGGGCAGCCTGGAATGGGCGGCTGTTCTGCAGAAAAGGGCTTGCACAGACCGGAAAGCTGTACGGCTCCATGGTGCTCGGCATCGGAATGGCTCTCTTCTCCCTGCTTCCCAGCGCAATGATGATTTTCGGAGTCTCCGGGCGTGTCGGCGGGGAGCCTCTCGCAGAGAAAATTCTGCGGGAGATCCGGCTGTATGAAGCGCCGTATTACACGACGCTCTTTAAGCGGTTCTTCTCCGGCAATCTGCAGGGAATCAATGATTACAGCGGTTTTACAAATTTCTATGAGGATCCGAGCGTCTTTCTCTCCGCCCTCTTTTTGCTGCTCGCAGTACAGTTTTGTTTCTTTCTGATTGTGGACTGGGTGAAAGGGGCGGCGCGCAGACAGGCGATGAACGGAATTGCTTGTTTTTCCGCAAAGCAGAGAGTTCTGCTCATATCCGCACTGGCACTGGGAGCCTTCGTACTGCTGATTCCGCTTGGCAGTATGATTTTCAACGGATTTGCTTATCCGTTCTCGCGCCAGACGTTTGTCTGTCTTCCGTTTTTCGCCTGGATTACGACGCAGATGCTCGATGAAGCGCTGGTACGGCACAGGCTGTCCCTGCCTCTTCTGGCCGTCACCGGAGCGGGAATTGCGGCTTTTTACTTCCGTATGCAGGCCGGTTCAGACAGTCTCCTTGCGGCAATACTCGGAGTACTCTCGGTCGGAATGACGGTATTTCTCGCGCTCGGTATCTGCTTCATTCACCCGCGGAGCCATACAAAACATTCTGGGCAGTCTCACGCAGCAGAGCAGAGTCGTGCTTTCTGTCTTTCGTGCCTGACCGGAAAGCGGGCACAGCAGATCTGCGCTGGAGGTCTTGCGCTCTGCCTGGCGGGATCCATGACTCTGGATGCGTATGCATCGTATCACTACGGGCGCGAGGTGCTCACAAAGGCGCCGTCAGAGTATTTTGATGCCCTGTACGACGGTTCCATTTCTCAGGCGCTCGCTGCAATCGCCAGGGAGGACTCCTCCTTCTGCCGCGTGGAGAAAGACTATACTGTGGGAACCGCAACTTCCTGTCTGAATTCGCTCGCACAGAATTATATGGGCGTCAGCACATACAACTCCACGCTGAACACCTATACTTCCGAGTATGCGCAGAAGCTCTGGAAAAATCTGCAGATCTTAAATGAGGTGCATTTAAGCTTTGCCAATACTTCCGCGGAGATCTCGCCTGCCGCTCTGTGCAATGTAAAATACGTGCTCTCGAAGAAGCCCGGCTACGGCGTGCCGGGATATGAGCGTTTCGGCCAATACGGGGATATCTATGTGTACCGCAATACGCATACGGAGGAGATCGGAAAGTTCTACACCTCCGCTTTTGCCTCCGAAGACTATGAAGCTTTTGCCTCCTCGCTCGATACGAATGCACTGCTCGCAGAAAATGTGATCTGTGATACTGCACCGGAGCTCGTGCGCGGTGCGGATCAGTTGGCGGAGTACGTCAAGACTGAGGCTTCCGACCAGGCAGTCACGCGGACGGACTCGGAGGACGGACACACCGTCACGCTTACGCTGCCGCAGAGCACAGAAAGCGGTGCCTCTGAAAGCCTGCTGCTTGAGTTCTGCATTTCTCTCCCAGAGGGCGGCTCGGACAGCCTGTACGCCGAGATCGGCGGCCATATCACGCAGCTTACCGCAGAAAATGGAGTGATTCGCGCATCGCTGACGATTCCCAAAGGCACAGACAGCCTGACGCTCTCTCTTCCCACAGCTTCGCTTGCAGGAACTGCTCTTGAGCAGCTGCACCTGTACCGCCAGAGCGAGCCGGATCTTTCCTCTTTGAGTGACGGCATACACATAGACCCCATCGTTCGTGACAGCACGCTGACCGGTACCGCCGACGTCTCCTCCAACGGCATCCTGATGCTTGCGGTTCCCTACGAGAACGGCTGGCACGCATATGTGGACGGTGAGGAGGTCTGTGTTCAGCGCGTCAACTACGGATTTTCCGGACTTTTCCTCAACCCAGGGCATCACGAAATCAAGCTGGTATACCGCTGCCCCGGTCTGAGCGCCGGCATTGCGGGAAGCGCAGTATTTGTACTGCTGACGGCCGGAATCTGGGGAATTTATCTTCTGAGGCATCGGAAATCCGGATCCTGAATTCAAAAAGCTCCCGGAGAGAACTTTTTCGTTCCTGCTCCAGGAGCTTTTTTCACGCATCATTTTAAGATAATATCCAGATACCGTTTCAGCGCATCCTGCCATGTCGGCAGTTTTTTGAATCCATTTTCGGTCAGCTTATCCTTATTCATCCGGCTGTTGTACGGTCGCTTTGCCTTTGCCTTGTACTCCTCAGCCGTCACCGGTACAACCTCCACATTCACACCCGCCTGGCGGAAAATCTCCTTTGCGAAGTCATACCAGGAGATGTAGCCGCCCTCATTAGTCACATGATATTTTCCGTACTTGTCTGTCTCCAGCATGTCCACGAGCAGAACGGCAAGATCATACGTGTATGTCGGCGTTCCGATCTGGTCGCTTACCACGGTGAGGCGGTCATGCGTCTCGGCGAGCTTTAACATAGTCTTGATAAAGTTCTTGCCGTTTACGCCGAATACCCAGGCGATGCGCACAATGTAATGCTTCTTCGCGTATTTTTCCACTGCGAGCTCGCCCTCGTACTTGGTCTGTCCATAAACATTGAGCGGCTTTGTCACCGGATCATCCGGTTCCCACGGGCGCTCGCCCATTCCGTCAAATACATAGTCGGTGCTCAGATAAATCATCGGAATATCGAGCTCTCCGCAGACCTTCGCAATGTTCTCCGTGCCGTAGGCATTGACTTTTCGGCATGTCTCCACATTGTCCTCCGCTGCATCCACGGCTGTCCACGCCGCGCAGTGCACAACAGCGTCCACATTTGACTCGTGAATCACTTTATCCACTGCCGCAGCGTCCGTAATGTCCATTTCCTCCACATCCACGCCTACGCCCTCGTAGCCGCGTTTTGCCAGTTCATTCATAACGTCATGACCTAACTGTCCCTTGACGCCAGTCACTAAAACCCGCATATTATTACCTCCTGTTATTTATCTGTCTGCTGTGATACTGCAGACTCATATCCTTTTCAGTGAGAAATCCTGGCTGTCCAGGGTGAGGTTCGGATTATAATACGGGTCTCCGTCCCTCAATATATCCGGCCAGCGCTTTTCAAATGTAGCAATCTCACGGTTGAACCGCGCCACCTTCTCCGGCGTATCCTCCAGACCGCGGGATTTGGATTCATAATGGTACAATTCCGCGTACGGATTGTAAACCACCAGCTTTCCGATGCTGCGCACCTTCATACAGAAATCGATGTCGTTGAACGCGACCTGCAGTTCTGTGGAAAAGCCGTCCACCGCCTCGTAAACGGAACGCTTCACCATCATGCACGCCGCTGTCACGGCGCTGTAATCCTGCGCGCAGATTACACGGTGGCAGTAGCCGGTATATCCTCTCGGCTGCTGAACGAAGCAGTGCCCCGCAATGCCGCCGAAGCCGATGACCACGCCGGCGTGCTGGATCGTATCGTCCTCAAAGTAGAGCCTTGCCCCGACGATTCCCACATCGTCACGCATACAGTAGCCGAGCAGTTCCTCCAGGCAGTCCGGATTGATGATCTCCGTGTCGTTGTTCAGAAGCCACAAATACTCTCCCTTTGCGTGCTGCACCCCGAAATTATTGATCGCGGAATAGTTGAAAATGTCTTTCCAGTACACTACATGCGCTTTTGGATTTTCAGCCTCTAACTTCTTATAAAATTCAAATGTCTCCGGATCTGTGCTGTTATTTTCCACAATAATATATTCATAATTGCGGTATGTCGACTTTTCCTCAATGGAATCGATACACCGCTTCAGATCGTCAATGTGATCCTTATTCGGAATAATGATCGATACCAGCGGATCATACGGGCGGATATATTTCGTCCGGTACAGTCCCAGATACTCTCCCTTTTCTACTGTGGCGTGGATTCCCACGCGCTCGTAGTGCGCCTCAATCGCCCGCTGTCCGGCGTCAAATGCATACAGCTTGCTCTCCGGATTCTCAGCCGTAGAATCCTCATGGCTCCTCCAGTGATACAAAATCTTCGGGATATGGTGAATCTTCTCCGCTCCTGCTGATTCCGTACACCGGAAGATAAAGTCATAATCCTGCGCGCCGTCAAATTCACTTCTGAGCATTCCCACGCGGTCGATCACAGAGCGCTTCACAACAAAGAGATGGCAGATATAGTTCACGGTGCGCAGAAGGTCAATATTGAAATCCGGCTTAAAATGCGGCTGGAAGAACTTATGTCCGTCCATCGACATTTTATCCTCGTCAGAGTAGAGAACCTCAATTCCGGGATCGTTATTTAATGCCTTCACACACTCATACAGAGCGTTCGGCGTCAGCTCATCGTCGTGATCCGCGAACACGATATACTCTCCTGTCGCAATCTCAATCGCTGCATTTGTATTCTCAGAAATCTGCAGCGGCTCCTCCTGAAAGAGCACGCGGATTCTTGGATCTGAATCCCTGTACTGCTCCAGAACATTGCGGATCGGGCTGTCCGCACCGCTTCCGTCAGACAGACACAGCTCCCAGTTTGCGTACGTCTGCTCCTTAATCGATGCGATCAGGCGGTCAAGATACTGCGGCGGTGTCTTATAGAGCGGCACCACAATCGAGAAGCATGGACGGTAATCAAACTTCGCCTGGCGCTGCTTCTCAAGCTGCGCAGCCGTAGGAAGATGCTTCGGTAGCCATTTCTGATACGGTACAGGTCCCTTTCGCACGCTGCTGAGCTTTCCGACCGTCTTTGCCGCCAGCGCCTTTGCTCCGTGTGCCTTCAGATAACGCGTACCCTTCACTGCATACTTTTCCACTTTATTCTTTATAATCATCAGCTTCTGCGTGTGCACCGGATAGACAGCCTTTGTGCCCTTTGACCGGAATACCAGATAGACAATCTTCGTGGACACCTGGTTCAGCTCCACATAAAAGCCGCATTTCTCCTCAATCTGTGTCTCCTGGTACATCTGCGCCACATCTGCGCGGCTGTTCCACTGCACAGTACAGGGAATCTGTGCGCCGCTCTCATCGTAGAGCTTTAAGCTCACAGGCTCGCGAAATACCACCCAGCCGCGGACTCTGACTGTCCCCTCTGCACGGCTGACACGCTCTTCCTCGATGAAATAGTACGGCTTTCCCCGCCTTGCCTCCAGAGACTTTACGGATACGGAAAACCATGGAATCCTTCCGTCCTCTGTGACCGCAGTGATCGAAAGACGCTTGTATCCATGTAGATCCTCCGGCAGGTGAACGGATACCGTCATCTTCTGTCCTCGCATCAAATCCAGATCCGCAAAGCGCTCCAGCGCACTTCTGTTTTCCCATACCTCTGCTTCTGCCTTCAGCGGAGTTCTGTCGAGAAACGCCTCAATCTCACAGTCCTTCGGCAGATTTCCCTGAAGGATGTACAGGCTGTCGTCCAGCAGATGAAACCGTTCTCGTTTTACTTCAAATACTTCTTGCTGCATATGCTTATTCCCCTTGGCAATTTACTTCTTTCCGAACGCACGCTTTACCTTATTTGCCGCACGCCAGGTCTTGGAATTGACCACAGTCTCGTACGCCACGCGCCATACCTCGGACTGGCGTGCCTGCTCCTGCACTGCCGCCTCGAGCTGTCTTACGTGCTCCTGGTGATGTCCATCCTTTTGGGCAAGCTGTTCCTGCAGTTTGTTGATCTGCTGTCCGAGCTGGAAATTTGCACGGCTGCTCTCCTGCCAGTAAGCGCTGATCTCATCGTTCGCCTTCACGCTTGCCTTCCAGTTCTCAGCGCACTCCTGCCAATTTTTATGAGCCTCGGAAAGTTCTCTCTTCAGGTTTTCAATCTCCTCCTCGAGCTGCTGCATATCCCTTGTGCCCTTCAGCGCAGAAGCTTTCATGGCGCCAAAGCTTTTGCCGTCCGCCTCCTTTACGACATAGCCGTGAAAATGGCGGTAGGCATTCTCCATCACATCTATGTCCGTGCGAACCTCAAGCTCCAGCATTATCTCAGAAAGAGGAACAAACTCCTCCAGCTTGGGAATATGAAAATACACGTCGCGGATGCAGTGATAGATCACAAGATCTCTGGGCAGCGGCTTGTCAAACACCCACTCATAATCGATAAATACCGGCTCTTCCCCGCGGCAGATAATATTTCCCGCCGTGGCGTCAAAGTTGGATACCGCAAGCCCTGCCGCACCCTCAAACGGTTCTCCTTCCCCGAAAATCCTCACAAAATCGCCGTAAGAGTGAAACTCACACACATTTTCCGGCCTGCCTGTGATCAGCTTTCTGTGAAGCCCAGCCAGCTCCAGAAACTTCTCCTTATCTTTTGCCTCATAAGCTCTGCGGTACTTATCCTCCAGCGATTCGCCGGTGATAAACTCGAACCAGAGCGTGTCCTGACGCTTCTCAAGCGGACATATCGTCACTGACGGATAATTCTCTGTCAGCAGATCGCGGAAATACAGGATACTGTTTAAATGTCCCTGTCCCTCAGGGAATACCGCTTCCTTGAGCACGTACTTCTTCCCGTCATCATCGAGCGCAATCGTTGTCTTGATGCTGAATCTGCGGTTTCTCTCATCGCTGAACTTCATCATTAACTTCTTCATACGCTCACCCCCTGACTGCTTCCACCAGGAACGAATTCGCAAGCATTCTGCGCTCCTTCGCGCCCTTTAAACTTGCAAATGCCTGGTTCATATTAAAATTTTTGAATACCGGAAGGTCATAGTTGCTGTCCTCCGGAAAATCGATATACGCATTTACAATCACATCATCACTGTAGATTACCGTCGGCAGCTTATAATCCGGAAACGGATAATAAAAATACGTGCCGGAGAAACCGTTGTCCAGCAAAAGTCTTTTTAACTGCGACCGGCTGAACGTCTTGACCTTGTCCTCGCGGCGGTAGCCCTGGATGCCCGCATACGGACGGCTTAAATGATCCTCGTGATATCCTGCAAAATACTTCATGCCCAGCTTGTTCTCAATCGCCACATAGAGCTTTCCTCCAGGCTTTAGGCAGGATGCCACTTTGCGGATAAAGTCCTCATACGGCGTCTCGCTGTCAATGTAATGGTAAGCGTACTCCAGCACGCCGATCAGCGTGACCACATCGTACTTCTTCTCAATTTTCACATCCTGGAAGTTCCCCACAAAGATCTCAATATTCTTCATTTCCCTGTGGCGGTAGGCATTTACCAAAGAGCGGCGCTTCGACAGCTCGATGCAGTCCACCTTCTTACACCTTCTCGCCACGGCTCCCGTCACGGCTCCCATCCCGGCTCCGATCTCCAGCACCTCATCCGTAGACTTTAAGTCCATCGGCTCTGCGATATTTTCTCTCTGACGGCTCAGATGGTACAGTACAGCCCAGTCACTGTAGCCGCTGTGCGCGTACTCGTAGCCGGATTCGTTCTTTACAATATCGAGAATCCGGTTCTCCATTTCATCGCCGTCGCTGTATAAATCCTCGCCGCTGTAGTAATCCAGATTCAGCGTCACTCCGCCAATTCTCTCGACCATTTCTCTGCCTCACTTTCCTCCAGGATCTGACCTGCGCGGATTCTGCTGACCACAACATTGTGATACGTGGGACCATACTTTGCAAATACGGTCTTATTCGTCTCGCGCATCATATAATCCTGATTTGTTATCTCGACCGGCGCATAATGATCGCTGTAAGCCGCACCGGTATAATATCCCTCTGACTGGAATAAAAGGGGAAGCGCCAAAAGCTGCGTCAGCCTGTCGGCCTTTCCGCCCCTCTCATGTACTCTGCGCACGGCTCCTAAAAGCTCGCCGCGCACCCAGAAGCTGCCGCCCACAGGAGACAGTGCTTCGCTTGATTTTTTCACGGTCACGGACACTCCCCATGATTTCAGAAGGGATGTAACCTGCTCAAAGCGTCCGAACCATCCGTCCGCATCTGTCATTGCGAACATCTCTCCGTACTGCGGCATCGGAGGAATGATTGCTCCCAGACGCTGCTCTGCCGCAAACTGCTGCAGAAGATTTCCGACGATATTCGCATTTCCCAGCAGATTCTCGAAGTCCGCGTACTGCCACGATGCGCCGTTGCTGTACGGCTGTACAGTGAGCTTTCTCGGATCCGCAAGATCCAGGATGCCGGCGTACGGATACTTCTGCGCCGCCGGGGCAAGCGCTGACAGAATCCCCAGATAATCGGAAAAGTCCTCCTGCGCAATCTGCTGAGCGCGCACGGCTGTGCCCTCATTCAGATATCTGCGTACCGCCGCGCAGTTCTCATCGGAACCCACCAGATACACGTCGAGGTACTGGGGGATCTCCCGCAGATACCGCTTATACCAGCTCAAATGTTCCCTGTGCTCTGCCAGCAGAAACAGCGCGTTTTCACCGTCTTTGCCCTCATAATCCGTGTCATACGACGGCAGCATATAATTAAAATGCATCACTCTGTGAATATCCCGCAGGTTCTCGAGCCGCAGAATATTCTCCCAGATATAGTCTGTATCGTAATCCGTGTGATCCCGGATAAATTCATACGCCTTGAGAGCCGGCTCCCCGCAGGAATTCAGCATAAAGTCACTGTAGTCCGTAAAAAAGCTTCTGCGCTTGATAATCGGGCAGCGCTGCTGCTCCATCATCTCCTTTGTATAGAACATAATCGGGCAGTAGGAATACCCCTCATACGGATCGGTGTTCACATACACATCCCAGGTAAATCCCAGATCTTCAAAATGCTTTGTAAAAATAGTCTCATACTCACAGATTGACTCCAGATACGTCCTCGGATTCGGCGTGTTGAATATAAAATCCTTATACGCGTAACTCATAAACAGACGCTTTCTCAGAACCATAAAATGCGACTGAATGTGCTCCGGCAGATAGCCATACCGGTTGACGCCGAACGGATCCGGGTCAACCTTGTGGTGCTTTGTAATTCCCCAGAAATCGACATCTCTTTGCTCCATCGCATCGAACATCTCCGTGAACGGATAAATGGGACCGAAGAACGTATAGTTGAGCAGCACGACCTCGTCAAACCGGCTAAGCCTCTCCCATCCGAGATAGAACAGCCCCTCCCGGTAGCCTCCCACATCCATCCCCAGGTTCACCCTGCACAGTACGTCATCCGCCTCTCGGCGCAGCGCTGTAAGTCCCTCACGGTTCACATAACCGTTGCACACCACAAGCAGGTGATCGATATTTGACTTTAAGCATCGGAGCATGTGGACGATATACCTGTCCACTACTCCGTCCTTATCAAAAAACAAAAAAATTCCGCATCGTTTCATCATACTCTTGCCTCTCACAGATTCCGGATATTTTCCAGCAGCTCCCTGTGCCGCATCGCTCCCACTTTGGACATCTCGGCACGGTTGAGCTCTCCGTTGATATACGCCCAGTTGTCGATTTCCACTCTGGCAAACGAATCAGCCAGGAGCCATGCCGGATAGTATCCCTCCTGCTGTACGCAGAACGGATAGATTCTCTCTATCGCGTGCAGCACCGTCGCGTCGTCCGCGATCGGCTCCTTCGGAAACTCCTCATACTGCCAGTCGTGGGCAAACAGACACTTCAGCGCGTCAGTCCGAACCCAGAACATCGATCCCAGCGGCGCGACCGGCTCCTTTCTCGGATCCAGGTTCACTGTCAGTCCCAGTGTGTCGGCGAGCTGCTTTGCCACTGCAAAATTCTCGCCCCACTCGCCCTTTCCGGTCGTCGGATAGTACGGACCGTGGTTCGGAACCGGGGGAGTAAGCATCCCCAGTCTGGGATTTTCCTCGAATACGGCGATGATATTTTCCACAAACGTCTTATTCTTCAGGAGGTTCTCAAAACACTTAAACGCCCAGGACTCCCCAAGCGACATCGGCTTGACCTGGTAAACCTTCTTATCATGCACCTTGCAGATCAGATCGTACTTTTCGATCAGATCCTTGCAGCCCACGAGAAACGGTGCCACATCCCTGCCCAGATTTCCTACAATACGATACTCCAGCCTGTGCGGGAAATTCCCGAACGCTTCTCTGACAACAGCAAGTTTCTCCTTATTCGGCACCGTTACATACACATCCGTGCCATCGGGCATATTTTCCGCGTATCTGCGGCAGAAACCCGCAAGCTCCTCATAGTAGATGTGCAGCACAAGAGCTGTCTTCGGAAGCGGATTCTTTCTCTTCTTCTGAAGTTTCGAGGATACGACGAAATTCCAGTGCATCCGCTTCTTTAAATCCGCCTGATTCTCAAGCCGCAGCAGGTTATCCCAGATCATGTCTGTATCATAGGACAGATGCTGCTCCATGTATTCAAGCGCCTCCTTTGCTCCCTCGCCCCCGCTTCTGGAGAATGCCTCCCCGTATTCATGGAAAAATGAGCGGCGCTTTAAGAGCGGGCATCTCTTCTCCTCGATCATGTACCGCGGAAAATCCCGAAGCGGATCGTACGTAAATCCGATGAGATCGCTGCTGTCGCAGTAAACGGCCCAGCGGTAGCCCTTGTCCGCAAACTCCTTCGTAAAGATTGCCTCATGAAATCCGATTGCCTCCTCATAGGAGTGAATCTTCGGCATATTGACCCAGTAATTCTGAAAATCGGCGCTTTCCGTAAGGCTTCTTCTGAATACCATAAAGAATGACTGGATATGTGTCGGGATGTGACCGTACTTTATCGTCCCGAAAGGATCAAACGGAACCTCGTGGAATGTGGTCATTCCCCAGAAGTCGAGGTCTTGCTGATCCATTGTCTCAAACATTTCCCGAAACGGGTAGAACGGTCCGAAGAACGTGGAATTGAGCACGAGCACCTCGTCATACTCTGAAAGTTTCTCATACCCCATGCGCTCGATGCCGATCTTGTACGCAGTGATGTCAAAGCCCTGGTTTTCTCTTTCCAGCACCTCGTCCGCAATCGCTTCAAAGCGTGCTCTGCCCTCGGCCGATACGCCGCCATTGCAGATGACCAGAAGGTAATCCACCTCTTTTTTCAGCTCTCCGAGCAGATAGAAATTGTATTCATCCGCATGCTTTTCCCTGTCGTAAAACACATATACCGCATACCGCTTTGCTTTCTCTGTCTGTACCTGCATATGGCCATAACTCCTTTATCAGATGATTGTGACCTCCGAATCCATATCGTAGAATCCCACGGTATTCTTATCGGAAATCACATCGATATCGCAGACGTCGTACAGCCTGTGATATACCACGAATTTATTATCGGAAAATCCCACGCACCCTAGAGAGAGCAGATAATTCCTGCCCTGCAGGTTCATATTCTGGGTGAACGTGACAATGCGCTCCTCGCCCGCTTTCACAGGTCCCGCGGAGACGTTCTCATACATCGTGTTCGTGCCCGTCACCTCAGTTCCCTGCAGATCCTTAATCGTAAACGCAAAGATCGGATCCTGCAGATCACGGTTAAAATGCACCTTCATCCGGATGGAAAAATCCGTTCCCTTCACGATGTTGTTGCTGATATTCCCCTGGTCGTCGATAAGAGCGAAGTCCACAATTTCTGCAAACCTCTCACCGTACTCCAGCAGATTCGGATTTAAATCCAGCTGAGACTTCCAGGTGTCGCCGGATGCCGACGACACCATCTTCTCTGCAGTATCTCCCTCCTGCTTAATGTCGTGCTCTGCCTCCTGATTAACCAGAATCTGCTTATACATATCCACAATCTTTTTCGGGCGCCCCTCCGCAATCTTCTGCCCTTTGTTTAAAAGTACAACGCGGTCGCAATATTTGCTGATGCTGCCCAGATCATGGCTTACGAACAGGATGGTCTTCCCCATCTTCTTAAATTCTTCAAACTTGTGGTAGCACTTCACCTGGAAGAACACGTCTCCCACGGAGAGAGCTTCGTCGACAATGAGGATCTCGGGATCAATGTTGATCGCCACAGCGAAGGCGAGGCGCACGAACATACCGCTCGAGTACGTCTTCACCGGCTGGTGGACGAAATCGCCGATATCCGCAAACGACAGGATATCATCAAGCCTGCTGTCAATCTCAGCCCGTGAAAATCCCATCATTGTGCCGTTTAAGTACACGTTTTCAATGCCCGTATACTCCATATTGAAACCGGCGCCCAGCTCCAGCAGCGCGGAAATTCTGCCGTTTACAGTCACAGTTCCCGCTGTGGGGCTTAGGGTTCCGGTAATAATCTTTAAAATCGTGGATTTTCCGGAACCGTTTGTTCCGATAATCCCGACTGTCTCGCCGCGCTTGACATCAATGCTGACATCGCGCAGTGCATAGTGTTCCTGATAATACTGTTTCTTCCCCTTGAGCCTGATGCCCATCGCTTCCTTAAAACGGTCGGAGGGCTTGTCGTACAGCTTGTACATCTTGCTCAGGTGATCTACTTTTATCGCTATCTCAGACATATTTCTTCCCTTTCCCACCGTTATAATACATCCGCAAAGTGTACCTTCAGACGCTTGAATACCATGGTTCCGATGCCGAATACCGCTGCTGTGATAAACCAGAACAGAATCGTCTCATACGGCTTCTCCCAGAACCAGTGTCCGCTGTAGATCGCGTCCCTGTAGCCGTCCACGATATAATACATCGGCACCAGCTTAAACAGGAACTGGAACTTCTCCGGTACAATGGACAGCGTCCACATAATCGGCGTCACCCAGATGCCCACCTGGAGAACGATATTGATAATCTGCGTCGTATCGCGGAAGAATATAACGATGGAGCAGGTCGCATATACCAGCCCCAGAGTCAGCACAAAATTACAGAAAATATAGTAGAAAATCTGCACCAGCTGAAGCCCCGGCGTGTACCCGTACAGAATCGCAATCGCCAGCGCCACCAGCGTAAAGAATACATGCACAAAGAGCGCGGAGATCAGCTTCACCACAGGTAGCATACTAATCTTGAAAACAATCTTCTTTACCAGATACTGGTATTCGATCATCGCGTTTGTACCTCCTCCGAGCGCATCGGAGAAGAAGAACCACGGCACCAGTCCGGAAATGAGGTAGAGCAGGAACGGTACATTGTTGACCGGAGCGCTCTTTAATCCGATACCGAATACGCAGTAGTATACGAACACGGTGATTAACGGCTGCACAAACGCCCAGAGAATTCCCAGATAGGAGCCGACATACTTTGTTTTGAAATCATTATACGCCAGCTTGCCAATCAGTCTGCGGTTCTGAAACAGCTCGATGAACAGAGTCTTCACATGGCTGCTCACAATCAGAGCGCCCAGCAGCAGGATGTCGATTGCCGCACACGCAAGCACTTTACACGCCGCAGCAAGCGCCTTTGAGCCGTCTGCAATCAGTGTGTCAAGCTCATCTGCAACATTGCTCTCAAGCGCAAGTGTCATGCGCGGGTCGCCGTCCTTCGCCTCAATATTCACACGGTTTCCGGAAACCTCCACACCGCCGAGATCTGTCTGCTCACTGCTGTCCGCAAACGCTTCCAGCGGGACTGCAAGCTCCCTGCTTCCGACACAGAACTTTGCATCCGATATCGCAATATCCGCAGCCTGCGCTCCCATATCGAAGCGGAACTGGCTGTGACCGCTCTTACCGATGTAAAATTCCAGCTCCTTCGGGCTATTGACGTCTTCAGCCTCATACCTGGCCGTCGAGGACTGGTCAATGCTCCAGATACCGTCATCGCTGTAAAAAAGCTGGTATTCATCCGATACGTCGGACTGCACGGTCACCCGCAGGGACAGAGGGCTCTGCACCGGAGGCATAAACCGGAAGATCAGCCAGTTGGAGAGCACCATCAGCACAATCACAACCGGCAGCCATTTTTTCTTAGACATTCCGTTTACTCCTCTTGACCATTATTTACGGTTCTTTACATACTCGTCCAGACCGCTCCACTTGTGATCCTTCTCGGAGATAATCAAATCCTTCTCTGTCATTCCCTCAGGCATCGGCCACTGCACGCCGATCGCCGGATCATTCCATGCAAGTCCGCCCTCATCGTTCGGATGATAGAAATCTGTACACTTATATGCGAACTCCGCGCTCTCGGAGAGTACTACGAATCCGTGCGCAAAGTTCTTGGGGATAAAGAACTGCTTCTTGTTCTCTGCAGAGAGCAGCACGCCGTGCCACTTTCCGAAGGTCTTGGAGCCTGGGCGCAGGTCAACCGCAACGTCATATACCTCTCCGCTGACAACGCGCACAAGCTTGTCCTGCGGGAAATGAATCTGAAAATGCAGACCGCGCAGCACGCCTTTTCTGGAGCTGGACTGATTGTCCTGTACAAACTCCTGGTCAATGCCCGCTGCCTTGTAATCATTGTAATTATATGTCTCCATAAAGTATCCGCGCTCATCACCGAACACGGTAGGAGTGATGATCTTTAAGCCCTCAATCTCACACGTTTCCACTGTAATCTTACCCATATCTGTCATTCCTTTCGCAACTTAATTTCTCTTGTTTTTCATGATCCTCTGAATTTTCTCCGGATTTCCCCAGATGCCGGGGGAATCGTACTCCCTGTCCGGGAAAGCACCGTAATCGAGCCGGATCTTCAGATGATGCTCCTCTATAAATTCCTCCATCTTCTCAGCGAGGGATACCGGCCTGCCTGTGCAGCAGTTTATCACGCCGTCAATCTCTGTCTGAGAGGCAACGGCTGCAATCTGCTCTGCAAGCTCATCCACACTGGTAAAATCATACAGATTCTTTCCTGTGGTGAATGGGAACTTCTCCTTCCCCTCCATATCAGCCTGCAGAATCTTGCTGAATACGGAATGGTTCTTCAAATCGTCCCCCAGAATATAGAAGCCGCGGATCCACTGCAGGCATACGCCGTTATTTTTTGCAAGTTCAGCCGCTATCTGGCGCAGCGAATTCTTGGCAATCCCATAGAGAGACTGTGGGTTTGCCGGCGTGTTCTCATCGATTGCACCCTCCCAGTATCCGATCTCATGCATGCTTCCCATGACCACAAGATGCTTTAAGCCGCCCGCGATCATATTCTTCAGAAATACATAGTGCTTCGGCAGATCCAGGATGTGACTGTCTGAATTGTGTACAAACCCGTCTCTCCATGCCAGATGAATGCAGACATCCGGGCGCTGAAACTTCTCAAAGATGTCCGCATCTCCGGAAAAAATATCCCCCTCCATGCGGACGGCGCGCTCATCCATGCCCGTAAAATTCACATCTGCCGCGAGAACCTCCTGTCCCGCGTCCAGAAGATGCTTCAGGACATGGCTTCCGATATAGCCGTTCGCTCCGGTAACTAAATATCTCATACTTTTCTCCTCCAGACTTATAAGCCCTCTGCCACCTCCATGAGGTACTTTCCGTATGCTGTCTTTAAAAGCGGCTGCGCAAGCTCTACAAGCTGCTCTTTTGAGATAAAGCCTCTCTTATACGCGATCTCCTCAATACAGGAAATATACAATCCCTGGCGCTTCTGCACTGCAGACACAAAATCCGCCGCATCCAGCAGAGAGTCATGATTTCCCGTATCCAGCCATGCAAAGCCTCGTCCAAGCGTCTCTACATGAAGAGTTCCGCGGTTCAGATACTCGTTATTGATGCTCGTGATCTCAATCTCACCTCTTGCGGACGGCTTAACGTTCTTAGCAATCTCCACGACGTCATTATCGTAAAAATACAGTCCCGGAACCGCATAGTTAGACTTCGGGTGCTCCGGCTTCTCCTCAATGGAGAGCGCTTTGCCGTTCTCATCAAACTCCACGACGCCGTACTCTCTCGGATCTCTTACATAGTAGCCGAAGATCGTCGCGCCCTCTTTCCTCTCAGCCGCAGCTTTCAGCACTCTCGAAAAGCTCTGTCCGTAGAAAATATTGTCTCCCAGAACAAGCGCCACATTATCGTCCCCAATGAATTCCTCGCCGATGATAAATGCGTCTGCAAGCCCTCTCGGGGACTTCTGCACTGCGTAGGACATCTTAAGCCCCAGCTGCTCTCCCGTTCCGAAAAGCTCCTCGAACACAGGCAGGTCTCTCGGCGTGGAGATGATCAGGATCTCACGGATGCCTGCGAGCATCAGCGTGGATAACGGGTAATAAATCATCGGTTTGTCATATACCGGCATAATCTGCTTGGAGATCGCCTTTGTCAGCGGGTACAGTCTGGTGCCGGAGCCTCCGGCAAGAATAATACCTTTCATTCGTATATCCTCCTAAAATAACTCTCTAATTCTTTCCACCTTCCAGGAAAATCTTCCTGGTGATGAAGTTGTAAACCATTACAATGGCAGTGGCAGCAATCTTTGAGAGCATGTAGTAAACTCCGAAGAGTTCCACCAGCACCCACATGATTGCCTGGTTGATGCCAAGTCCGATCACGCTTAAGATCAGAAATACCGCCATATCCTTCGCCTTGCTGCGTTCTCCCACAGGGTCGAACACCCAGACGACGCTTAAGATATAATTATAGATTACAGAAGCAGCAAAGGAGATTGTGCCTGAGATCAGATAATGGATCCCGGCAAACTCCGTCAGCACGAACAGCAGCCCGTAGTCAATAAGAAACGCTGTCCCGCCGACCACGCCGAACTTCAGAATCTGATTAATCAGTCTTTTCACTGTTATTCACCATCTCATTATAGTCTCTTTGAACCAGCTGAAGCCGAAACTCAAATTCCTGCCGATTCTTCTCTGCCAGCGTTGACAGAATCAATCCCGCAAACAGAGACTGAATCGCTGCCATCGCGATAAATCCGCTTACTATCAGCGTCGGAAAGTTTGGAACCGTCCCGATGTGAATAAACTTAATCAGAATCGGAAGAAACAGCACTGCCGCAATGACAAGCAGCGCCAGTGTCAGAAGCCCGAAGAACTGCATAGGCTTATAGTTTTTATAAAGTCTTCCGATCGTCTTTAAAACCTTGTATCCGTCAGAGTACGTGTTCAGCTTGGAGACGCTGCCCTCCGGGCGGTCGCGGTATTCGATAATCACATTGCTGACGCGCATGTTTTTGTCCACCGCATGAATGCTCATCTCGGTCTCAATCTCAAAGCCCTTGGAGAGTACAGGAAAGGTCTTTACAAACTGGTAGCTGAATGCCCTGTATCCCGTCATGATGTCACGGATATTGCTGCGGAACAGCCGGTTGATCGTCCCACGCACCAGGCTGTTGCCCAGATTGTGAAACGGTCTTTTATTTTCCTCAAAATATGTGGAGGAAAGACGGTCGCCCACCACCATATCCACATCCTTCTCCAGCACCTCGCGCACCATCTGCCTGCCGTATTCCGCAGGGTATGTGTCATCTCCGTCTATCATCAGATAACACTGCGCGTCAATCTCCCGGAACATGCGCCGGATCACATTGCCCTTGCCCTGAGCGCGCTCATAGCGCACCGTGGCTCCTGCTGCTCTTGCAATCTCATCCGTCCCGTCGCTGGAATTATTATCGTATACGTAGATTACTGCCTCGGGCAGCTCCCTCTGCCAGTCGCGGATTACCTTCTCAATCGTCTTGCTCTCATTGTAGCACGGTATCAACACGGCTATCTTATCCATAAAGTGCACCTCTCGCATGGAACGCAAAAGAGCAGTGTCTGTTCCACACTGCCATTTGCTTCCCCTATTTATTTGTTGTTATACATTTCCTCGTAATACTTCTGATAATCTCCGCTGGTGACATTCTTCATCCATTCTTCATGCTCGAAGAACCACTGGATCGTCTTCTTAATACCGTCTGCAAAACAGGTCTCCGGATACCAGCCGACCTCTGCCTTAATCTTGTCAGGAGCAATCGCGTATCTTCTGTCGTGTCCCTTGCGGTCCTCGACGTAGGTGATCAGATCCTCGCTCACTAAAGCCTTTCTCGGATCGTCGTCCGGGAGCATCTCCTGCAGCGTATCCAGAATGATGTGGATGATCTCTATATTCTGTTTTTCGTTGTGTCCTCCGATATTGTACGTCTCAAAAAGGCGTCCCTTCTCCTGCACCATATCGATGCCCTTCGCGTGATCCTCTACATACAGCCAGTCGCGAACGTTCTTTCCGTCTCCGTATACCGGGAGCTTCTTGCCCTGCAGCGCATTATTAATGATCAGCGGGATGAGCTTTTCCGGGAACTGATACGGTCCGTAGTTGTTGGAGCAGTTCGTGATGTTTGCCGGGAAGTGATACGTATCCATATAAGACTTCACCAGCATATCTGAAGATGCCTTGCTTGCGGAGTACGGGCTGTGCGGGTCATACGGAGTCGTCTCATAGAAGTATCCGCCGTCCTCCTCTAAAGAGCCGTACACTTCATCCGTTGACACATGCAGAAACTTCTTATCCTCTTTAAAGCTTCCGTCCGGCAGCTCCCATGCAGCCTTTGCCGCGTTGAGCATCACAAGCGTTCCCAGAACGTTCGTCTTTACGAACACATCCGGATTCTTGATGCTGCGGTCAACATGGCTCTCCGCTGCGAAATGAACCACGCGATCGATGTCATTTTCCTCAAAAATCTTATGAATCGCATCGCTGTCGCAGATATCAGCCTTCACAAATGTATAATTGTCACGGTTCTCGATGTCCTTTAAATTCTCCAGATTACCTGCATAGGTCAGCTTGTCCACATTGATGATACGGATCGTATCTCCGTACTTCTTAAACATATAGTGGATATAGTTTGAACCGATAAATCCGGCTCCTCCTGTGACCAGATAAGTTCTCATGATTTCTTCCTCCATAACTGCATATTTCGTTTATTATATCATCATCTTATCTATTGTTCAAGGCGGTGTTTCCCGTTTTCCCCGCTGTCTTTGGCAAAATCTGCGCTGTTTGTGCAGCTTTGCGCGTTTTTTTCTCGTTTCGCCTGCTCTTCCCTTAAATTTTCCTCAATCGCCATCTTCTGCGCAAAATTCTTAAGTCTGTCGTCAAGCTGTGAAATCTTGAGCGTCATATAGAACATGCGCACCAGCAGCACGAAAATGATGAACAGGAATATAAAGTTCGACGTGGACATCATGCCAAGCAGTCTCGTCGCCCAGGTAGCAATCTGCGGAAAGATACTCAGCACCAGCAGAAGCGCGGAGAAGAGGAACCAGAACAGAGAATCCTCAATCTGCATCTTCGCCTGGTGAATCTTGCGCAGCATGTATCCCATGGTGCCGAACGACACCACGATCAGTACGATTCGAAATACGACCGACATATTCTGTCACCTACTTTCTGAAATTCTGTATGATCAGGATGGATATGGCCATGCGCAGCATATAGGTAATAGACTTCGCAAAGTTCAAATAACTCTCCCCGTCCATGCGCTCCTGCATCTGCACCTGTACCTCGCAGACCCGTGCCCCGCGCTTTACGAGATGCGACACTGTATCCGGCTCCGGTCCGAAATTGAGATTCAGCGCAAATTCACGGATCATACTGCGGTTATACAGCCGCATCCCGGACGTCGGGTCCTTGATGCGCTTCCCCGTTGTAAGAAGAATCGCGGCAGAGATTACACGGCTTCCGAACATTCTCGCGCTCCAGGGCTTCTTCTCGGTCACAAAACGCGAACCGATTACAATGTCCTTGCCCGTCTTCATCTCTTCCACCAGGTCGTCAATGTACTCTGCAAGGTGCTGCCCGTCCGCATCAAACTGGATTGCGCAATCGTAGTCCTTTAAATACGCATACTTCATCCCAGCCTGGAACGCCCCGGCAAGCCCCAGGTTTACCGGGAGATCCAAAAGCGGAAATCCATTTGCGCGGCAAATATCCGCAGTGTGGTCTGAGGAACCGTCGTTTACCACGATATAATCGTGCTGCGGACAGTTCTGTCTCAGACTCTTCACCACCTTTTCGATATTCATTTCCTCATTGAATGCAGGAATGATAATCAAGCTTTTCATTTTCTACTGTTTCCTTTGTCATTACTCTTTAGAGCGTCTCCGTCTTCGTCAGAAGCCCTGAGGCGTTGAAGAAATATCTCTTTCCGTTCTCCACAAGCCAGCCTGCGTGCATGTGTCCGCTCGGCTCCAGATAGTATGTAAACGGGCCAAGATACAGCCAGCCGGTCTGCATATGTCCGGAGGCATTGAAGAAGTAGTAGATGCCGTCGATCATCTGCCAGCCCACCTGCATATTCCCGCTTGTTCCCATCCAGTAACGCTCGCCGCCCTCATTCAGCCAGCCGAACTGGAGCGCTCCCGACGGTTTTAAGTAATACCACTCTCCGTCCACGGTCTGCCAGCCGGTACGCATCTTCCCGTCGTCGCCGAGGTAATAGTACTCATACTTCCCTCCCACGACCTGCCAGCCGGTCTGCATGACGCCTGAAGCATTCAGATAATAACGCGCTCCCCCGATGTCTTTCCAGCCCGCCTGCATCTGTCCGTTTACCGGATCGAGGTAATAGCGCTTGCCGCCCTCCTCAAGCCAGCCCTTGTGGATCGTGCCGTCACTGTTTATATAGTAGTAAATGCCGTCCATCATCTGCCAGCCTGCCTGCGGCTGAGGTGTCGGCGTTGGATCGGGGGTTGGCGTCGGTTCCGGGGTTGGATCCGGGGTCGGGGTCGGATCGGGAGTTGGCGTCGGTTCCGGGGTTGGATCCGGAGTTGGCGTCGGTTCCGGCGTCAGACTGTCGAGATTTAAGAACTTCGCAATACCCCGCGCGTCTGCCTGGCCGAGCTGCTCCAAAGAAGCGTCACTCTGTAAATATGTACGGAAATCGTGCTCGCTGTTGATAAATCCATGCTCGATGATAATGCCGGGGATACCGTTGTTCATGCTGTTGCACACGATGGAATAGTAGTCCGCCGGGCTTCCGTCCGCATAAGTGCTTCCATTTGTACTCATCTTGATTACAAATCCTCTGTCTCTGTATCCAAGGGATACCAGTTCATTGAGGATTGCGCGCGCCAGATCCTGTCCCGACTGCGCTACCTCCGTGCGGAATGATCCAACATTTGCAACCATTGCCTCCACTCCGGTCGCCGTCGTGGTGCTGCCGGACGTAGAGTTAATGTGCTGGCTTACGAGCACGGTTGCTCCAACGCTCGCCGCATAGTTTGTGCGGTAGCTCAGGCTTATATAGGTATCATCAGTTCTTGTCATGGTAACCTTGACATTGGGATATTTCTCATTCAGATAGCGGCGCGTCGCCCAGGAGATTTTAAGCGTCATATCCTTCTCCTGATACAGTTTTCCGTCCCATGTCCTTGTGGCTCCCGGGTCTGATCCCCCGTGTCCGGGATCAAGCACAATCCAGGGGTTCTGCCGTGCGCGGTCCAAAGAGAGCGTATTCGGCATCATATACGGATCTGTCACATAGACCGCTGCTTCCAGATTTTCCTCAATTTCCTCATCGGTATTTCCGGAAATTACAAAGCCGTCCACGTCCTCTCCGGTAAGCCCCGTATCCACCTCCGCAATCGTCTCTGAATCCAGGAGAATCTCCTCACTCTGCTGCGTCTGCGCCAGATCCGCCGTATACGGTTCCCCTCCTGCCGTAAGCTGCACCTGCTGATACTCGCGCTCTGCCGTTCCTGCAAGCTCAAAGACCATGCTGTTCTCGATAATCTCAGACGCCTCCGCCGTAAGCTGCGCCCCATTTTCCTCATAGACCAGTACTGCGCTCTCAATCGCCTGTCCGGGCTGCTCCACGCTCACAAATACATTGACCTGCTGCTCCTCTGAGAGAGTATCCTCGAGCAGATACCGTACACCCAGACCGTCGTCAGCCGCATATACGGTCCCTGCGCTGCAGACAAGCAGCAGCGCAGAGGCTGCAAGCGCGGCGAGATAGTTCTTTCTCTTCATCGCATCGTTACTCCTTTTCAAAGCCAGGGAAAGCGTTCACCGGAAACCTCTCCCATTTGTTACATTTTTATTACTTTTTCGTGACATTCATTGTAACATCTTTTCGTTGGAAAAGCAACTGAAACAATTCAGGGAAGAGCTTCTTTTACGGGAGGGTATAAATAAATACGCCCAAAATTATCAGCAGATTTCCAATCAGCTTCCCTCTCGAAATCTTTTCCTTTAAAATCAGCCACGACAGCAGCAGCACGAACACATAACTGAATGTATCGATGACCGGTCCGTACTTCATATCCACCTTTGTGTAAGCGTAGGTATTCAGAAACAGTACGCCGAAGAAGATACCGTACGCTGTGATCACACGCCAGTTCAGATACTCAAACAGCCGGTTTTTATAATTTCTCTGCGCGCTCTTCTTTAATAAAATCTGCGACGCCGCGGAAAAAAACGTACCTGCAAGCATCAGCAGCATAAACCATCTATTCATATCTCTGCACCACCAGTACTCCCGCCAGAATCACCATCATGCCGATGATATTCTGCACGGACAAATTTTCATGAAAAATCACCGCTGCCCAGATCTGCGACCAGATCAGATACACACTCCTGTTCGCATATGCCGTGGAGAGCGCAAATTTCTTAATCACCTGCTGCCACGCCACCGCATATACCGCGCAGTTTAACAGCATCAGAAACAAAAACACATACAGCAGCGCCGAAGAAAGCCCCTGCTTTACGTACTGCGTGGACGCCAGCTTCGAAAATACGCTGGTGAGTGAAAACAGCAGGATATTCAGATGCAGAAGCACATAATCCTTTGCCTTTGCCATTTGTCCGGCTCCTTTCCCTGATAATAGTTCAGCTTTACATGTCCTCACTTGTTTTGCGGAACTCTGACATTATAGCACCTGGGCGGGGCAGAGGCAATCCCCATCCATGCCGCGGCACGGCTGAGGGCTTCCTTCTTTTGCGTTTGTCCCGGAGATTCCCGTCGCTGCCCTTGTATCTCCCGCGCATTGATGGTATACTGGAAACAGTTTTTCAGGAAAGGACTCAGACGTATGGATATTTTGACGGAAACTCCGATCCATCCTCTCAGGATGGAGGGGAATTATTTTTATATCAAGCGGGATGACCTGCTGCCGTTCAGTCTGGGCGGAAACAAGGTTCGGATTGCGTACGCCTTTCTGGCGGATATGCGCGCAAAGGGCGGAAATTTTATGATTTTGTACGGGAACAGCCGTTCCAATCTCTGTCGGGTGCTCGCCAACGCCTGTCACATCGAGGGAATTCCCTGTCTGATGATCTGTTCAGAGGATTCGGAGGGAGGTTCTGCTTTGACCGGAAACAGCAGGCTCGTCGGGTGGCTTGGCGCGGAGGTTCTCCGATGCCCGAAAGACCAGATTGCGCCCGCAGTAGACAGAGCGTTTGAGACTGCTAAGAGCCGCGGCTTTGTGCCATATTACATATATGGGAACCGCCTGGGCGAGGGAAATGAGGGCACGGCGGCACGCGCCTACGCGGACGCCTACGCTGAGATCTGCCGTCAGGAGGAACAAATGGGTGTACATTTCGACTATATCTTCCACGCTTCCGGCACCGGAGCGACGCAGAGCGGGCTGATCTGCGGACACCTGCTCGCGCACGACAGGCGGCATATCGTCGGAATCTCCGTCTCACGCGATAAGGAGCGCGGCACCCGCATCCTGCGCACCGGCGTGGAATCGTACTTTGCTGACCGCGCTCTGCATCTGCCGGAGGGTTTTGATCAGGAGATCGAGCTTACGGACGCATATCTCGCCGGAGGTTATGGCAAATATGACGGTACCATTCTCTCCGTGATCCGCAGGCAGTTCTGCGAAAACGGCATCTGTCTCGACCCAACCTACACAGGCAAGGCCTTTCGCGGCATGTGCTCTTATCTGGATGAGCATGATATCCGCGGAAAACAGATACTCTTTTTACACACAGGGGGAACGCCGCTGTTTTTTGACGCACTCTCCTTGGAATCTGACATTCGATAAGGAGTTTTTAAAATATGCTGGTATCAGTAGTAATACCCTGTTATAACTCGCAGGCAACCATTGAGAAGGTTGTGGAGATGGTGCTGGATGAATTTCACTCTCATCCCGGTTATACCTGTGAGTTCGTCCTTGTAAATGACTGCTCCAAAGACGCCACCTTTGACGCCATCCGGCGCCTCGCGGACAAGTATCCCTTCGTACACGGCATCAACCTCGCCCGCAATTTCGGACAGCACAACGCCCTGATGGCGGCAATGAACTATGCGGACGGCGATTACATTCTCGGCATGGACGATGATATGCAGACTCACCCATCCCAGATCTTCCGGCTGCTGGACAAAATTTCAGAAGGGTATGATCTCGTTTACGGGCGGTATAACAAGAAACAAAATGGATTTTTCAAGAATCTCACGAGTAAATTTAATGAGGTATCCTCCCGGATTCTGCTGGGGCGTCCGAAGGATATCGTATCAAGCAATTTCTGGGTTATCACCCGAGCGGTAAAGGATGAAGTCATACGGTATAAAAATTATAACCCGTATGTGGACGGTATCTTTTACCGAACCACAAACAACATCGCTAACGTCACCGTGGAACATCACAGACGCGAGGTCGGCAGCTCAAACTACACGCTCAAGAAGCTCATGACGCTCTGGCTAGCCTACTGGAATTACTCGGTGATCCCGCTTCGCATCTCCGCGCTGCTGGGAACAATTTTTGCCTGCTTCGGTTTTCTCGGGGCAGTCATCACGCTGATCCGAAAGCTTGTCACACCTGATATGCAGGTCGGCTGGGCTTCGATTATGTGCTGCATGTTCGTATTCTTCGGCATCGTACTTCTGGTGCTCGGCATCATCGGAGAATATATAGGAAAGATTATTCTCTCAATCAACAGCACTCCGCAGTATATCGTGCGCGAGACAGTGAATCTTCCGGAGAAAAAGAAAAAAAAGCACGGAAAGAAGAAAAAAAAGAAGAAACGGGAACCTGCTGCATTCGTCAACGATGATACAGCGCTTTGATTTATTTTTGTATTTCAGAAAGGAACGGGAAATTTCCCCGGTGAATATTTTATGAGGAAAATGATGATTCTGGGGGCAGGCGTTTATCAGGTCCCCCTGATCCAAAAGGCAAAGGAACTCGGCTTTTACACCATTGTTGTAAGCTATGCGGGCAATTATCCCGGCTTCGCTCTGGCGGATAAGTTCTATACACTCGACACCACGGACAGCGGCGCAATCCTGGAAGCGGCGCGAAGGGAAGGCATCTGCGGTATCTGCACCACAGGTACGGATGTTGCGGTCCGTACACTCGGAAAAGTCTGCGACGCACTGGATCTGTGCGGCATTCCGTCTGATGCGGCAGCCCTTCTGACCGATAAGGCGAAGATGAAGGAAATGTTCGCTGCAGGCGGAGTGCGCACTGCGGATTTCCGAAAGATCTATTCCCTCTCGGACGCTGAGGAGGCATTTCACGAGCTCGGCGCACCGATTGTCCTGAAGGTAACAGACAGCTCGGGCAGCCGCGGCGTACTTAAGGTCAACAGCATCTCTGAGCTCTCTGCTTCCTATCTGCTCGCACGAACCTTCACACGCAAGCCCTATTTGCTTGCGGAGGCTTATATTGACGGCTGTGAAATCGGAATTGATGCTTTCGTGCAGGATCACAAGCCGGTTCTGCTGCTTCCGCACACGAAGCTCGTCTATCACGGCGAAAGGACAACCGTTCCGGTCGGTCATCATTTTCCCTTCAGCGGCTCTCCGCAGCTTATGGATCAGATCCGCCTTCAGGTACAGCGAATTATCGACGTCTCAGGCATGAATAACTGCGCAATGAATATTGACGCTTTTGTCGTCGGGGATGATCTTTACATCATCGAGGCAGGCGGCAGGTGCGGCGCCACCTGTATTCCGGAACTGATCTCGCTATACGGCGGTATTGACTACTACGCACAGATGATTAAATGCGCAGCCGGGGACCATACGGATTTTACCCTGCAGAGCGCTGTTCCGTGTTATGGCACGCTCCTCTTCAGCGAACGCCGCGCACGCATCGGAAAAATCGACCGGGACCGTATCGCCGGACTTGCAAAAGAGGGAATTTTCGTCTCTGTCGACTATCCCGAGGGGACAGAGGTTCCGCCCATAACCAATGGAACAGACCGCATCGGGCAGTTGTATGCGCCTGCATCATCCCGCGAAGATTTTGAGTATATCCGCGGGAGAGCGTGGGAATGTATTCAGCTGATTTAAAACCTTATATAAAAGGGGCTGTGAAAAAATGAGAAATCATTTTTTCACAGCTCTCCTTTTATACATAAGCACATGTTTTTTCCTAAAAATGCCTATAATCCCCCTTCCCCCATAGGTCTCAATGATTAAATGTGTCCAATAGAAACCAGAAAGACTTCCAGCCGGACCGATTCCATCCCTCTGCATACGGACATCCGGCACAATCTTCACACTGATACACTTCTTCCTGTCTGCCATATGCATTTCCTCTTACATTTTGTCGATACTGCAAGTGAAAGGCTTTGCCGTTCGGACACCTCATAAGGCCATCTTCACCGATCGGAAAGTTGACCGCCCGGAAGGGGTCTCCATGATACTTCTATTGCAGGAACCATATCCGGCATCTGCAACGGGATATTTCGGATAGAATCTGCTTCAAATTTAGAACCGTCAATGTACAGATGCTGCAGATCCACATGTTTTGTTTCAAAACAACTGTCTTCCAGTTCCCGCAGAGAGATATACCCATTCGTCATAAATCCGAATAAGACTGTTTTCAGCATGCTGACCGGATTATATCTGATTCTTCCCGCAGAGTGTTTCGGGATTCCTTTCAGATATTTCTCCAGATCCATTTCCACCATAAAACGGTCAAATGTCAGCACTGGATCACAAATATCCAGATAATCCGAAATAAGTATTGGCAAAACTGCCTGTTTTGCGTTAGAATTAGACTTGTTAATAATTATCATTGCAAGTTAATTTTAACACAAAAGAAGGACCTTGGGCTTATTTTTGACCCATGGTCCTTCTTTGTTTTAGTCTATGCTTTTTCACAGCCCCTTCTTTTTACAGCACAAGTTAAAAAAGTGCCTGTTTAAAGGCACTTTCAGACTGCGGATAACAGGACTTGAACCTGCACGTCATAGACACCAGAACCTAAATCTGGCGCGTCTGCCAATTCCGCCATATCCGCATATCATATTAGGGCTATATACAAAAAAAGGCAACTACCTCTGTAGCTGCGATACTGAAGCATCGGGGATTCGAACCCCGGACAACTTGATTAAAAGTCAAGTGCTCTACCGACTGAGCTAATGCTCCGCAAGTTCCTAACTGGGCTAGCTGGATTCGAACCAGCGTGTGCAGGAGTCAAA